>JBBRCN010000142.1:0-8197 GCA_038204775.1 Burkholderiales bacterium | reverse complement strand
GGTGTCTTCGCTGAGGTTGGCAATGGCTGTGCCACTGAAGAAAAACTCCACCCCCTCGGCCTGGGACACAGCCGGGGCCGTGGACAGCAAGAGACCCAGCGCGCCGGCGCAAGAGAACGAACGCATGTCCATGGAGGCTCCTCATCCGCCAGAGGCGGTCCTTCATTGTCCGCTGCGCACGTCCATTTCGAACGGGCTCTGCGCCACGAAGTGCCCACTCCCCCACATTCGAGTGTTTGGCTGCTGCCTTGCCAAGCCGCAGGCACAATCGCGCCCCCATGAACGACAGCCCCTCCACGCCGCCCGACGCTGTGCCACCACCCCCGCCATCAGGCCGCGGGCCTATCCGCAGCTTCGTGCTGCGCGCAGGGCGCATCGGGCCGGGCCAGCAGCGTGCACTGGACGAACTGGGGTCCAGCTTCCTGCTGCCCTTTGCACAGCAGCTGCTGGACCTGGACAACATCTTCGGCCGCCAGGCGCCCTGTGTGCTGGAAATCGGCTTTGGCATGGGCGGCCCGACAGCGCAGGTGGCAGCAGCGCAGGCGGGCACCGACTTCATCGGCATCGAGGTGCACCCGCCCGGCGTGGGCGCGCTGCTCAAGCTGATCGGTGAACAGCAGTTGAACAATGTGCGCATCGTGCAGCACGATGCCGTGCAGGTGCTGGCGCAGATGATCGCGCCAGCGGCCCTGGCCGGCGTGCACGTCTGGTTTCCCGACCCCTGGCACAAGAAGAAGCACAACAAACGCCGGCTCATCCAGCAGCCCTTCGTGGCGCAGCTGGTGCAGCACCTGGCGCCTGGCGGCTACCTGCACTGCGCCACCGACTGGGCGCCCTACGCGCAGCAGATGCTGCAGGTGCTGAGTGACGAGCCCGGCCTCGTCAACACGGCAGTCGGCTACGCGCCGCGGCCCGATTGGCGGCCGCTGACCAAGTTCGAAAATCGCGGCCTGCAGCTGGGCCACGGCGTGTGGGACTTGCTGTTCAGGCGCCCGGCCTGAACCCATTCAGCCGGGCTGAATTCAGGCCGCCCAGGTCACCCAGCCGGTGTAGGCGGTGATCAGCACCACTGCACCGAAGACGATGCGGTACCAGGCGAAGATCGTGAAGTCGTGGGTCGACACATAGCGGATCAACCAGCGGATGCACAGCAGCGCGCTGAAAAACGCCACCACGGTGCCGACGGCAAACATGGGCAGGTCGCTGGCGTCCAGCACATGGCGTTCTTTCCAGACCGAGTAGGCGCCGGCGCCCATCAGCGTGGGTATGCCCAGGTAGAAGCTGAACTCGGTAGCGCACTTGCGCGAAAAGCCGAACACCATGCCGCCGATGATGGTGGCGCCCGACCGGCTGGTGCCCGGTATCAACGCCAGGCACTGCATCAGGCCCACCTTCAACGCGTCCAGCGCCGTCATGTCGTCCACCGACTCGACACGTGCGCGGCGTGTGCCTTCCAGGTCGCGCTCACCGAACTTGCGGCGGTGCCAGGCTTCGACGGCCAGGATGATGAAGCCACCCACGATGAACGCCAGCGCCACCGGCACGGGGTGGAACAGGTGTTCCTTCACCAGCTTGCCGAACATCAGGCCCAGCACTGCGGCGGGCAAAAAGGCCACCAGCACATTGCGCGCGAAACGCTGCGCCACGGGGTCGTGGGTGATGCCGCGCACGGTGCCCAGCAGGCGCTGGCGGTATTCCCAGATCACGGCCAGCATGGCGCCGCTCTGGATGGCCACGTCAAAGACCTTGACGGCGGCGCCGGTGAAGTTGAGCAGCGAGCCGGCCAGAATCAGGTGGCCGGTGGACGAGATGGGCAAGAACTCGGTCAGGCCCTCGACCACGCCCATGATGGCGGCCTTCAGTAGCAGGATGGGATCCAAAACAGGCGGGCTTTCTGCGGCGGCTGGGGTTCAAGGGCGGAGGATGATAGCCAGCGCATGGCGGGCCCTGCCAGGAAAGCCACATCCATGCCAGCCCGCAGGCCAGGGACCGTGACATCCACCCGGCCGGCTTGACCGGACAGATGCCTAAGACTAGTATTACTGACCAGTCAGTCATTAAAAATGAGCCCGATCTCGACATCACCCGACGCCGGCCCGCGCCAGCGGCGCAAGGAAGCGCGTCCGCAAGAGCTGCTGGACGCCGCGCTGGCCGTGTTTGCCGAAAAGGGCTTTGCCGCATCGCGCACCGACGAAATGGCGCAGCGCGCGGGTGTGTCCAAGGGCACGCTCTACCTGTACTACCCCAGCAAGGAAGAGCTGTTCAAGGCCGTCGTGCGACACAACCTGTCCAGCCTGATTGCCGAAGGCGAAGAGATGGCCAGCAGCTTCGAGGGCAGCAGCAGCGAGTTGCTGTCCTGCCTGCTGAAGACCTGGTGGGAACGTGTGGGCAACACGCCGGCTGCCGGCATCCACAAGATCGTGCTGGCCGAGGTGCGCAACTTTCCCGAGCTGGCGCAGTTCTACACAGACGAAGTGATGGTGCCAGCCGACCGCCTGTTCGGCCGCTGCGTGCAGCGCGGCATCGACCACGGCGAATTCAGGCCCATGCCCGTGCACGAAGTGGCGCTGGCGTTGATGGCGCCTGTCATCTTCATGGCCATTCACCGCCATTCGTTTGGCGCCTGCCCTGTGCATGGCGTTGAGGTGGATCCGGCGCTGGTGCTGGACACCCATCTCGACCTGGTCCTGCGCGGGCTCGAAGTGCGGACAGCGGACGCCACATGACCAGGAAGTGGGCATGGATTGCCGCTGCGGTGGCTGCGGTGGTGGTGGGCGCCGTTGCCGTGCGTCTGCTATGGGCGCCCGGAACAAAACCACCGGCGCCTGCGGCGGCCGGGAGCGGCGCCAGCGCAGCGGCCGCGCAGGGCATCGAACTGGCCGCCGGCGACATCACCGTGGCCAGGCGAGCCGACCTGCGTACCACGCTGGCGGTCACCGGCAGCCTGAAGGCGGTGCGCAGCGCCATCGTCAAGGCCCGTGTGGCCGGCGAGGTGCAGAGCCTGCAGGTGCGCGAAGGTGACCGTGTCAGCGCTGGCCAGCTCATCGGCCAACTGGACGCCACCGACTACCAGCTGCGCCTGCGCCAGGCCGAAGACCAGGCGCGGGCCGCGCAGGCCCAGCTGGACATCGCCCAGCGCACGCTGGACAACAACAAGGCGCTGGTCAACCAGGGCTTCATCTCACGCAACGCGCTGGACACCTCGGTCAGCAGCGCAGCCGGCGCCAACGCATCGATGCAGGCGGCGCGCGCCGCTGCAGACATCGCCCGCAAGGCGGTTCAGGACAGCCAGATCCGTGCCCCCATCGCGGGCCTGGTGGCGCAGCGCCTGGTGCAGCCGGGCGAGCGGGTGAACCTGGACGCCCGCATCGTCGAGATCGTCGACCTGGGCCGACTGGAACTGGAAGCCGCAGTGGCGCCAGAAGACGTGGTGCAGCTGCGCGTGGGCCAGACCGCGCTGGTGCAGATCGACGGCCTGGCCGAAGCCGTGACGGCGCGTGTGGTGCGCATCAACCCCAGCGCACAGACCGGCACACGGGCGGTGCTGGCCTACCTGGAACTGGCGCCGGGCGCCAGCGCAGCCGGTCTGCGCCAAGGCCTTTTTGCGCGCGGCAGCATCGAGCTGCAGCGCAAGTCGGCCCTGGTGGTGCCGGCCACCGCACTGCGTTTTGACCAGGCGCGGCCTTATGTGCTGACGGTGGTTGATGGCCAGGCGCAGGCCATCAACGTGAGCACCGGTGCGCGCGGCGAGGTGCTCATCGACGGCAAGCTGGAGTCGGGCATCGAAGTCACGGCCGGCCTGCAGCCTGGGGCCACCGTGCTGAGAGGCACGGTGGGTTCGCTGCGGGCGGGCACACGGCTGACGTTGCCCGCTATGCCTGCTGCGGCGCCTGTTGTCACGCCTGCCGCAGCACCCGCCGCCGCACCCGCCGCCGCACCCATCCCTGTGCCCGCCGCGTCGCGCTGAGGCCACCGCACCATGTGGTTCACCCGCGTTTCGATCGCCAACCCGGTGATGGCCGTCATGGTCATGCTGGCCTTCGTGGTGCTGGGCCTGTTCAGTTACCAGCGCCTGAGCCTGGACCAGTTTCCCAACATCGACTTCCCCACCGTCGTGGTGTCGATGGACTACCCCGGCGCCAGCCCCGAGATCGTCGAGGCCGAGGTCACGAAAAAGATCGAAGAGGCGGTCAACACCATTGCCGGCATCAGCGCCCTGTCTTCACGGTCTTACGAAGGTGTGGCCGTGGTGATCATCGAGTTCAACCTCGATGTGGATGGCCGCAAGGCCGCCGACGACGTGCGCGAAAAGGTGTCGCTGATCCGCCCGCTGCTGCGTGAAGAAATCAAGGACCCGCGCATCTCGCGCTTCGACCCGGCCGCGCAACCCATCTTCAACATCGCCGTGCTGGCCACCGACGGCAAAGCCACGCCGCAGGAACTGACCACCTGGGCCACCCAGGTGCTGCAGAAGAAGCTGGAAAACGTGCGTGGCGTGGGCGCCGTCAGCGTGGTGGGTGGGGTGCAGCGCCAGGTCAGCATCCACCTGAAACCGGCCGCGATGGAAGCGCTGGGGGTCAGCACCGAACAGGTGTCCAACGCGCTGCGCAGTGAAAACCAGGAGCTGCCGCTGGGCAACATCCGCTCGGCCGAACAGGACCGTGTGGTGCAGATCAACGCACGCCTGAAAACACCGCGCGACTTCCGCGACATCGTCGTCGCGCGCAAGACCACTGCCGCCGGTGGCGCGGCCAACGCCGGCGGCACCGTGGTCAAGCTGTGGCAGGTGGCCGACGTGGTGGACGGCCCGCAAGAGCTGGAAAGCCTGGCCCTGTACAACGGCCAGCGCACGGTGCTGCTCAGCGTGCAGAAGAGCCAGGGTGAAAACACCATCGCCGTGGTCGACGGGCTGGTGCGTGCGCTGGACGAGTCCAAGGCGCTGACACCGCCGCACATCCGCACCGAGATCAACCGCGACAACTCGCGCAGCATCCGCGTCAGCGTGGCCAATGTGCAGCGCACGCTGATCGAAGGTGCGGCGCTCACGGTGCTGATCGTCTTCCTGTTCCTGAATTCCTGGCGCAGCACCGTCATCACCGGGCTGACGCTGCCGATTGCGCTGATCGGCACCTTCTTGTTCATGTACGTGTTCGGCTTCACCATCAACAACATCACGCTGATGGCGCTGAGCCTGTGTGTGGGCCTCTTGATCGACGACGCCATCGTCGTGCGCGAGAACATCGTGCGCCACGTCAAGATGGGCAAGAGCGCACACGACGCGGCGCTGGACGGCACCAACGAGATCGGCCTGGCGGTGCTGGCCACCACGCTGTCCATCGTGGCCGTGTTCCTGCCCATCGGTTTCATGGGCGGCATCGTGGGCAAGTTCTTCCACGAGTTCGGCATCACCATCGTGGCCGCGGTGCTGATCAGCATGTTCGTCAGCTTCACGCTCGACCCCATGCTGTCCAGCGTCTGGCACGACCCACAAGCCCACGGCCGCGACCCGGGCGCGCCGCTGTCGCTGTACGACCGCACGCTGGGCCGGGTGACGGGCCAGTTCGAAGTCTTCACCGAATGGTTGTCGCGCGGCTACCAGCGCCTGTTGGCCTGGTCTCTGGTGCACAAGGTCAAGACCGTGCTGGTGGCGCTGGGCACCTTTGTGCTGGCCATCGTGCTGCTGGGTACCGTGGGCAGGGAATTTGTGCCCAAGGCCGACTTCTCGGAAACGCAGATCAACTTCTACACACCGGTGGGTTCTTCGCTCGAAGTGACCGAGATGCGCGCCAAACAGGTCGACCGGGCGCTGCGCGAACTGCCCGAGGTCAAGCACACGGTCATCACCATCAACAGCGGCTTTGCGGCCGGCAAGATCTATGGCTCGGTTTACGTGCGCCTGGCCAACCGCAAGGACCGCCAGCGCAGCGTGTCCGACCTGGCCGTGCCCATGCGCGAGCGCCTGGACCGCATCCCCGGTATCACCGTGACCAACATCGGCGCCACCGACCTGGGCGGCAGCAAGAGCATCGTCTTCAGCGTTCAGGGGCCCGACCTGGGCGAACTGGAACGTATCACCCGCCAGCTGATGCCGCAGTTGCGCCAGATACCCGGCCTGACCGATCTGGACAGCACGCTCAAGCCCGACAAGCCCACCATCGCCGTGGACGTGAAACGCGATGCAGCGGCCGACCTGGGCCTCAGCGTCAACACCCTGGCCAACACCTTGCGTGTGCTGTTGGCCGGCACCTCGGTGGGCAGCTGGCGCGCCGCCGACGGCGAAAACTACGACGTGCGCCTGCGCCTGGCGCCCGACAGCCGCGACAGCGCGGACGACCTGGGGCAACTGCCGCTGGTCATCGGCGTCAACGCCGACGGCAGCGCGCGCGTGGTGCGGCTGTCGCAAGTGGCGGACGTGCGCAGCGCCACCGGCCCCAACCAGATCAACCGGCGCGACCTGAACCGCGAGGTCAACATCGACGCCAACGCGTTGAACCGCAGCAGCGGCGAGGTCAGCGCCGACATCCGCACCACGCTGGACCGCATCGCCTGGCCGCCAGGCTACCGCTACAGCTTCGGCGGCAGCACCAAGAACATGCAGGAATCTTTCAGCTACGCCATCGGCGCGCTGGCACTGGCGGTGGTGTTCATCTACATGATCCTGGCCAGCCAGTTCAAGAGCTTCCTGCAGCCGCTGGCGCTGATGAGCAGCCTGCCGCTGACGCTGATCGGCGTGGTGGCGGCGCTGCTGCTGTTTCGCAGCACGCTGAACATGTTTTCGGTCATCGGCGTGGTCATGCTGATGGGGCTGGTGACCAAAAACGCCATTCTGCTGGTGGACTTTGCGATCCGTGCGCGGCAGGACCAGGTGTTGCACGACGGTTCCATCGTGCCGGGCATGGAGCGCTCCGCGGCCTTGCTGGAAGCCGCCCGGGTGCGGCTGCGGCCCATCCTGATGACAACGCTGGCGATGGTGTTTGGCATGGTGCCGCTGGCCTTTGCGCTCAGCGAAGGCAGCGAACAGCGGGCGCCGATGGGGCAGGCGGTGATCGGCGGTGTCATCACCTCGTCGCTGCTGACGCTGGTGGTGGTGCCGGTGGTGTACTGCTGGCTCGACGACCTGTCGGTGTGGGCCAAGCGCCGTTTCGGCACGCGGCCCGCACCAACCGCCCACGCGGCCGTGGCCACGCCGCCCGCCATCGAGGCGGCCCCATAGAATCGAAGCGAGCCCGTCGTGATACTTCACACCGTATGGACATGAACACCGAACTAGCCCGCTTCAACATGATCGAGCAGCAGATCCGCCCCTGGGACGTGCTCGACGCATCCGTGCTGTCGCTGCTGGCCAGCGTGCGGCGCGAAGACTTTGTGCCGCCGCACCACCGTGCGCTGGCCTTTGTCGACACGCAGTTGCCGCTGCTGGAAGGCGATGCGGCCGGCGTATCAGCAGGGCACGGCGCCAACGCCGCGCCATGCATGCTGGAACCCAAGGTTGAAGCGCGCCTGCTGCAGGCGCTGCAGGTGCAGCGTCACGAAAACGTGCTCGAGATCGGCACCGGCTCGGGCTTCATGGCCGCCTTGCTGGCGCACCGCGCGCTGAATGTGACGACGCTGGAATGCCGCGCGCCCCTGGCGCAGATGGCGCGCGACAACCTGGCGCGCAACGGTGTGGTCAACGCCACCGTTGTTGAAGTCAGCGCTGCGGCTGGCGCGCTGGGGCTGGCGGCCGCCGGGCCCTTCGACGTGATCCTGCTGTCGGGGTCGGTGCCAGCGGTGCCGCAGGTCTTGCTGCAGCAGCTCAAACCCGGTGGCCGTCTGGCTGCCGTGGTGGGCGAACTGCCCATCATGCGGGCGCGCCTTTACACCCGCGCCGGCGAAACCGCCTGGTCGCACAGCGACCTGTTCGACACCGTTGCGCCGCGCCTGGAAGGCTTTGACGAGCCCACCCGCTTCCACTTTTAGTAGTCCGTTCCGTCAATGAGATTAAAAATGAAACTGATGCATTCGTTCGTCAGGCTAGGCGCAAACCACAGCCATAGCTGCAGCTATGGCGCGGATTTGCAACGACGCATGGCGGACGAAGGCGCGATTTCATGCAATCGGTTTGGCGCAACGGACTACTAGCCACATGCAGTCGCTGGCTGTCACCGATCTGCAGGACTTTGTCGCGGCCCATCCGGGCGCGCTGCTGTTGGACGTG
>JBBRCN010000141.1:0-8298 GCA_038204775.1 Burkholderiales bacterium | reverse complement strand
AGCCAGCCGGCCCACATGCCGGGCAGCATCATGCCCAGGGCCATGAAGCCGGTGCAGATGGCGTAGTGGGCGGTCTTGTGAATCGCCGTTCCCGCAGACCCGCCGGGGCCGCCCTGCTGACTGTCACCGCCGGCCACCATCAGCATGAACACCATGTAGGCCGTGAAGCCGAAGCCATAGCCAAACTGCTCCAGCGCCAGCGCCGCGCTGACCACCCACAAGCTGGTGGGTTGCGCCAGCGCCAGCAGCACGTACAGCACATTGGGCACGTTCATGCACAGCATCAGCGGCCACAGCAGGCGCTTCAACCCGCCGCGGGAAATGACCCACCCGCCCAGCAAACCGCCGCAGGTGAGCGCCACCACACCTGCGGTGCCGTAGGCAATGCCCACGTCCTGCGTGCGCAGGCCCAGGCCGCCGAGTTCGCGGGTGTCTAGCAAGAAGGGTGTCACCAGCTTCAGCATCTGCGCTTCGGCAAAGCGGTACAGCAGCAAAAAGGCCAGGATGCGCAGGATGTCGGGCTTGGCGAAGAAGGCCGCGAAGACCTTCATGAAGTCGGCACCGAAGGTTGAACTGCGTGGCACCGGACCGTCACCCGCCGGCCGCGGCAAGGCCCACAGGTGCAGCAGCGCTGCGGCCGCAAACAGCGCAGACAGCAGGCCGAAGACCCAACTCCAGGCCAGCGCCACGTCGCCCTGGCGCTCGGCCAGCCAGCCCGCCAGGTAAACCAGGCCGCCCTGCCCGCCCAGCATGCTCAGGCGGTAGAAGGTGCTGCGCACGCCGACGAAGGCGGCCTGCGTGCGCTGCTGCAGCGCCAGCATGTAAAAACCATCGGCGGCGATATCGTGCGTGGCCGAGGCAAAGGCCATCAACCAGAACATGGCCAGCGTCATCTGCAGGAACTTGGGCGCCGGCAGCGTCAGCGCCACCAGCGCAAAGGCCACGCCGACGCCGAACTGCAGGCCCACGATCCAGCGCCGCTTGCTGCCCAGCAGGTCCACCAGCGGGCTCCACAGCGGCTTGATGACCCAGGGCAGATAGAGCCAGCTGGTGTACAGCGCAATGTCGGTGTTGGACACACCCAGGTTCTTGTACATGACGACCGACAGCGTCATCACCACCACATAAGGCAGGCCCTGGGCGAAGTACAGCGTGGGGATCCAGCGCCAGGGCGAAACCGCAGTCGCCGCGCTCTTGTCTGCATGCATGGAGCGCGATGTTCACATGGATCGAGCGCTGCACCGTCGCAGCGAGCAAAGCACACGCGCCGGGCACGACAAGCAGGCACGCTGCCCTCAACTGTGGCGCGCACGCACACCATTGGTTATCCCGAATGGGCCAGAGCGGGGCCCCAAGGCAACACTCCCAAGGTACGCGTCTTGCTGGGTGTGAAGGACGGCCACACCCGAGACGGCAAGACAGCCCAAACCCAACAAATCAACAGCCCCGACACGAGGAAATCACCGCATGAAGCTCAAAGCCCTGGTCAGCAGCCTGGCCCTGATTGGTCTGGCATCCCATACCCTGGCGCAAGCCCAGGACCAGCGGGTGACCATCACCGGTTCCAGCATCAAGCGCATTGCCGCCGCTGGCGCGCTGCCCGTGCAGGTCATCACACGTGCTGAAATTGACCGTGAAGGCATCACCACGGCCGAGCAGTTGATTCTGTCGCTGTCCACCAACGGCAATGGCCTGGACAACCTGGCCAGCAACGCCGACGTGGTGGGCGGCCAGCAACGCGGCAACAACGGCGCCTCCAGCGCCAACCTGCGCGGCCAGGGCAGCAACGCCACGCTCATCCTGCTGAACGGCCGGCGCGTGGCTGCGCACGGCCTGAATGGCGGCGTTGTCGACCTGAACCAGATTCCGATGTCGGCGGTGGAGCGCATCGAGGTGCTGAAAGACGGTGCCAGCGCCATCTACGGCACCGACGCCATCGGCGGCGTCATCAACTTCATCCTGCGCAACAACTTTACCGGTCTGCGCGCACAGGCCATCGTCGATGTGACCGAGGCCGGTGGCGGCAACATCTACCGCGGGTCGGTGGTGGGCGGCGCGGGCGATCTCGACCGCGACGGTTTCAACATCATGGGCACCATCGCCTACAGCGAGAACAAGATCCTGCGTGGCAGCGAGCGCAGTTTTGTCAACACCTTCCAGCCCGACCGTGGCTTGAGCGTGGACACACGCGGTGCGCCGTTTGCGTCGATCTTTCCTTTGGCCGGCACACTCTTCCCCAACGCGGCCGCGACGCCACTGGTCATCGGCAGCACCACGGTACGGGCCTCGGCGGGCATCAACATCCTCGATCTGCCAGGTGGCCGAGGCTGCGGCGTCATCGAAGGTCAAGCGCCCTACGACGAACTGATCTGGGACTTTCCTCAGGCCCAGTACAACTGCGCCTGGGACACCGGCCGCGCGGCCGTGCTGCAGCAGCCCATCGAAAACCTGAACTTCGTGCTGCGCGGCAACCTCAAGCTGGGCCAACACCTGGTGTCTGCAGAAGCCACAGGCTCGCGGGCCGACTCGGCCAAGATATTCTCCAATCTGCAGCTCACGCCGAACACCACAACCCAGCCACTGCGGTTCCCTCGCAATGCCGACTCGCAGGCGGCCTACGACCTGGTGTTTGACGCGCTGCGGACTGCTTTCCCCACCACCGTGCTCGAGTCCCAGCGTGGCCTGCCCATGGCCTACCGCTGGCGCTGCATCGAGTGCGGCCCGCGCGAGATCAAGACCGAAACCACCACCCAGCGCCTGTTTGCAGGCATCGAAGGCCCGGTCTTTGGCTGGGACTACAAAGCCGGCGTGCTGCAGGCCAAGAGCGAGTCCAAGTCCACACTGGGTGGCGGCTACTACTTCCGCAACACCACCACCGTGGGCGGCCGTGTGCAGCCCGGCATCATCGATGCACTCAACACCGGCAAGGTCAACATCTTCCTGCTGCCGGGTCAAACCCAGTCGGCGGCCGGCCTGGCCGAGCTTGAATCGGCCTCGGCGCGTGGTGTGGTTTTGTACGGCGGCGAGTTCACCATGACGCAAATCGACGCTTCGGCATCAGGCTCTGTGTTCAAGCTGCCGGCCGGTGACGTGCTGGCGGCCGTGGGTGTCGACTTCCGCAGCGAGAAGTACAAGTTCAATGGCGACGAACGTGCGGCCACCGCAAGGCCGGTCATCATCGCCGCGCCCTTCGACGACGGCAACGCGCTGCTGGGTGTGAAGCGTGACGTGAAGGCGGTCTTCACGGAAGTCATCATCCCTGTGACCAAGGATCTGGAAGCCAACCTGGCGGTGCGCCGCGACGAATACGACGGCTTCGGCGCCAGCACCAACCCCAAGGTGTCGCTGCGCTTCAAGGCGCTGGATTCGCTGCTGTTCCGCGGCAGCTACAGCACGGGCTTCCGCGTGCCCACCTTCAACCAGTTGTACAACGGCGTGTCGGTGGCCCTGTACACGGGCGCCGACCTCGCCGATCCGGCCATCTGCCCCGGTGGCCGCGTCGACAGCACCATCCCGGGCTGCGTGGCGCTGCGCCCCGACATCGTCAATGGCGGCAAAACAGACCTCGGCCCCGAAGACGCCAAGATGGCTTCGGTGGGCTTCATCTTCGAGCCCACGCCCAACATCAGCATCGGCATGGACTGGTGGAAGATCCAGCGCGAAGGCACCATCCAGTTGCTGAGCCTGCGCACCATGCTTGAAAACTACAGCCTCTTTCCGGAGCGTTTTCTGCGTGACGCCGGCGGCACCCTGGTTGCTGTGGACCAGCGCATCGTCAATGCCGGCGAGACTTTGACCGAAGGTGTCGAGGTCAGCATCAAGAGCGGTTTCAACGCCGTCGGCGCACGCTGGACAGCGGGCCTGGAAGGCACCTACCTGATCCAGAAAAAGTCGCGTGTGCTGGTCAGCGCACCTTGGGGCGCCAGCGAAGTGGGGCGCTTCACGACCGGTGGCGACCTGGGCCTGCGCTGGAAGCACAGTGCCACCATCAGCGCCAAGATGGGCGATTGGGGCAGCACCTTCAGCCAGAACTTCCGCAGCGGTTACAACGATCAGGTGCTGCCAGGCGTGGCATCGGGCCTGGTGACGCCGCCCAACTGGAAATCCAAGGTCGACAGCTACACCACCTACAACCTGTCGGCCACCTACACGGGCATCAAGAACCTCACCGTCACCGGCCTCATCAAGAACCTGTTCGACAAGGACCCGCCTTTTGCCGTCACCTACGACAGCAACTTCGGCTCGGGCAGCAGTTGGGAGCCGCGTGTGGCTGACCCACGCGGTCGTGCCTTCGTGCTGAACCTCGAGTACAAGTTTTTCTGAGTACCAGGCCGCACGGTGCCTGAATGGGGCCTCTGCGGAGGCCCCTTTTCCTTTGCTGCACACTGCGCCATGCGCACTGCACACACCACGGTTGCCCATGCCCTGATCCGGGCCGTGCGCCAGCAGGACTTTGGCTCCACGCCCGACGCCATGCGGGCCGGGCGGCCGGTGCAAGCCTTCCCCAACATCGACCTTGCGGTGGTGCGTTTTGCGCCAGGGGCGGCACCACGCTGGGCCAACGTGCTGTTTTCGCGCGAGCACCCGCAGGGCCTTGCGGCCACCATCGACGCCCAGGCGGGGCCTTTGCAAGGGGTGCGCTTTGACGCCGACTTGCAGGGCGCTGGCGGTGTGTCGGTGGCTTGGCAACCCGGTGCGGACTGGCAGCAGCTGCCCTGGCAGCGGCTGCACGGCAGCGGGCCGCTGCGCATGGTGGCGCCTTACCCGGCTTCGCTGCTCAAGCTGATGGTCGCCGTGGGCCTGGGCCTGGCGGTGGATGCCGGGCGCGCCACCTGGCCCCAGGTGCTGCCCACGCTGGAACCCATGATCACCGTCAGCGACAACGACGCCACCGACCAGTGCGTGATGCTGCTGCACCACACCGGCATGGTGGACACACTCAACCAGCGTTTGCAGCAGGCCACGCTGCACACCTTGCAGCTCAACCGCACCACCTCTGCCGGTGGCTGGCGCAACGGCCAGGGTTCGGGCGTGGGACACATCCACATGACGGCCTGGGACACCGTGCGCCTGCTGTGGCTGCTGGACGCCGACGCGCCGCCCGCGCATTGGCTGCCGGCAGGCCACGCACCGCTGCTGCAGCCGGCCACGCGCGATGGCCTGCGGGCGCTGCTGGCGCGGCAACAGCTGGACGAGATCTTGTCCAGCGGCGCGCTGCGCGATGTGCCCGGCTGGGTGCCGGGCTTGCCCGACGCCCCGGCCTTTGCGCACAAAACCGGCACCACCGAAAACTACGCTTCCGACGCTGGCATCGTGAAGTTGGGCAGCACCCACTATCTGGTGGCGCTGCTCAGCAACCTGGGCAGCCGCTACGCGCCGCACGAGCGTTGCGCCACCACTTGGCGGCTGCCTGCGCTGGGCGCTGCAGTGCACCGGCTGATGGTGTCCCACCCATGAGTTTTGCCGCTTTGCAAGCTGGCGACTTGATTGGCGTGCTGGCACCCGCCGGGCCCGTGGACGCCGACAAGCTGCCGGCCGTGCTGGCGCTGTACGAACGCTGGGGTGAACGTTATGGCTACCGCACCCGCCTGTACCCCAGCTGCCGCGCCAACACCGGCTACCTGGCTGGATCGGATGCGATGCGCCTGGCCGACCTGCATGCGGCGCTGGCCGACGACGAAGTGGCCGCCATCCACTGCCTGCGCGGCGGCTACGGCACGATGCGCTTGCTGCCCGACATCGACACCGCGCTGCTGCTGCGCCACCCGAAGCTGCTGATGGGCTACAGCGACATCACCGCGTTGCATGCGCTGTGGGCCTTGCACGGTTTGCCCAGCCTGCACGCGCCGATGCCGGCGTCCGATCTCATCAAGCCCGGTCGTGAAGCCGACGAAGCCGCGCTGCTGCAACTGCTGCAGCGCGGCTTGAAAGCCGGTGACGTGCTGGCGCCTGCGCTGCAAGCCGGTGCGCCGTGTGTCGGTGGCCAGGCCGAGGGCCTGCTGGTGGGTGGCAACCTCAGCCTGGTGGCAGCGCTGCTGGGCACACCCTGGGCCTGGAACATGCAAGGCGCGATCCTGTTCCTGGAGGACGTGAACGAAGAACTCTTTCGCGTCGACCGCCTGCTGACGCAGCTGCGCTTGGCTGGTGTGCTGGACGCGGTGGCCGGCATCGTGCTGGGCAGCTTCACCGAAGAGGCGTCGCCGAAGGCGCTGCTGCAAGACATGCTGGTGCCCGTCTGCCAGCAGCACGGCAAGCCGCTGCTGGGCGGCTGGCCCACCGGCCACGGCACGCCGAACCGGCCGCTGCCGATGGGCCTGCGCGTGCGGCTGGACGCCACCGCCGGCAGCCTGACGCTGCTGCAGAGCCTGCTGCACGCAAAATAGCGCGCTCACTCCTGCCCTTTCGGGCTGCAACTTCATGACCCCCTCTGCCCTGGCCGCGCTCGGCCCTGCCGTGCCATCCACCACGCTGCACTCGCTGCCCCTGCTGGCACGCGGCAAGGTGCGCGACAACTACGCCGTGGGCGCTGACCGCCTGCTGATGGTGGCCAGCGACCGCCTGAGCGCCTTCGACGTGGTGATGAAAGCGCCCGTGCCCGGCAAGGGTCGCTTGCTGACGGAGATGGCGCTGTTCTGGTTTGGCCACCTGGAAGGCATCGTGCCCAACCACCTGACGGGCGACACGCCGGAAAGTGTGGTCGCACCCGACGAAGTGCCGCAGGTGCAAGGCCGCGCCATGCTGGTCAAGCGCCTGAAACCCGTGCCCTGCGAAGCCGTGGTGCGCGGCTATGTCGCCGGCTCGGGCTGGAAGGAATACAGCCACAGCGGCACCGTCTGCGGCATGCCGCTGCCGGCCGGCCTGGCGATGACCGAGCCCTTGGCCGAGCCCATCTTCACCCCCGCCACCAAGGCCGCCGTGGGCGACCATGACGAGAACATCAGCTTCGATCAGCTGGCAGCGCAGATCGGCGCGCCCTTGGCGGCCCAGGTGCGCGAAACCGCGATCCGTTTGTACAAGGCCGCCGCGGCCTACGCGCTGACACGCGGCATCGTCATCGCCGACACCAAGTTCGAGTTCGGCCTGGACGCCAGCGGCACGCTGACGCTGATGGACGAAGCGCTGACACCGGACTCGTCGCGCTTGTGGCTGGCCGATGAACTGAAGCAAGGCCGAATCGTCGCGCTGGACAAACAACCGCTGCGCGACTGGCTGGCTTCAACAGGTGTCACCGGCGGCGCAGAACAGGCGGCGCTGGACCTGCCGCCCGAAGTGATCGTGGGCATTCACGAACGGTATGCACGCGCCCACCGCATGCTGTGCGGCGGTGACGAGTGAGGCCAAGATGATCAGCAACCAGAACCTGCGCTCGCACCGCATCAGCGGCTTCGCACCCGGCCCCAGGCTCATCATCACCGGCGCCGTGCACGGCAACGAAACGGCGGGCACCAAAGGCATCCGGCGCGTGCTGGCGCAGATCGACAGCAGCGACATCGAAATCGTGCGCGGCAGCGTCACCTTCGTGCCGGTGTGCAACCCGCTGGCCTACAACAAGATGCGCCGCATGGGCGAGCGCAACCTCAACCGGCGCCTGCAACCCACTGCCACGCCGCAGGACTTCGAGGACCGGATAGCCAACGTGCTGTGCCCGCTGCTGGCGCAGCACGAGGTGCTGCTGGACCTGCACAGCTTCCGCAGCCCCGGTCAGCCCTTCGTGATGCGCGGCCCGGCCGACAACCGCGGCCCGCTGGAGCCTTTTGCGCACGAAGCCGCCGAAGCGCGGCTGTCGGCGCACGTGGGGCCCAGCCGCATCGTCGAAGGCTGGATGTCGTCCTACGCCGACGGCCTGGCGCGGCGCAAGGCACGCGGCCTGACCGCCGGCGGCGTGCACGAAGACCCGAGCTACGGCGTGGGCACCACCGAGTACATGCGCAGCCAGGGCGGTTACGGCATCACGCTGGAGTGTGGCCAGCACGACGACGCTGCGGGTGAAGACGTGGCCACCCACGCCATCCACCAGACCCTGGCGCTGCTGGGCCTGGCCGACCTGCCGCTGGCGCCGCCGCAGCGGCCCATCGAGTGCCTGAACCTGTCCGAGGTGATCGACCGCCACGACGAGGGCGACCGCTTCATCAAGACCTGGACCAGCTTCGACCCGCTGGCCGATGGTGAGCTGATCGCCCTGCGCGCCGACGGCAGCGAAGTGCGCGCGCCGCAGGCCGGCTACATCGTGTTCCCCGATGTGTCGGCGCTGCCGGGGCATGAGTGGTTCTATCTGGCGCAGAAGAGCGAGCGGGTGGT
>JBBRCN010000140.1:0-8622 GCA_038204775.1 Burkholderiales bacterium | reverse complement strand
GACAGGACACGCACCGCGGGCTGCTGCGCGGAGGTCGACTGCGCCCCGGCCGGGGCGGCCAGGGCGGTGCACAGCGCCAGACATGGCAGCGCCAGCCACGACAGCAGCCAGCGAAACAGAAGATGCATGGGCGAACCTCCGCTCAGTACTTCAGGCGCGCCAGGTAGGTCTGGCGCGACGCGTCCAGGGCCTGCTGCAGCGTGGTGATGCCGGCCGCCTGCAGCAGCGGCAGCAGTTTCAGGAACACCTCGGCCGTGACCATGGCGTCGCCCAGTGCCGTATGGCGGCCCAGCACCGGCACGCCCACACGTTCGGCAATCGCCTCCAGGCGGTGGCTGGCCTGCTGCGGGTGGACGACGGCCGACAGCAGCAGCGTGTCCAGCACGGGCTGGTGGAAGCGCACGCCCGTGCTGGCTTCCTTCAGCTGCAGGAAACGCATGTCGAAGGCCGCGTTGTGGGCCACCAGCACGGTGTCCTGCGCAAAGGCGTGGAAGGCCGGCAGCACCTCGTCGATGAGCGGCTGACCCTTCAGGGCCTCGGGCTGGATGCCGTGGATGGCCACGCCGGCTGCCGGCACGCTGCGCTGCGGGTCCACCAGCTGCTCGAAGCACGCCTGCCGGCGCAGCTTGCCCGCGACGATGCGGGTGGCGCCGATCTGGATGATCTCGTCGCCGGCGCTCGGGTCCAGGCCCGTGGTTTCGGTGTCGAACACGGTGTAGACCAGCTCGGCCAGCGGCGTCTGGGCCCAGGCTGCGTCCTGCTCACCGCCGCCCTTCAGGGCAAAGAGGTCGAAGTCGTAGAACTCGGGGCGGCTGTCGTGTGGCAAATGCGCACCCGCCTGCAGCGGCGCGACCTCGTCGGCCAGCGGCAGCAGGAAGCGGAAGAAGGCCTCCTGCCGCACCCGCGCACGTTCGAACCACAGCGCGCCGCCGTGGCGCTGCACCACGTCGCGCACGGTCAACGGCGTGGCTTCGCCACCGTCCTGGATGTCATCGGTTTCCCAGGCCGTCACGGTTTCGGTGCTCATGGCCTGCACCGCCCACACCAGGTCGAGTTGCGCCGCTGCGTCCACGCCAGCCAGCCGCAGCTGCAGGCGCTGGATGCCGTACTCGCCCGCCAGATGACCGGCCAGGTGCAGCAGGGCTTGGATGAGGCTGTAGCTGTCGACCTTCAGCATCAGCGCGGCGTCGACGTTGCTGACGTTGACCTTGACTGTCAGCTGACTTTCAATGCGCTGCGCGGCAGCGGCCACCAGGTCGGCACCCAGCATGTCTTCCAGCGGCCAGCGGGTCTTGATGTCGCGCAGGCCCTGGTCTGCGGCGTCGTTCAGGCGCCGGCTCATGGTGCGGATCTCGTCACGCACCACGGCCATGAAGCGCTCGCGCGTGGGCGCATCCAGTGCCGGGTCGTCCAGCAGCTCGACGGCTGCCTGAAGGTTGCCCAGGCTGCCGCGGTGGCCTTCGCTCAGGCCGTGCAGCAGCTGGTCGCGCACGGTGTTTTCGGCCATGTCGCGGGTAATGTTGTCCAGCATCAGCACAAAGCCGTTCAGCGGCGTGTCCGCGTTGGCCTTCGGCGCACGCACAGGCGCCATCTGCACACGCAGCAACTGCCCGCCGCGCGTGGCCGTAACGAACTGGGCCGAAGGGTGTGCGGCGCCGCGTTGCAGGCGCTGTTGCACGGCTTGCAGGGCGTGCGCCACCAGGCGCCGGTCCAGCACGCCGTAGATGCTGCGGCCCAGGCTCAGCGCGTCTGCGCCACCGATGGTGCGGCCTGCCGCGTCGGCCGGGCCGCCTTGCGCCGACAGCGCGAGGGCGCGGAACTGCAAGCGGGCGCGGGCATTGAACAGCAGCACGCGGCCGTCCAGGTTGCAGACGACAACGCTTTGTGTGAGTTCGGCCATCAGGGCGGCCAGGCGCTGGCGTTCCTGCTCCACCTCGTGGCTGGCCAGGGCCACCTGCTCGGCCATGTCGGCGCGCAGGCTGTCGCGTTGCCCGGCCAGCGCGTTCACGGCCAGCGCAAGGGCCCGGCTGCCGGTGCTGCCTTCAGCGGGCAAGGGTACGGCGCTGTCGCTGCTGACCACCACCTGCACGGCCTCGGCCAGGCGGGCAGGTGCTGCCGCAAAGCGCTGCCAGGCCCAGCGCGCGGCGGCGCCCGCCGCGAGGGACACGACCAGCCACAACATGAACACCAGCGCGATGCGCGGCTGAAGCAGCGCCCACACCGTGGCGCGCTCGGCGGCGTCCAGCGTGACCGCCAGCAGGCCCGCGGTCACGACCAGCACCAGGGCCAGCAGCGCGCCGGGCGCGGCGGCCGCAGCCAGTTGCTGTTTGTCGACGGTCATGGTTTGTCCTTCCTTGACGCGTGCTCAGCCGGCCAGCATCTCGCGCACGCGCGCCGCCAGTTCCTGCGTGCTGAAGGGCTTGGTCATGTAGCCGTCAGCGCCCACGCCCACGCCCTGGGCGACATCGGTGTCGCGGCCCTTGGCGGTGAGCAGCAGGATCCTGGTGCCGGCCAGCGTGTCGTCGGCACGCACGGCCTGGCAGACCTCGAAGCCGCTGCGCCCGGGCATCATCACGTCCAGCAGCACGAGTGCCGGTCTTTCGCTGCGGATCAGCGCCAGTGCCTCGTCGCCATCGTGTGCCAGCAGCACCTGGTGGCCTTCGCGTTTCATCAGGAACTCCAGGCTGATGAGGATGTTGGGCTCGTCGTCGGCAATCAGCACCTTGTGGCTCATGGTGTTGTCTCCTGATCTGTTCTGATGGGCAATTCGAAAGCGAAGCAGGCGCCCTGCCCCGGGGTCAGGGCCAGCCACAGCCGGCCACCGAAGTGTTCAACGATGCGGCGGCTGATGGGCAGGCCCAGGCCGGTGCCTGCCGGGCGGTGCAGCGCATCGCCACCCTGGCGGAATCTGTCGAAAACCAGCGCCTGCTGTGCGGCCGGCACGCCGGGGCCGTTGTCCTGCACCTCCACCACCGCGTGGCCTTGGCGCTGCAGCAGGCGCACATCGACGCGGCCGCCTTCACGGGGCACAAACTTGGCGGCGTTGCTCAGCAGGTTCAGCACCACCTGCAGCAGGCGGTCGGGGTCGGCCCGCAGCGTGGGCACGGGCGTGGCCGGCAGGTGCAGCTGAACGTGCGCGCCGCGCTCGCGGAAGAGCTCGACCGTGCTCGTCAGCGACTGCTGCAACAGTGCGGCCAGATCGACGTCGGCATTCAGCCACTCGGCGTGGCCGCTTTCGATCTTGGCCATGTCCAGCACCTGATTGACCAGGCGGCTCAGGCGTTCGCTTTCTGCCACCACGATGCCCAGGAACTGCTGCCGCTGCGGGGCTGGCATGTCGGGTGCATCGCGCATCAGCTCGGCCAGCGCGCGGATGCTGGTCAGCGGCGTGCGCAGTTCGTGCGTGACGCTGCTCATGAAGTCGTCCTTCAGCTGGTCCAGGCTCTGCAGTTCTTCGTTTCGGTGGCGCAATTCAGAAGCTTCTTCGACGATCTGCATCACGTCCTGAAGCTCGAGCCGGTCTTCTTGCACCACGCTGGCCACCATGACACGCGCCGATGCGCTGCCGATGGCGCCAGCCAGCAGCGCTTCGGCCTGCTGCACCAGGCGCGGGTCGGCGTTTGCGTTGGTCTGGCCGGCCGGCACTTGCAGCTGTGCACGGGCCTGTTCCATGCCCAGGAAACGCCCCACCAGCGCCACCAGGTCGGCCACCCGGGCGCGGCCGCGCCAGAAGACACGGTCTTGTGCGTCGTGTTCGAACACGTCCACGAAGCGCAGCGCCTGGCTGGCCTCGGCCGCGCGCGGCGGCCAGGCCAGCGACACCGCCACGAACAGGCCCACATTGGCCAGCAGGCTCCAGAACAGCGCGTGACTGAGGGCGTCCAGCCCCACCAGGCCCAGCAAGGCTTCGGGCCGCAGCAGCCCCAGGCCGAAGGGGCCGTGCTGCAGGAAGCCGCTGTCGATGGCACCTGCCATCCAGCCGCTCCTGGCAATCGACGGCAACATCAGCGTGTAGGCCCACAGCAGCGCACCCGCCGACAGACCGGCCAGCGCACCGTTGCGTGTGCCGCCCTTCCAGTACATGCCGCCCAGCAGAGCCGGCGCAAACTGCGCCACGGCGGCAAAGCTGATGAGGCCGATGCTGACCAGCGCGTAGGCCTCGCCTGCGATGCGGTAGTACAGCCAACCCAGCAGCATCAGCAGCACGATGACGGCGCGGCGGATGAATAGCAGCGTGCCGCTCACGTCGCGCCTTGCAAAGGCCTTCAGCCGCAGCAGCAGCGGCAGCACCAGGTCGTTGCAGACCATGGTGCTGACGGCAATGGCTTCGACGATGACCATGCCGGTGGCCGCCGACAGGCCGCCGACAAACGCGATCAGCGCCAGCCAGGGCGCACCGGCGGCCAGCGGCAAGCTCAGCACAAAGGTCTCGGCATCGGCCGCGCCAGCACCGAAGAAGAGCAAGCCGCCCAGCGCGATCGGCAGCACGAACAGGTTGATCAGCAGCAGGTAGGCCGGAAAGGCCCAGGCGGCGCGGCGGATGTGGCGCTCGTCGACGTTTTCCACGACCATGACCTGGAACTGGCGCGGCAGCAGCAGCACGCTCAAGCCCGCCAGCACCAGCAGCGCCAACCACTGGTCGAAGGCGAAGGGCACGGCGGGGTCGGCGCGCAGCACCCGGCTCACCTCGGGGTGCGCCAGGGCCTGCGCCCACAGCTCGCCCGGCCCGGCAAACAGGCCCCAGGTGACAAAAACACCCACCGCCAGAAAGGCCAGCAGCTTGACTACCGACTCGGCCGCGATGGCCGCGACCATGCCTTCGTGGCGTTCGGTGTTGTCCAGGTGGCGGGTGCCGAAGGCGATGGTGAAGGCGGCCAGCACCAGCGCCACGACCAGGGCAATCAGTGGCGTGCTGTGCGCCGCATCTGCGCCACCCACGCCGGTCAACACCTCGTAGCCGGTGGCCACCGCTTTGAGCTGCAGCGCCACATAAGGCACCACGCCCACCAAAGCCAGCAACGTGACCGCTGCCGCCAGCGCACGGCTCTTGCCGTAGCGGCTTGCGATGAAGTCGGCGATGCTGGTGATGCGGTAGCTGCGCGCGATGCGCACCATCTTGCGCAGCACCAGCCAGGCCAGCACCATGGCCAGCGTCGGGCCCAGGTAGATGGGCAGGAACCAGACCCCGCCGCTGGCCGCGCGGCCGACGCTGCCGAAGTAGGTCCAGGCCGTGCAGTACACGCCCATGCTCAGCGCATAGACCCAGGCATTGCCGATGACGCTGCGGCCCACAGCGGCGCGGCGGTCGGCCCACGCCGCCACGGCGAACAGGGCCAGCAGGTAGGCCAGCGAGACGCCCAGCACCCAGGTCGGCGACAAGGTGTTCACGGCATCAACCTTGTTCGCGCGGGTCCTCGCGCGGGTCCACTCGCCGCTCCATCAACCATGCCAGCCAGGCCAGCAGCACCGCCCAGGCGACAAACAGCGCCACCGGCAGCAGCGGCAGGCCCCACACCGTGCGATCGGACAGCCACAACTTGAGCAGCGGAAAGTTGAACAGCAGCACGCCGGCGCCAAAAAGCGCGATCAGGCGCTGCGTCAGCAGCTGACGACGCGGGCCGCGATCTTTCATGCGGGGTCGGTGCTCACAGGCTGTCGAGCTTGAAGTGCTGGCGCAGATGCAGCCTGAACCGCTTCACGATGGCCAGCGCGTCGTGCAGCGGCTCGCGTTCCAGCGTGCTCAGCTCGGATGGCCGCACCTCGTTGCCGGCTGGCTGGCCGGCCGCCCGTTGTTTGAGCTGATGGTTCAGGCGGATGGCCATCAGCAGGTGCAGCGCTTCGACCACGTCACGCGCCAGTGTCGCGTCCAGCCGCTGCAGCGCCACCAACTGCATCAGGCGCGCTGCAGTGCCCTGTTCCTGCACGCCGGCCTGCAGGGCCAGCGCACGCACGCCATGCACGATGGGAAAGATGCCCAGTTTCTTCAGGTCCAGCGGCTGCTCGTCCCGCTTGTGCGTGAGGCGGGTGAACCAGTTGCCGGGTTCCTGGAACTGGTCGGCGGCAGCGGCAAAGCGGGCCAAGTAGGGGTCCTGGCCCGACAGCAACTGGTCCAGGTGCGCGCGGGCTTGCTGCAGCAGCGTGGCGTCGCCGGCCACGCAGTTGGCATCGAAAAAGATCGCCAGGTGCATCGGGCCGTCCACCGTGCCGCCGTAGACCCAGCCCCGCAGCGTGTCGCGGAAGCTGGCCAGTGGCTGCCGCCACAGCGGGTTGTCGACCATGATGTGGCCCGGGCAGCGCGGGTAGCCCAGCTCGGCCAGTGCGGCGTTGAAGTCGGCGGCCAGCGCGGGCAGGGCCAGGGCTTCGAAGCCATCACGCAGCAGCAAGGCGTTGTCCTGGTCGGTTTTCAGGATCTGCTCGCCGCGGCCTTCGCTGCCCATCACCAGCAGGCAGCTGTTGGCCTGCACATCGACCGGCGCCAGCAGCGACCACAGCCGCGCAATGAGCCGCGTGTTGAGCTCGCTCACCAGCCGCGTGATGCGCTCGATGCGGATGCCGTTGCCGTGCAGCAGCGCCACCATCTCGTCGATGCGCTGCGCCGCCGCGCGCAGGTCGGGCAGCTGGGCAGCCTCGTCGATCTGCAGCGCCACGATGTGCGAGTGCCGGGCGACGAAGCTCACCAGGTCGAGTTGGCCCAGCACGCCGATGATGGCGCCGTGGTCCCTGACCACCAGGCGGTGCACACGGTGCCGCACCATCAGCCACAGCGCCTCGAAGAGGTCGGCATCGGCGTCCACGCCAATGAGGTCGAAGCGTGCGACGTCGCGCACGGCCAGCTGCTGCGGCGGCGTGTCGCGCAAGAGCGCGTCGCGCAGGTCGGTGGTGGTGAACATGCCCACCCGTTCAACGCCGGCATGCACGTCGCGCACCAGCGCCTGCGTCAGGCCGCGCTGCGACAGTTCACGGCACACGCTGACCAGGTCCGCGCCACCGTCGACGTAGAAGGGCCGACGCAGATAGGCGTCGCGGATGCGCGCAGTCACCAGCGACAGCATCTCGCGTTGCGGTTCAGCAGCGGGGGTGTTCATCGTCGAAGCCAAGAAGAACGGGACCGTTGACGATAGTCTGCGGTCCCGTGTCAGTGGCTGATCTTCGTCAGCTCTTCTTCGTCAGCTCTTCAGCTGTCAGTGGCCGGACGCACCCGAAGCGCCGATACCGGTTTCGGACCGCACCTGTTGAGCCAGGAAGCCGGCCTTGTCCACCTGTGCACGCTTGCTGCCGTCCAGCACGCTGAAGAGCCAGATGCCGACGAAGCCAATGGTCATCGAGAACAAGGCGGGACTGGCGTAGGGGAACAGCGCGCTGCCCTTGGGGTTGCCCAGCGTGGCTTCCCACACCGCAGGTGACACCACCGTCAGCGCCACGCTGCTGAAGAGGCCCAGAAAACCGCCGACCACCGCGCCGCGTGTGGTGCAGCCCTTCCACAGCACGCTCATCAGCAGCACCGGAAAGTTGGCACTGGCTGCAATGGCGAAGGCCAGGCTCACCATGAAGGCGATGTTCTGCTTCTCGAACGCGATGCCCAGCACCACCGCCACCACACCCAGGCAGATGGTGGTGATCTTGGAGACACGCAGTTCGGCCTTGGGGTCGGCATGGCCCTTCTTGATGACCGTGGAATACAGGTCATGCGACACCGCCGAGGCGCCCGACAACGTGAGTCCGGCCACCACCGCCAAGATGGTGGCAAAGGCCACTGCCGAGATGAAGCCCAGGAAGATGTTGCCGCCCACCGCATTGGCCAGGTGGATGGCGGCCATGTTGTTGCCCCCGATCAACACACCCTTGGAATCCAGGAAGTTCGGGTTGGTGAGCACGAAGGTGATGGCACCGAAACCGATGATGAAGGTCAGGATGTAGAAGTAGCCGATCCAGGTGGTGGCCCACAGCACCGACTTGCGAGCCTCTTTGGCATTCGGCACGGTGAAGAAGCGCATCAGGATGTGCGGCAGGCCGGCGGTGCCGAACATCAGCGCCATGCCGAAGCTGATGGCACTGATGGGGTCTTTCACGAAGCCGCCCGGCCCCATGATGGAAAAGCCGATCTGCGCCGCCTCTTCGGCCGGCTTGCCGCCCTTGGCCGCGATGTCGGTCTTGA
Source organism: Burkholderiales bacterium (assembly GCA_038204775.1). Lineage (GTDB taxonomy): Bacteria > Pseudomonadota > Gammaproteobacteria > Burkholderiales > Burkholderiaceae_C > Rubrivivax. The sequence goes on along the minus strand of JBBRCN010000140.1, from coordinate 467 downwards.
TCTGCACCGCCTGCGCAAACATCGCCTCGGGGCTGAAGCCGAAGTGCAGCAGCACCATGAAGGCCATGAAGGTCGCGCCGCACAGCAGCATCACGGCCTTGATGATCTGCACCCATGTCGTGGCGGTCATGCCGCCGAACAGCACGTAGACCATCATCAGGCCACCCACCAGCACCACCGCGATCCAGTACTCCAGGCCGAACAGCAGCTTGATGAGCTGGCCGGCGCCGACCATCTGGGCGATCAAATAGAACGCCACCACCACCAGCGTGCCCGACGCCGCGAAGATGCGGATCGGCTTTTGCTCGAAACGGAACGCCGCCACATCGGCAAAGGTGAACTTGCCCAGGTTGCGCAGCCGCTCGGCCATCAGGAAGGTGATGACCGGCCAGCCGACCAGAAAGCCGATGGAGAAAATCAGGCCGTCAAAGCCGCTGGCCATCACGGCAGCGGAAATACCCAGGAAG
>JBBRCN010000139.1:0-8797 GCA_038204775.1 Burkholderiales bacterium | reverse complement strand
ACGGGTTGATCTCCTTTCGTGACCATCTTGCGGCCTTGCTCGGTCGAGCCGTCGTCTTGACCTTCCCGGGTCGTGCAACCTTGCGGTCGATCTCACGCAGCTGAGCCAGCCGATGCTGCAGATCCGCAAGAGGCTCGATTGCCGTGTGAACGGCACCGGCATAGACCGAACCGTCGTTGCCATCCAGGGTGAGCAAGTCACCCTCGTGCAGCGTCGTCTCTCCGATCCGCAGCGTGCGTGCCGCCTCGTCGAGTTCCATCTCTGCGCAGCCGACCAGGCACACCTTGCCGAGCTGGCGCGCGACCACGGCGGCATGTGAGGTGCGCGCGCCGCGCTGGGTCAGCAGACCGGTGGCCAGTTCGAGCGCGGCGATGTCAGCGGTCTTTGCGTCCCGCCGGACCAGCACCACAGACGCGCCAGCAGCTTGGCGGGCCCGAGCTGCCGTCTCATCGAAGGCGATCTCACCGATCGCCACGCCGCTGCTTGCGCTGGCCGCATGTGCAAGCGGCGTCAACGGTTTGCCATCGGACGACTCGGTTCTTGTGGCCACCAGGTCATCCGGCTTCAGCCCGGCGGTACGTTCTCGCGCGACCTCCGGTGAGATGACACCGGCGTCGCACAGATCCAGCGCAATGCGCGCCCGCGCCTGGGCCGAGCACTTGCCATTGCGCGTCTGCAGCAGGTAGAGGCGGCCGTCCTGCACGGTGAACTCGAAATCCTGCATGTCGCCGAACTCGGTCTCCAGCCGGGTGGCGGTGTCGCCCAAGGCTTGCCAGACCGCCGGCATCACGGCGGCCAGCTCGTCGTGGCCATAGGCACTTCGGCGGCCCGAGACCACGTCTTCACCCTGGGCGTTGAACAGGAAGTCGATCCACAACGCAGGCTCGCCGCTGACCGGGTCGCGCGTGAAGCCCACGCCCGAGCCCGATCGCCCGCCGGCGTTGCCGTAGACCATCGTCTGCACGGTCACCGCCGTGCCTATGGCGTCGGGAATGTGGCGCTGGCGGCGGTACTCGCGCGCCTTGCTGGACTGCCAGCTGGCGAATACCGCGCCGATGGCGCCTGTCAGCTGCGCGCGTGGATCTTGCGGAAACGGCTGCCCCGCGGCCCGCGCATAGGCGTCGAGGTAGCGCCGTGTCAGCTCACGCAGTTCGGCGAAATCGAGCTCGCGCTCGTCGCGTGTGCCGACCAAGGCAGTGCTCTGCGCATCGAACATCGCCACCGGCACGCCAGCCACGACCTCGCCGTAGCTCGCAACCAGCCGCCGGTAGGTGTCCCAGACCAGCCGCGGGTTCCCGGTCTGGCGCAGGAATCCCGGCAGTGTGGCGTCGCACAGGCCGATGTTGAGCAGCGTTTCCATCATGCCGGGCATCGACACCGGGGCGCCCGAGCGCACCGACAGCAGCAGCGGCAAGCGGACGTCGCCAAAGCGTTGGCCGGAGGCACGCTCCACGGCGTCCAGGCCGGGCCGCCAGATTATGTCTTCTGCGGCCGCAGCGCTGGCTGCAGCGTCACGACTGTAGGCCGTGCCGATGGCAAACGCCGACGGCACAGGCAGGCCCAGGGCCGACATGCGCAGCAGGTTGTAGGCCTTGAAGCCCATCGACTGGGCAGACGGCCGGTACGCTTTCGGCGCGACGCCGGCAGGCGCCAGGCAGCCGATCAGGTACAGAGAGTCCGGCCAGTCCGGCGCGGCTTCGGGAAGTTGCGACTTCACGGGTGGGCCCCGGCTTGGTCGAACGCGACGTCGCGCAGCGCATAGCCCGCCACGAGAAGCCGATCGGACGCCAATTCGAGCGCGATCGCCAGATCGTTGGCCAGCATCAAGGCTGCGGCGTCCTTGATGGCGGCCAGGATCGCGCGGCGGGCGCTGCGCAGCAGTTCGTCGCATTCCCGTTCGGACTGCAGCACGGTCCACGACGCGGCAAGGAAGGCGTCGCTGTCGCTGCCATCGCTGGCGCTGTCATTCCTGGAAGCGAGCCGACGTGCGATGGCCAGCGCCTTGATGTGTTCTTGCGTCGCAGCGAGCACGGCTTGGGCCAGCTTCGAGAGGATCTGGTGCACCTCTGCGCTCCAACCCTGCCGGTGGTCCTGGGCGATCAAGCTCATCAGGAAAGCTGCCTCTTCAAGTGCATCGGCGATGTCGTCGGACAGTTCGAGCAGGCGCGCCACGGGTTGCCAGCGGCGCTGACGCTGGGCCTGGTCCCTGGCCCGCATCACCAGGTGATCGGCCTTGCGTTCCCAGACTTTGGCGCGTTCCGCCAGGATGCGTGCTGCCTTGCCGGAGAACTTGTGGTCCCCCTTGCCGGACGCTGCAGTCACATCGTGGGCCAGACCATCGCTGACGGCTTGTGCCAGCGCGTGGCAGTAGGCGGCATGCTCTTCGATGAGGTCGAACTCGCTGCTGCGCTGGCGCATGCGGCGGGCCAGCAGCATGCGGGTCTCGTCGGCGACCAGTGCGCTGGGTTGGCCGGCAAGCAACGCCTTGCTCGCAAGGCACAGCACCTGAACCAGGAATGCATGCGCATCGGATGGGCCCAGCACGGTGTCCAGTCGGTCGCCGATACGGAATGCGCCTTCGCCAGCCGTCTGCATGGCCGCGAAGATCATCTGCTCGCCGCCCGCCTTGAGCCAGGCCATGTGGCCCGCGTCCAGGCGCGCCGTCTCGCGCAAGACCTCGATCGCGTCGGCCTTGCCGACGAAGGGCAGCAGCCGCTTGCGCGCACGGTTCCAGTCGATCAGGAAGACGATGCGCGAGCCGATGCCTTCGAGTGTCTTGTCCAGAGCTGACTCGTTGGCGCATTCGAAGTGCGCGGTGCCAAAGGTGTAGGCCTGACCTTCATTGAGCGCGGCGTCGACTTTCGATTGTGTGTCGGCCCACGTCGCGCCGAACGGGTTCAGCAGCCCCTGGAAGAACTCGAAGCGAGAGCGGTGCAAGTCCGAGTAGTTCAGCGTGATCGTCCTGCCCTCGACCTGCACCACCAGCACATGAGCGTCATTGGTCCCGATGTCGTTCTGCAGCAGCAGCCGCTTGCCGTCTCGGGTGGCGGCGGTGTCCAGGCCGGGGTGGTCGAACTTCAACGGCGCGGTGCGGTTCAGGCCCCGCATGAACGCTTCGACCCGCGCATGATCGGCCGGCAGCAGTTGCCAGACATGCGCGCCATCGATCGTTTCGTTGGACAAGGTGCCTGCGAGTTGGTTGAGCTGCTTGTGCAGGTCCATCACGAGCAGGTGCACGCTGTCGCCGTCGACGGACTTGTCGCTGCCATGCCGGCGCTTGTTTTCTCGCTTGCCACTTGTCAGCATCCGCAGTTGTTCGCTGCTGAGCGTTTCAACGCCGCTGTGCTTGATGCCGATTGCAGCCAGCCACTCGGCCCAGCGATCCAGCCGTTCGCGAGTGGCGGTCCCCGTTGGGTGCGCTTCGAGCAGGGGTCGTGCCATGACGGCCAGATCCTCGGCCAGGCGCTGGGCCAGTCGACACAGTTCTGGAACGAGCAGGGCGCCATCGACCTGCGACGATGCGGCAGGCAGATCACGCAGCCATCGGCCCTGGATGCCCGCAGCGGCCATCTCACGCCCGAGGTCCAGGGGTTCGGCGTCGGGGTGTGCTGCGTGGGCTGCCGCTGCCTGCAGCACCGTCAGGTACAGCTTCAGGCGGTCATTGGCGGCCAGCGCGGCCTTGATCCAGGCCGGCAGCAACAAGTTGCTCTTCCCCATGGCGGCAACGGCTTCGGACTTTTGCATTCGGGCCTTGATCTGATCGGATGTGCATCAGAGTCTGGACAGCGCAAATGACCGTTTCGCGGCAAACGTCAGTTCGGGTTCGTTTCTTTGAGTTGGATCAAATGGCAGCGCGCATCGACGCCGAATTCATGGCCAGCCTTGGCGGGCGTGTGTTGGCGCACAGCCGGACGGCAGGACGGCAGGTTGGCAACACTGTCTGCTGTCCGATGGACAGCAGCAGACCGATCAGCGCAACTCACCCCACCCGGTAGCGACGCGGCGATAGCGTCCCTCTGCGTCCAGCTCAGCGACAGGAACCTCTTCGCCAGTTCCTTCCAAAGGTTCTCCCTGGAACTTGCTCAGGATCAGTTCGCGTGGTGCCTTGAAGGCCGCGAGGCGAGTCCGCTCAGGCCCGAAATCAACGACCTGAAAGCTGTAAACGGTCACGGTCTTGTACTCGCTCACGGCGTGTCTCCTGGTTCGGAAGGGACCAAGCCCGGTTCGCCGGTACTTCGATCCTCGGCGGACGCCGCCACCGATGTGTTCAGCGCCCTTCGGCGACCAGCCAGGCTGGCATCTTGTCATGGCCATCGCTCCCGAAATTGTGGCACGAACTTTGCGCGAGCGGCATGCAACGGCGGGAAGTGAGCAATGTTCTGGCCTGTCAACAGGCCGTGCCCAGCGGGTCACGGCAGACCCCAGCTGGGTTGGCCGTGCAAGCGACCTCAACTGTTCAAGTGAGGGGACGTGGCCGCCACCGCCGTCGAGCGGCGGCAGCCGGGCATCACTCGACGCTGTAGAAGAACTGCTCGCTCACGATCTTGCCGTCGTCGACTTCGTAGACGCAGAGTTCTTCCATGTTCACGCGGCCTCGGCCTTTGAATGTCGTGTCCAGCGCCATCGAGACAGTGAAGAAGTTGTCGGCCACCACCGGTTCGCTGATGACGATGCCATGCATCTCCTCGATCGAGGCCATGAACTGGCGCCCCTTCTCCTGAATGGCGACCAGCCCTTCGGCCATCTCCATCTGCGCACCGTGGGGTTCGATGCTGACTGCATCTTCCGCGAACAGTTCGCTCTGGGCGGCCTCGAATTGGCCCTTGCGGCACAGTTCAACAAGCCGATCGGCAACGTGGCTGGTCATCATGGTCGTTCCTCGACAGGGATGGAAGCGACCGCGCCATCTGGTACGGTCGTGGACTTCGAAGGGTAGGCATGAACCGTGACGAATTGAAGTCGGAATCCGGGACTCGGCACTGTCGCTTGGTCCTTGCATGGATGTCTGGATCGACACACCCACACCAACATGTGCCATGTCGTTTGCCGCGCGCCATGGCTCAAGCGATGAGTGCCGCACCGTGAAACGCATTCTCGTGACTGGCGCTACAGGGCAAGTCGGCTCGGCCGTGATTGCAGCGCTGCGTGCCTTTGACCAAATCGTCGTTCGCGCGGCTGTGCGCGACGTGCCAGGGGCCACCGCAAGATGGCGTGGCGATGGGAACGTGCAGCCGGTGGCCTTCGACTACGCCGGCAGCGCAAGTCAAGACGCTGCGCTGGCCGACTGCGACAGCCTGTTCTTGTTGCGCCCACCGACACTCAACGGCGACTTCGGCGATCTGATCGCGCGGGCACGGCAACACGGAGTCCAGCACATCGTGTTCTTGTCGGTGCAGGGGGCGGAGCGCACTGGGTTCATCCCGCACCACAGGATCGAGCAGCGGCTGATGTCCGGCGCAGTGCCGTACACGCTGCTGCGGCCGGCGTATTTCATGCAGAACTTCACCAGCACTCTTCATGAAGAACTGGTGCGCCGGCACCGCATCTTCCTGCCGGCCGGGAACGCCCGGTTCACGCTCGTCGATGTCGATGACATCGGCCGCGTGGCGGCCCGGGTGCTGACGCAGTCCGGCTCGCAGCACCACGGGAAGGCCTACACGCTGACATCTGAAACGCCGCTGAGTTTTCAGCAAATGGCCGATCAGTTGACGACGGTTCTGGGCACGCCCATCACCTACGTGTCGCCAGGCCCATGGCGTTTTTACCGAACGCTGCGGCGCGACGGTCGCGAGCCCGGATTGATCCTGGTGATGCTGCTCCTGCACATGCTGCCGCGGTTCACGGCGACGCCACCCGTGACGCGTCTGGTGGCTGAACTGACGGGCCAAGCGCCGGTCGAGTTCACGCAATTCGTGGCGGCTCATCGCGACGAATTGCTCAAGCCAGCGCGCCGGCCCTGACACCGAAGCCACTGGAGCGCGAGGCACTGGACCCGAAAGGCCAGGTGCGCGGGCGAAGTGGCAACGCTGTGCTCAGGCTTGCGCCGCCAGCGAGCCGTGGCTCAGGCTCTCAACCCCTTCGACGGCTGACGACGAGCATCACTGAGGCCATGCCCGCCAGCATCAGCAAGTAAGTGCCGGGCTCGGGCACGACGCTGACGACGAGAGTTGGCAGACCCGCCGTGCCGGCACTGTTGCGGCTGACGAACCGTTTGGCGTTCTGCACGCCGTTGTCGTCGCCGATGAGCATCCAGCCATGGTTGTCGGCCGGTTGGGTCAGCCAGCCCTGCACGTCGGCCACCAGCCGCGGCGTCGAGCCCCAGGTGAAAGTACCTGGCCCCAGGCCCACCGGCAGGGTCGCGCTCGGGTCGGCCACGAAGTCGCCGCCGCGCTGAATCCATGGCACGTCGGGCCATACACGGTGCGACCAGGTGGCGTCGCCGGCCTGGGCTGGTGCGCCAGCACCGGCATCGCCGCCGTTGGAGTTGCCTTCGCCCCAGGCGCCGTGCACACGATGCAGGCCCAGCACGTGTTCGTCGCGGGCGCGCACCTCGAACAGCTGCAGTTGCACGCTCAAGATCTGGGCGTCAGCGGGCAGCGAACTCAGGTCGAATCGCAGCAACGCGCGCCGTGTGAAGCCGCCGGCCGTGACCGAGGTCCACAGGTTGGGCCCGATGCCGTCGCTGATGCCGTCGTAGGCGGTGCCACCGTCCTGGGCGCCGAAGATGGTGGTGTCGGCCACGGGCGTGAGCCTGTACTCCACAGCGCCCTGGGCCTGCACTGCCGCTGCGCTGCCCAGCAGCACGGCGGCTGCCGCCAGTGGCACCACGCGTCTGGCGAGCCAGCCCGTGTTGGCACTGCTGGCGCCGCCGTTCACGGCTGGCGACCCGGCTGCTGGCTGTCGCTGCGGCGGCGACGGGCCACGAAGCCCACAGCGGCCAGCCCGGCCAGCAGCAGCGCGTAAGTGCCGGGCTCGGGCACGGCAGTGGTGAACATGAGGTCATCGACCACGACCCCGGTCCCGTTGAACGACACCGACTGAATGTCGGCTACGCTGCGCACGATACCCAGGAACAAACCCGCGTTCAGGCTGTCCGCGCTTGTGCTCACCGAAACGGTGTGGGACTCGAGCAGCTCATTGCTCGCGCCGAAGGCCGTGATCACCACCGAGAACGCCTCCGACGGCAGCGCCAGGTGGTTCACCAGCGCACCGAAGCCCTGGGACAGCAGGCCTTCTGAAAAGGTGAAGCGCAGCTCGCCGACGAGGTCGGTGGCGGCGAATTTGTTGCCCGCGCCCCAGAGACCGTTGTCGCCCAGGTCGGCGATGAAGGCGCCGAGCTCCGAGCCTGGGCTGCCCGTGAACAACAGGGTCGGCGCCACCAGCACCGGGCCGGTGGTCAGCAGGCCGTCGAAGGCCTCGAAGTCGACGCTTTGCGTCGGGCCGGCGATGGCGCCGGGGTCGTTGGTCAGCGCGGCGTGGGCCGGCGTCAGTGCGGTTAGCGCGGCCAGCGCCAGCGCGGCGGAAAAGGTGTTGAGTTTCATGGGGGTTCCTTGAATGGGCAGGTGTTGAGAGCGGGACGTCGGGCTCAGGTGCCGATGACGCCGCCGTTGTCCTTGGTGATCACGACCACCGCAGAACGCGGCTTGACGGCCACGCCGGCCTGGGTCGTCGGGCCGTTCACGCCGCTGTCGGGCCAGGTGCTCTTGCTGGTGTAGCCGCCCGGCGCCCAGTCTTCACCGGGGTGCTGGATGCCGACGAACATCGTCTTGCCGTCGGGCGTCGTGTCGACACCGGTGACCTCGCAGTTGCGCGGGCTGGTCATGAAGCGCCGCACCTGGCGCGTGGCCGGGTCGGCCACCGACATCATGTTGCCGCCGATGTTCACCCAGTCGCCCGTGCCGTCGCCTTGCTGGTCGGTCTGGATCCAGAGGCGGCCGTCCTTGTCGAACCACAGGCCGTCCGGCGCACCGAGATCGTCGCCGAGGATGTTGCCCTGGTAGCGCGATGCAGGGGTCAGCGTGGTGGCCTTGTCGCCGCACTCCATGAAGATGTCCCACTCGAAGGTGGTGGCGGCAACGTCGCCGCCGGTTTCGTTCCAGCGCAGGATGTGGCCGTACTTGTTGTCGATGCGGGGGTTGGTCGCGTCGGTGGGCGGGCGCGCGGCGCCGGCCGTGGTGGTGCCATCGGGGTTGTTCGACGACGCCGGCGCGCTGCCGCGGCGGTTGTTGTTGGTCAGCGTGAGATAGACCTCGCGCGTCGTCGGGTGCACGGCCACCCACTCCGGGCGGTCCATCATCGTGGCGCCCAGGCGGTCAGCTGCCTGGCGGGCCTTGATCAGCACTTGGGCCTGGTCGGCAAAGCCGTTGGCGACGGTCAGCCCGCCCTGGCCCCACACCAGCGGCAGCCACTGGCCGGTGCCGTCGGCGGCGAACTTGGCCACGTACAGCGTGCCGCTGTCCAGCAGGTTGCGGTTGGCGCCGCGGTTGGTCTTGCTGAACTTGCCGGCGCAGACGAACTTGTACATGTAGTCGTTGCGCTCGTCGTCGCCAAGGTACACGGCGACGGAGCCGTCGGCGCCGACCGCACTCCAGGCACCTTCGTGCTTGAAGCGGCCCAGCGCAGTGCGCTTGATCGGCTGTGCGTTCGGGTTCCAGGGGTCGATCTCGACCACCCAGCCAAAGCGGTTCGGCTCGTTCGGGTTGGTGCGGATGTTGAAGCGCGGGTCCTGCTCGAACCAACGGTAGCCGAAGCCGTTGGCGTTGACGCCGTAACGGTTCTCCATGGCCGTCAGCGGCGC
>JBBRCN010000138.1:0-8857 GCA_038204775.1 Burkholderiales bacterium | reverse complement strand
GCCCGCAGCGGTCCAGACCGCAGCCACACCCAGCGTGAAGATCATCGGTTCGGCAACCAGCCACAAGGCGCCCAGGTTGTGGCGGCCGAAGCGTGTGATGACCTCGCGCATCATCAGCGCGCCGATGACACGGCGCTGGATCATCAACGAGCGCCACAGACTGGTGCCCGAGCCCTGCACTGAATCAGTCGGTGTGCTCACGAACACTCGCCACCACCAAACTAAGAACGCCCCAGCACACCAAGCCGAGCAGAAGAACCATCGCCATGGACCGCAGCCGACGCGGCTCCATCGCTTTGTCGGGAAGATTGGGCTGCACCAGGCGCTCCAGGTAAAGCTGCTTGCGCGCAGCTTCGCTGCGCGCCGATTCCAAAGACACCAAGGCGGTGGCCAGTTGCCGGTCCGCGAACCCCTTCTCGAGTGCCAGGCGGTCGAAGTCCGGCGACTTGGCTGTCAGTGAGCTGCCACGGCCGGTGACCTTGCCGGTTTCGGCGGCCACCTGGCGCCGCAGCGCCTCGACCCGGCTGGCCAGGCCCGCCACCTGCGGGTTGTTGGGCGACACCTGACGCAACTGCGCCAGTTGGGTCTCGGCGGCGAACAGTTCTTCCTGCAATTTGGCCACACCTTGCAATTGCAAGGCGCTCTGGCGGTCAGGGTCGAAAACCCCACGGTCGGCGCGGAAAGAGGACAGGGAAACAGCGGCTGCGCGGGTGCGCTCCTCCGCCAGCCGGACTTCTTTCTGGGCAACGTCCACCAGGTCCTGGCGGCTGCGGGTGTTCAGGCTGTTCACCAGCCGTTCGCCCATCTGCAGCAGCAGTTCGTTGATGTCCTTGGCATGCTGGGCGGTGTAGGCCCGGGTGCGCAGCACCGAGATCGAGGACGTCGTGTCGTAGTCGATGGCGACGTGCTTCAGGTAGTAACGGTGCAGTGCCTCGAAACTCTCGTCGCCTTGAACGCCAGGGAAACGGTTGACGAAGTCCACCGACGGGTCGCTGTAGGCGGCGCGCAGATTGAGCTTGTCATCCAGCTCCCGCAGCGCGTCGCGGCTGAGCACATAGTCGTGGACCGAGTAGGTGTCATCCTGTGCCCGAGCCAGGCCGGTTCCCTGCAGCAGGGCGCCCAGGCCAGTGGGAGCCGATCGCTGAGGCGAGCGGATGACGAACCGAGCTTCCGAGATGTAGACGTCAGAAACGATGAAGCCGAAGTACAGGACGGCCAGGATCGTGGGCACCAGCACGGTGACCGCGAACAGGCCGTTGATGTGTCGCGACAGCCGCCTCCAGCGCGGCGGTGCCGGCGCCGCACTTGGCGCAGGTGGTGAGGGCAGAGGGTCCAATTGCAGTGTCCGTGTGTCTTCAGGCGGGCCGGGCGAGCCGGCGGTACAGGTTCAGGGTGCGTTCCGTCATCGCAGTGACGTGGAAGTCGTCAAGGTAGCGTTGCCGCGATGCTGAACCGAGGCGTTGGCGCAGGTCCGCATCGGTCAGGATGCCCAGGAGTGCGTCGGCCAAGGGTTTCGCCTGCCCCACGGGCACATTGAAGCCGGTACGCCCGTCGACGTTGACCCAGGGCACGCCGGAACCCGCAATGTCGGTGGCCACAATGGGTTTGCCCATGACCATGGCCTCGACCATCGCCACGCCATACGCTTCTGCCCGCAGGGTCGACGGCATGCAGAACACATCACAAGCTTCGAAGTGGCTTGGCAAGTCGTCGTCGTTGATGTGGCCCAGCAGATGCACCTTCCCGGCCAGTCCGCGCTGGGCCACCATCGACCGGTAGTGGTCGAGCATTTCGCCTTCTCCTCCAATCAGCACCGCACAGTCGTCAGGCAAGGCGGCTGCCGCTTCGATGAGAACGTCGAAACCCTTGTAGTAGGTCATGCGTCCGAGCGCGAAGACGATCCTTCGACCGCGGAAGCGCTGACGCACGGCGGCAGCCTTTATGCTGCACGCCAGGGTGTGATTGTCGCTGATGCCGATGGGGATGACTTCGATCTTGCCGCGCCAGGCCCGCAGCACGGCCGATGCGTCGGCATAAGGCTGGCTGGTGGCGACGATGGCGTCGGCACGTGCCAACAGCCAGCGCTGCAGCGGCTCGTAAAGCTTCAGCGCCTTGCGCTGGCGGATGACATCGCTGTGCCAGTGCACCACCAGTTTTGCGCGGGGCCTGCTTGCCCAGATGGCAAAGGCGGCCATGGGGTCGGGCATGTGGACATGCATCAAGTTGTAGCCCGCGCTGATGCGCTGCAACACCCTCACCATGGCAGGCGCCATCGAGGTGGACAGCATCAGGCCCATCGAAGCCGCACGAACCACCGTGTAGCCAGAGGCGGTGTACTCCTGCGTGGTGTGTCGCATCTGGTTGGAGCACAACACGTCGGCCCGAACCCCGGCACGGTTCAAGCCCTCGGTGAGTTCCCAGGCCACGGACTCGATACCGCCCATCACGGGCGGATAGAACTTGCTGATCTGCAAGACCTTCACGTCAGGGCGTTCAGTTCGGCAACAAGGCAATCCGCAGCCCGCTCCCAGGTGAACCGGGCTGCTTGCCGCTGCCCTGCCGCGACCAGTTGCTGGCGAAGCGCGGGTTCGCTCAGCAGGCGCTGAAGACTCAAGGCCATGTCGTCCGCGGCGGTGGGATCGAAGTACAAGGCGGCTTCGCCGCAGACTTCGGGAATCGATGCCACCTGCGCGGCGGCGACCGGGCAGGCACAGCGCATGGCCTCCAGCGGTGGCAACCCGAATCCTTCGTAGATGGACGGAAACACCAACGCCAGTGCGTGCTGATACAGCGCCTTCAACGGCGCATCGTCGATTGGGCCCGTGCGCAGCACGCGCGCCGCGTCGGCGCCTAGTGGGCCTCCTGTCGTGGGTCGTTCGACTTCACGGGCTCCAGCGAACACCCTTGGGTTGTCGGCGCCAACAATGACCAGCAAAACATCCTGCGGCACCCAGGCCTGGGCGAAAGCCGCCTCCAGGCGAGCGAGATTCTTGGTCGGGTTGGTGCTGCCCACCGCCAGCAAGTACCGTCGACCGCGCAGTCCGTGGCGGTCGAGGATGCTCTCGTCCGCCACCACGGCATCCAAGTGATCTGAGCCGTTGTAGACGACCCTGATGCGCGCAGGCGCCACACCCAGGCAGCGGGCCAGGCGACCCTGGGAGAACGCAGACACGGTGAGCATGCCTGCTGCATGCCTGGCGTGGCGACGAAACAAGGCCCGGTACCAGGCGCCGAAAACCCACGTGTAAGCCTCGGGATGATCGAACACCGCCGCGTCATGCAGAGTCACACACTGCCTGGCAGCCAGCATCGGTGCCGATCCAGCCAGGTTCAGCAGCAGCCCGTCACGCGCCGCCAGCGGCAGCACGCCCTGTTCCCACAGGTGCAAGGGCAGACCAGACGGACCCACATGGCGCGTCTGAATGTGCTCAAGGGCCGCAGGCTGGCCTGCAGGTGGGCACAGCAGCACCCAGCGCACGCCGGTCTCGGCCAGTGGCTGGCGGTCCAGCGCCTGCACGATGTGGTGCGCAAATCGTTGCACTCCGGTTGTGCGCTGGGCGCTGAACTTGCCGTTGATGTAGACGGTCTTCATGGCCACGCCTGGATCTGCACTCACGGTGCAGGCTCCGGGCGCACGCGGTACTCGGGTACGGTCCGAACCAGCGCATCGCGTACCACTTCATCCTGTGCCGCAGCGGGTGACGGTTGAGCCGCCAGATCAAGCAGGCCGTGCAGCGCTTGATCGCGTTGTTCGAGTCGCGCTACCCGCAACCGCGGCACACCGGTGGGCACACTGGTGTCATCGTCCGCCAGCAGCTCCTCGTACAACTTCTCCCCCGGCCGCAAACCCGAAAACACGATCGGGATCTCATCAGCGGTGTGGCCGGCCATGCGGATGAGGTCACGCGCCAAATCGACGATCTTCACCGGCTCGCCCATGTCCAGCACCAGCACCTGACCACTGTCGCCGATGGCGGCCGCTTGCAGCACCAGGCGCGCGGCTTCGGGGATGGTCATGAAGTAGCGAATGATGTCGGGGTGGGTCACGGTGACAGGGCCGCCGCGCGAGATCTGTTCCTTGAACTTGGGAATGACGCTGCCGCTGCTGCCCAGCACGTTGCCAAAACGAACCGCCATGAAGCGGGTGCCAGGCTCCTGGGCGGCCATCGCGCTGATCACCAGTTCGGCAGCGCGCTTGGTGGCGCCCATCACATTGGTGGGGTTGACGGCCTTGTCCGTGCTGATCAGCACAAAGCGTTCTGCCCCGCATTCAGCCGCGGCACGCGCCGCGTGGAAAGTGCCCAGTGTGTTGTTGCGCAGCGCCGCCGCGGCGTTGTGGTCTTCCATCAGCGGCACGTGTTTGTAGGCCGCCGCATGGAACACCACCTGCGGAAGCCATGTCATGCAGATCTGCCGCATCTGGACCAGGTCTTTCACGTCGCCGATCAGCCGCACCAGTTGCAGCGCAGGAAAGGCTTCGCTCAGTTCCTGCTCGATGGTGTAGAGGTTGAATTCGCTCAGTTCCAGCAGCACCAGCCGCGCCGGCGCAAAGCGAGCCACCTGGCGGCAAAGTTCGCTGCCGATGCTGCCACCCGCGCCGGTGATGAGCACCGTCTTGCCTTGCAGCGTGGCGGCGATGCCGGCTTCGTCCAGCACCACGGGTTCGCGGCCGAGCAGGTCTTCGGCTTCGATGTCGCGCAGCCGTTCCACACGCGTCCGGCCGGTGCGCAACTCATCGGCGCTGGGCACGGTCAGCACCGGCAGGCCGGTGCCGGCGGCCAGGTCCAGCGCTCGTCGGCGCTGTGCGCGCGTGGCTGCCGGCATGGCCACCACCACGTGCGTGGCGGTGCCCCACGTCGGCTTGCCCTTCAGCAGGTCCAGCGGGCCCAGCACCGGCACGCGGTTGATGCGAGCACCGTGTTTGCTGCGGTCGTCGTCCAGCAGACCCAGCACCACCCAGCCCTGCTGCTGCAGCCCAGCCAGCAGCAGCCGTGCCGCTTCACCGGCGCCCAGCACGATGGCGCGGCGGATTTCCCCGTGCTGCCCCGCGATGCGCGAACGTGCGTGTTCGTAGGTCATTCTGTAGGCCATGCGCACCAGCGCCAGGCCCATGAAAGTGACCACCGGGTGCAACGCCAGCACGGCGCGAGGCACCTTCACCAGGCCCAGTGCGATGACCACGGCGGCAGACACGACACCGGCCAACGCACAGGTGAAGAGCAGTCGCTTGACCTCGCCGAAGCCCGAAAATCGCCACATGCTCTGTGGCACTTTGAAGACCAGACTGGCCAAGGCATAGGCCAGCACCACGCCCAGCAAGACCCAGTTGTCGTAGCTGGGGCGCGCGCTCAGCCAGCGCTCGAAGCCCAGGCGAAACAAGTAGGTGGCGTGCCAGCAGAGTGCCACCACGCCGATGTCGATCAGCACGGTCAGCAGTTCACGGCGCGGGCGCAAGCGGGCCAGAAAAACGTCCAGCCGGACCCAGGGGTTGTCCTGCTGCGTCATGGCTGTCGTGGCTGTCGTGGCGGTCGGGGTTTCACGCGCTGCGCCACAGCACACGCGCGGTGCGCCACAGCACCTGCAAGTCGGTGATCAGCGTGGCGCGGTCGGCGTAGTCGGCCGCGTGCTGCAGTTTGGCCGGCAGGATCACTTCCACGTACTCGCGCTCGGGGTCGGCGGCGCGCGCCAGTTGCGCGGCTTCGTCGATCCAGGCCAGTGAAGCCGGGTCGGTGAGCCCGGGGCGCACCGACAGCGCACGTTCGCGCAACGCAGGCGGGTACAGCGCCACGTAGCGCGGCACTTCAGGCCGCGGGCCGACCAGGCTCATGCGGCCCAGCAGCACGTCAATGAGCTGCGGCAACTCGTCAAGCCGCGTCTGCCGCAGCCAGCGGCCGGCGCGTGTGATGCGCGGGTCGGCACCCACGGTCAGCGGCAGGCCTTGTGCACCCGCGTGCATGGTGCGGAACTTGTGGATGGCAAAGGGCACCCCGTGTCGGCCCACACGCTGCTGGCGGTAGAACACCGGCCCGGGCGAGTCGAGCTTGACCCACAGCGCCACGGCCAGCATCACCGGCGCCAGCAGCAGCAGCGCGACCGCAGCACCCAGCAGGTCGAATGCACGTTTGGCCACGGGCGCGACGCGGTTCAGACGATCAGGCGCCCAGCGCCTGGCGCACGGCCCGCACCACACGCTGCACGTCCGCGTCGCTCATGCGGGTGTACAGCGGCAGGCTCAGCATGCGTTCGTAAGCGTGCTGGCTGTGCGGGAACTGGCTGGCCTGGAGTTCATAGCGGTCGCGCCAGTAGGGGTGCAGGTGAAGCGGGATGTAATGCACGCTGCAGCCGATGCCGGCGGCATAAAGCGCCTCGATGAAACGGTCGCGCGCCACGCCCGCGCCATCGGCCAGCCGCAGCACGTACAGGTGCCAGGCATGCATGTCGCCGTGGCGGGGGCGTGGCGCGGTGATCACCGGCAGGCCTGCAAAAGCCTCGTCGTACATCGCCGCGATCTGTTCGCGTC
This sequence comes from Burkholderiales bacterium, assembly GCA_038204775.1. Taxonomy (GTDB): domain Bacteria; phylum Pseudomonadota; class Gammaproteobacteria; order Burkholderiales; family Burkholderiaceae_C; genus Rubrivivax. The sequence continues at coordinate 2,337 of JBBRCN010000138.1, read as the reverse complement.
GCTGCTGGAAACCGCGCACCCGTTTGAGCTGGTGGATGCCCAGGGCCGCCGCAATGTCGGTCAGGTTGTACTTGAAACCCGGCGCCACCACCTCGTAGTACCAACTCGGCACGGTGGCCGTGAAACGGTCGAAGGCATCGCGGTTCATGCCGTGCAGGCGCATGACACGCGCCCGCGCGGCCAGCGCCGGGTCGCGTGTGACGAGCATGCCACCTTCACCCGTGGTGATGGTCTTGTTGGCGTAGAAGCTGAACACCGTGGCGTCGCTGCCCAGCGTGCCCACCAGCTGCCCGCCGCAGGTGGTGGGCAGCGCGTGCGCGGCGTCTTCCACCACCTTCAGGCCGTGCCGGCGAGCGAGGGCCAACAGGGCCGGCATGTCGGCCGCCAGGCCGGCGTAATGCACCGGCATGATGGCCTTGGTGCGCGGCGTGATGGCCGCTTCAACGGCCGCCGGATCGATGTTCAGCGTGGCCGGGTCGATGTCCACCAGCTTCACGTCGGCACCCAGGTAACGCACCACCTCTGCGGTGGCGGTAAAGGTGTGGGTGGTGGTGATGACCTCGTCGCCGGGGCCGATGCCCAGGGCTTCCAGCGCCAGATGCAGGCCGGCGGTGGCGGAATTGACCGCTATCGCGTGCAGCCCCGGGTCGCCGAGGAAGGCCGAAAAGTCGGTCTCGAAGCGCTTGGCCTTGGGCCCGGTCGTCACCCAGCCCGACCGGAGCGTATCCACCACTTCGGCGATTTCTTCTTCGCCGATCTCGGGCAGCGCAAAGGGCAGGAAGGGTTCAGACATGGCCGATTATCGATGGGCTGATCAGTGGCCCGGCTTGGCGATCCACGCCAGCACATGTGTGCGCAGCAGCGACAGGCTGTTGAACAGCCCGTACAGCGACGGGTGCACCCGGCACACGGCGCGCGCCAGCGGTGGCGCCAAGGTGACGCGGCGGTGGCTGATGTGGGCTTGCGGGAAGAGCGCCTGAACACGCGACATCGGCACACCGCGCACGTCGGCGTTGTTTGGGTTGTTGAAGGTGAAGTCGTACCAGATCACGGCGCCGCCGGGCTTGAGCCAGGACCACATCGTGTCGGCCAGGCGCTGCTGAAAGTTGTCGTCCAGCAAGGAGGAAAAGACCGTGCTTTGCAGCACCAGGTCTTGGCTGGCCGGCTCGACCGGCGATCGAGTGGCGTCACCCAGCCAAACCTGTGTCGCTTGCGGCAGCACGTGGCGCGCCTGGGCCTGGCGTTCGGGCAGCAGTTCCAGCCCTGTCAGGTGTTCGGGCGCAAAGCCCAGCCGCAGCAACTCCAGCAGATTGCCACCCGTACCGCAGCCCACTTCGGTGAGTCTCCGGGCCGCCAGGTCGGTCACCCCTTTTGAAACGAAGAGACGCAGCAGCGCACGCTGGCGCTCCTGCAACAAGCGCACGACGTCCGGCTGCAGTGCGCTGTAGCGGTCGGCGCCCGTGCGCCGTGCGTAGCGCTCGGCCACGGAACGGGTTTCGTCGTTCATCGCACTGCGTCCACAAAGCGCTGCGCCAGCACCGGGTAGGTGTGATGGGCCAGCACGAATGCGCGCCCACGCTCGCCCATGGCGCGGCGTTCAGCAGCCGGGGTGGTGGCCAGGCGGCGCAGACCGTCTGCGACGGCCGCGGCCGATTCCGGTTCCACGGTCAGGCCCGCGCCGGCTTCGGCCACCGGGTCGTTGCCGGCCTCCACGGCATGCAAGACCGGGCAGCGCGCCATCATGTAGTCCATCAGCTTGTTGGGCGCGATGCCGAATCGGTAGATGGGCACGCGCTGCCAGCTGAGGGTGGCGATGTCCACGCCGGCCAGGAAGCTGGGCACCTGGGCCTTGGGGATGGGCGGCAGGAACTGCACGTTCGACAAACCTTCGTCCACCACACGCTGCGCCAGCCGAGCTTGTTCGTGGCCGCTGCCCACCAGCACGATCTGCAGGGGCTCTTGCTTCAGCAGCGCCGCCGCGTCAAGCATCGTGTCAAGCGCATTGGGCAGGCCCATCGACCCTGCATAACCCACCACTTGGCGGCCAGCTGCGTGCGCAGAAGCCAAGGCCAGCGCCACATCGTCGCGCAGCGGCGGCGCATCGCCCTGCCACTCGTCCAGCGATATGCCGTTGGGCACGATCTGCAGCTTGCGCAGATCCAGTCCGCGCGACGCCATGTGGCCGTGGACCTTGGGCAGCATGCTCACCACCACGTCGGCGTCGCGGTAGGCGGCGTCTTCTGCGGCCTGGCACAGCAGCGCAAAGGGGTGCCAGCGCGACATGCCCGACAGTTCGATCGGGCTCAGCGGCCACAGGTCGTGAACCTCGAACACCAG
>JBBRCN010000137.1:0-9196 GCA_038204775.1 Burkholderiales bacterium | reverse complement strand
GCTCAGAGCCGCACGTCCTCGATCGTGCGCTGCAGCCGGCTGCGTTCGGCGGCAAAGGCCATGAGGTGGCTTTCCACCGAGTCTTCGATCGACGAACTCAGCAGCGCCGGGTTCTTCTGGCCCACGGCCTGCACCCAGTCGCGCACCATGGGGTGGTCACCGCCGCCGTGGGCGTCGGTTTTCATGGTCCAGGTGCTGCGCTTGCCGGTCTTGAAGCTGGTGAGCGTGAAACTTTCCATGTCGCCGGTGATGTCACCGAGCGAACCCATGACGCGTGTGCGCCGGCCTTCGTAGGACACAAAAGCCTCCATCGAAAACGCCGCCGTCACACCTTCGCGGAACAGGATGTTCACCGTCAGGTGGTCGGGCTGGTTGTTGTCCATGCGGTAGACGCAGCGGCCGTAGTCGGTGGTCTTCAGCCCTTCCATGATCAGATCGTCCCAGCGGCTGCGGTTGTCGGGCAGGTCGAACACGTACAGGCGCTTGCGGTCGCGGTAGTAGATCTGCAGCGCGGAATAGGGGCACTCGCCCTCGACCTTGCAGCCGTCGGTGCAGCGTTCGGTGCTGCCTTCGGGCGCGTTGGCGTTGTGAAACCACTTCAGGTTGCCGAAACAGTGCACGTTGTCGGCGTGCTGGCCCACCAGCCAGCGGATGATGTCGGTGTCGTGGCAGCTCTTGGCCAGAATGATGGGCGTGGCGTCGTCGCTGTTGCGCCAGGCGCCGCGCACGTAAGAGTGGCTCATGTGCACGTGCTCGATGGGTTCGAGGTGCTGCAAGCTGATGATCTGGCCGATGAGGCCGGCGTCGATGATTTCCTTGATCTCGCGGAAGTAGGGCGTGTAGCGCAGCACGTGGCACACGCCCACGATGCGACCGGTGCTGCGCGCCCGGTCCAGAATCTGGCGGCACTCGGCTTCGCTGGGCGCGATGGGCTTTTCCAGCAGCACGTCCAGGCCCAGGTCCAGCGCCTGCAGGCAGGGCGCGGTGTGCAGATGGTCGGGCATGGCGATGATCACGGCGTCGGCCAATTGCAACAGGTCGGGCTGTGCCATCGCGGCGTCCCAGCTGGTGAAGCAGCGGCTGTCGGGGATGCCATGCGCCCGTGCCGTGCGCAGGCGCCGTCGCGGGTTGGGGTCGGCCACCGCCACCAGCTTCAGTTCGGCCGGGTTCTTGATCGCGAAGTCGGCGTAGACCGAACCGCGGTGCCCGGCGCCCAGCAGCAGCGCACGCACCGGCTGCGCCAGCGGGCGGTGCAAGGGGTTGACGTACAGGTCTTCCTGCAGTCCCAGCGCACGCGCGGTTTCGCTCCACCCGTGCACGACCGTGTTTTTCATCGCCGTCAGCGTCCGGGTCAAGGGCCGCAAGGACATGAACTGGCGCAGTGACATTCAGTGTTTCTCCATCGATCGAAGGGCCGGACCGCGTTTCACCGCACGCCCAGCCAGAAGGCCAACGCGGCCATCAACACGGCCCAGCCCAGCAACAGCACCACCTGGCCGCGGCTGTCGACCCAACCCCGGCGCAGCGCGGCGGCGTCAAGGGTGGTGCCCAACAATTGCGTGGGCAAGGGCGGCGCCAGCAGCCGGCTCAGCACCGTGGTCACCACCACCGCCACCACCAGGCCGCTGATGTTCCACCACATCCAGAACACGGCCGCGCCCAGGCTGTGGGCCAGCCACAGGTTGGCCGCCAAGCCGGCGCAGACTCCGGCCAGCACGGCGGGGCCGCGGGCGCGGCGGTCCAGCACGCCGCAGGCAAAGGCGGCCAGCAGTGGCCCGTAGAACAGCGCGCCGATGCGGTTGATGCCTTCGACCACGCTGGTGGCCATGCCGCCCACGAGCAGCGCAAACAGCACGATCAGCAAGCCCCAGACCACGGTCACCAGCCGCCCTGCCAGCAGGGCTTGCGAAGGCGAGCGCAGCCGCGGCTCGACAAAGTCGCGCAGCGTGGCCGCCGACAGGCTGTTCAGCGCCGAGTCCAGGCTGGACATCGCTGCGGCCAGGATGGCTGCCACCAGCAGGCCGCGCAGGCCCGAGGGCACGAACAACTCGATGAAGCGCGGCACCATCAGGTCCAGCCGGCCGGCGGGGATGGCCGCGCGCAGCGTCTCGTTCTGCAGCACCACGGCGCCGATGGCCAGGCCCAGGCCGGCGTACAGCAGCGTCAGGGGAAACCGCGCCAGGCCATTCAGCAGCAGCGCCCTTTGCGCCGCGCGCACGTCGGTGGCGGCCAAGGTGCGCTGCGCCTGGCTCTGGTCGACACCGTAGTAGGCGATGTACAGCACCAGGCCACCGGCCACGAAACCCCACAGCGGGGCGCGCGCGCCGTCGCCCAGGCCGTGGGCCCATTCCACCGCCGCCAGCCGTGCCGGGTCGTGTGCAGCCAGGATGGCCGCGCCGCCACCGGCCAGGTTCCACGCGATGCTGCCGCACAAGACCACACCCAGTATCAGCACGGCCATCTGCAGCACATCGGTCCAGACCACGGCGCGCATGCCGCCCAGCGTGTCGTAGACCACCGTCACCGCGCCCATCAGCACGATGGACGCGGTGAGCGAAAGCCCCGTGCAGACCTGCACCACCAGCGCCGCGGCATACAGCGCAACGCCGGTGGCCAGGCCCCGCGACAGCAGGAAGACGGCGCTCAACAGCAGCCGCGTCGGGCGGTCGAACCGGCGTTCCAGGTACTCATAGACGCTGATCACGCCCAGACCACGCAGCACCGGCACCAGCACCAGCATCACCACCACCATGGCCAGCGGCAGCATCAACTCGTACTGCAGCCAGGTGAGCCCGCCACCCGGCACCAGCGCCACATAGGCGGGGATGCCGAGAAAGGAATTGGCCGAGGACTGCGTGGCCAGGATCGATACCGCCAGCGCCCACCAGGGCAGCTTGTGGCCGCCCACGTAGTAGTCGGCGGCGGTGGCCTGGCGGCGCGCCAGCCACGCGCTCAAGCCCAGCGTCAGGCCCAGGTACAGCGCGATGACCAGCCAGTCCAGCAGCGTCATGCGTGCGGTTCAGGCGGCCTGTGCCGCGTCTGGCAGGCCCGCGGTGGGCACTTGCAGCAGCAACTCTTCAAAGGACGTCACCACCGTGACGCCAGGTGTCTGCGCCAGCAACGCAGACTTGGGGTCGATGGCAAAGGCGCGGTCGGCCAGGCGCAGCAGCCCCAGGTCGTTGACGTTGTCGCCCACGGCCCAGCATTCCAGGATCGGCGGCTGACGGTCGTCGGCGCGCATGCGTCGCAGCACATGGCTCTTGCATACCGGTTCGCCGTCGCCTTCGTTCATGCGCTGGAAGGCCGGGTTGATGCGCACCTGGCCGTTGCACACGTCGTTGTCGAACTGCAGCGTGTGGGCCAGCGCGAAGTCGGCAAAGATGCGCTTGCGCACGATGTCGGCGGCCACGAAGTAGCTGTCGCTGAGCAGGCCGACCATGTAGCCCTCGCGCCGCATCCGGTTGACGAACTCGATCACCCCGGGACGCAGCTCGATGTTGCGTGCGACGCGCTCGAACTCCTGCTTGTGCACGAAACGGAACAGCGACGCGATGCGTTCGCTGCGCGTGGCGTCGTCGGGGCTGGCTTTGTCCAGGAGTTGCATCAGATCGGCGTGGCGGCCACTGGCAGCGGCGATCTGCACCACGAAGCGCTGCGCGCTGACGGTGCCGTCCATGTCCAGCAGCAGCAGCCGCTGGCGGCCCCGCCGCCGAGTCATGACGTGGTTCAGCTCTGCCGCGGCCTGGCGTTGGGTTTCGTACATGGCGATGATCTGCTCCACATGCAGGCGGCCGCTGGCACGCGCGCGCTGGTAGATCACACGCGACACCTCGTTGGCCATCACCGTCAGGTCCAGCAGCGGCTGGCTGTCGTGTTCGAGCGAGCCGATGTCCACTTCCGCCAGCCGGGCGCCGGTGCGGTGGGCGTCCAGCAGCAGGCCGATGTCGACGCCGTAGCCGTCTTCGAAGGTCAGCGGCTGCAGCAGACTTCGACGTGCCGCGATCAGGCCGCCCAGGGGCTGCGAGAAGTGCGCCACCTCGGGGAAAAAGACCTTCAGCATCGGCTTGGCCGTGAGCTCGGTGACACGCCCGCCCACGCGGCCGAAGCGGGCCTTCACGAAGTCAGCCTGGTCCCGCACCAGCGGCCGCACGAGGTCGGAAACGATGCCCTCGCTCAAGCCGGCCAGGTCGCCGTCCAGGTACACCAGCAGCTCGTTCCTGGCCGCCATCATGCCGTCGCGCATGCTGGCACCCTTGCCCAACATGGTGCTGGTGACGACACGGGCGCCAGCTGCTTGCGCCAGGCGCGCGGTGTCGTCGATGGAGCTGTCGTCCACCACCAGCACCTCGTCGGTGGCGGGATCGGCCATCGCGTAGGTCACCACGTCGGCGATGCGTTTGGCTTCGTTCAGCGCCGGGATCACCACCGTGCAGCAGCGTGCCAGTGGCATGTCCACGACAACCGAACCCTGGGCCGCGGGCGAGCAGGCCGCCGGCAATGGTCGGCGCAAGGGCCTCGCCGGTTGGTCCAGCCAACCTTGCCACCAGTCGCGCAGCCGATGCACCAGCGAGCGTGTGGGGTCTTCCATGTTGTCTACCTCCAAGGCTTGCCGGGGCGGGTGCCCCGGCACTGCCCCGTGGTCGTGGGGTGGCGCCGGGCCGGTGCAAAGTATATTTGTACAAACTATTGTCGTTGCAGGTCGTGACCTTCGGGTCACACGCATCAGGGCCTTGAAAGACCGCGGGTGCAGCCCGGCGGCGGCTTGTGCTGAAACTGTTCAAATCACGCCCACCGGCTTGAACAGGATCTGCTCACATGCTCACCGCCACCTGCCATTGCGGCGCCATCGGCATCCAGATTCCCGAAGCGCCCGCTGAGGTCACCAACTGCAACTGTTCGATCTGCCGCCGCCTGGGCACCCTGTGGGGCTATTACAAGGCCGACACGGTGCAGGTGCTGGGCCACCCCGAAAAGACCGACAGCTACGTCCACGGCGACAAGACGCTGCGAGTGGTCAGGTGCCGCCACTGCGGCTGCACCACGCACTGGGAAGACCTGGAAAGGCAGCCTGATTCGCGCGTGGGCGTGAACATCCGCAACTTCGAACCCGGCGTCATCGGCGAGGTGCGCATCCGATTGCTGGACGGCGCAGACAGCTGGAAGTCCTGGTTCTGGGAAGTCCGGCCGTGATGGGCACGCTGCGCCGTGGCTGCCACCGCAATGGCAGGTTCAAGCCCCAAAAGGAAAGGCCCCGCCGAAGCGGGGCCCAGAAGCACACAAGCAGCCCGCGCGACGTGCGGATCAGCCTTGCGGCGCGCGCGGGGTGCGGCTCACCACTTGTGCGTTAGACGCAGCAGTGGCGGCCATGTGCGCATCGGCTGCGGGCTGGGTGGCCAGCAGGTTGACGCTGAACAACATGCCCAGGGTCAGGCTCAGCGCCACTGCGGCTGCACCGGTGCGTTGGCGGGTGTTGCTGAAGGGGGTTTGCGCGGTGTGGATCGTGTTCATGGTGGGCTCCTGGTGGCGGGCTGCGGTGTGTCGATGGAGTGGACTGTAGGCAAGCCCACAACGCGCCGCCACGGCCATGCGATGAAGCGCGGCAAGGCGGCGCCCAGTTGCAGGTTTTGCGGATGAACGGCTTGCGGCAACCCCCGGCAGGCGGGGTGCCGGCCCGTGTCCGTCAGGCTTTTGGCGTGCCGTCCAGCATGGCGGTTTCGCGCTCGGGCGACAGCCCCACGGCCGGACGTGCCGGGCCCGGCGCGGCGGTAGCGGCGAGTGTGGCCGCCGCCTGCTGATCGGCCCGGGCCGCGGTATCCAGCAGCGTGTCGCGCAGCGGCCGGCAGTTCAGTCCGGTGGCCAGCGCGCGTGAGATGTTCACGGTGTGCAGGCCGGCCTGTGCGGTGGGCAGCCACGCAGGCAGGTCGGACCACGGTGCCACGCCCTGGTCCAGCAGGAATTGTTCGTCCACCCACTGCAGCCGGGCCGCAGGGTTCAGCGCCGAAAGGGCCGTGTCCAGGGAGCCGCCCATGGTCAGCGGCTGCGCCGGCCCGGTGAGGTCTGCAGCCTGTTCGCACAACGCCTTCAGGCCGCCATAGGTTTCACCGGTGACGGTTTCGACCGTGTGGTCGGCCAGCGTGGCCGTGGCGCCGCTTTCGTCCATGCCCGGTTTGTCGAAGGCGGCGTAGACGCTGATGCTGGACACCAACTGGTAGTGCGCCACGCGCGGCGCCACGGCGGCGGCCAGTGCACGCACCTGGCGCGGCACGTAGGCGCTGGTGTCGATGGCGGCGTCCCACTCGCCCTGCGCCAGTGCCGACAGGTCGCCGTCGCGATCAGCGATGCGGTGTTCGGCTTGCGGAAACAGCGCCGGCCCGCTGCGACCGCGGTGCAGCAGTGTCAGCTGGTGGCCGCGCTGCAGCGCTTGTTCTGCAATGTGGCGGCCCAGGAAGCGGGTACCGCCGATGATCAGCAATCTCATGGCGTCTGCGGTGTCATCGGCGTCGAGTGCGTGGGCAGACCGTCTGCTGCCGTCAGTTCTCGCAAGCAATTCAGGCACAGGCAGCCGCTGTAGCGGGCCAGCAGCTGTGCCTGCAGCATCGCGCTCAAGGCCAGCGTGGTGCAGTCGCAGGGTCCGGGCCCGGCCGCGCCGCAGAAAAAGCCACCACCGCAGCGTGGGCAGGTGTCAGTGGCAAGGGTGGCAAGGGCTGCGCTCACGCGTCGACTCGCTTCAGGCTGCCGCTGCGTTCACTTCAGGAACAAGCCCTTGTGCTTGTCGCGCAGCAAGTTCTTCTGCACCTTGCCCATGGCGTTGCGCGGCAAGTCGGGCACCACATCCACCAGCTTGGGCACCTTGAAGTTGGCGATCTGGTTCTTCAGCGCGCCGGCGATGTCGGCACCGCTGATGGCGGCACCCGGCTTGGGCACCACCACGGCGACCACGGCCTCGCCGAAGTCGGGGTGCGGCACACCCACGACGGCGCTTTCGGCCACCCCTGGCATGTCATTGATGAAACCTTCGATCTCGGCCGGGTAGACGTTGTAGCCGCCGCTGATGATCAGGTCCTTGCTGCGGCCGACGATGGTGAGCACGCCCTGGTTGTCGAGCTTGCCCACGTCGCCGGTCTTGAACCACAGGTCGGTGGTGAACTCGTCGGCGGTCTTCTCAGGCATGCGCCAGTAGCCCTTGAACACGTTCGGGCCCTTGACCTCGATCTGGCCGACTTCGCCGGCCGGCAGCGGCACGCCCTTGCCGCTGTGCACACGCACACCCACGCTGGGCAGCGGCAGGCCCACCGAGCCACCCTTGCGCGCGCTTTCCGGGCGGTAGGGGTTGGAGGTGAGCATCACCGTCTCGCTCATGCCATAACGTTCAAGAATGGTGTGCCCGCTGCGGTCACGGAAGTTGTTGAAGGTCTCGGCCAGCAGCGGTGCCGAGCCGCTGACAAAAAGCCGCATGTGGCTGCACGCGGCCTGGTTGAAACTGGGCTCGCCCAGCAGCCGCACATACAGCGTGGGCACGCCCATGAACACGGTGGCCTCGCTCATGCGCGCCGTGGCCGCGCGGGGGTCGAAGCGGTTGAACCAGATCATCTTGCTGCCGTTGATCAGCGCGCCGTGGCTGGCCACGAAAAGGCCGTGCACGTGGAAGATCGGCAGGGCGTGGATGAGCACGTCGCCGCCTTCTGCTGCCGACCGCCAGCCCCAGGCCGCTTTCAGCACCAGCGCGTTGGACAGCAGGTTGCCGTGCGTGAGCATGGCACCCTTGCTGCGCCCCGTGGTGCCGCTGGTGTACAGGATGGCAGCCAGGTCGTCCTTGTCGCGCAGCGCCGGTGTGTGCGTGTCGCCTTGGAAGTTGGCGCGGTCCAGCAGCGTGCCGGTGCGGTCGTCGTTCAGCGTGAAGACGTGTTGCGTGCCAGACAAGAAGGCGATCTTGCTGACCCAGCCGAAGTTCTTGCCGCTGCACACCACCAGGGCAGGCTCGGCATTGCCGATGAAGTACTCGACTTCGACCGCCTGGTAGGCCGTGTTCAGCGGCAGAAAGACGTGGCCGGCGCGCAGCACTGCCAGGTACATCATCAGCGCTTCGACACTCTTTTCCACCTGCACCGCCACACGCGACGCCGGCGGCAAATCGAGCGAATCGATCAGGTTGGCCAGCATCGCGGTGCCGCGCTCCAGGTCGCGCCAGCTGTAGTGCAGCGGCGTGGGCGTGTCCGCCGTTTCGATGGCGGTGGCGTCCAGGTCGGCCGCAAAGGCCGCGCGCAGGGCGGTGAACAGATTGCCGTTTTTCATAGCGGGTGTGAGCGTGCAGATCAAGTGGCCGCCGCGGAACCGGCTTTGCCGGGCCGCTGGCGGCGCCCCCTGGAAGGGAGAGCGCCGTCAGGCGCTGCGGGGGTCAGTCCAACTTTGCCCCAGAACTTTTCACCACTTCGGCCCAGCGCTTGACTTCGTTGCCCACGAAGCGGCCGAATTCGTCGCCCCACAGATTGGGTGTTTCGGTGCCCAGGCCGGTCCACATGGCCTTGAGCTCGTCACTGTTCAGCGCCTTGCGCATCTCGGCTGCCATGGCCTGCGTGGCTTCGCGCGGCGAACCCTTGGGGGCCCAGATACCGTACCAGGTGGCCACCTTGTAGGTGGGCAAACCGCCGTCGGTTGATGTGGGCACATCGGGGAAACCGGGCGCACGTTTGTCGCTGGCCACGGCAATCGCGCGCAGGCGCCCGCTCTTGATGTGCGCGGCGCTGCTGCCCAGGCCGTCAAAGGCCAGGTCCACCTGGCCGGCGATCAGGTCTTGCAGCATGGGGCCGGCGCCGCGATAGGGGATGTGCGTGATGAAGGTCTTGGTCTGCAGCTTGAACAGCTCGCCGGCCAGGTGGTGGCTGGTGCCGTTGCCAGCCGAGCCGTAGTTCAGCTTGCCCGGGTTCTTGCGCAGGTAGTTCAGCAGTTGCGGCAGCGTGGTGGCTGCCACCTTGCCCGGGTTGACGACGATGACCTGCGGCACGCTGGACACCAGGCCCACGGGCACGAAGTCGGTCTCGATGTTGTAGTCCAGCTTCGGGTACATGCTGGGCGCGATGGCGTGGTGCACGGCGCCCATGAAGAAGCTGTAGCCGTCGGGCGCGGCCTTGGCGGCGATGCTTGCACCGACAGTGCCGCCGGCGCCGCCCTTGTTGTCGATGACGAACTGGCGGCCGAG
>JBBRCN010000136.1:0-9400 GCA_038204775.1 Burkholderiales bacterium | reverse complement strand
CGTGGTCGTGTAAGGGCAGTCCGGGGCTCATATCGGCACCGCGCAGCACAACACAGAAGTAGTGCCATACGCGCCGCAATACTGGTCTAAGTTATTGATTCCATTTGGGGACGTAGTGCCAAGTGACAAACTTGGGCTAGGCCATGAAGGGCGGGCCGCCGGCGGGGGGCCACGAAGCTGGTGAAGGCCGACTTGGGCGTAAGCACGCCGAACAGCAGCGTGCCCAGACCGACGCAAGTCAGCAGGTAGGCGACAACCCGTCAGGTGCCGTCAGATCAGCTGGCAGGCTTCGTCAAAGCTCAGGCGTGGGCTGCGTGGCAGCACCTTGGCAGGGTTGCCGTGGCCCAGAGAGCAGATGAAGTTGGTCTTGACCGTGGTGCCGGCCCAGAACTCGGCGTCCATCTTGGCGGCATCGAAGCCGCTCATGGGCCCGCAGCCCAGGCCCAGCGCCCGCGCGGCCATGATGAGGTAGGCGCCTTGCAGGCTGGAATTGCGGAAGGCCGTGGCCCGGATCATCTCGTCCTTGCCCACGAACCAGGCCTTGGCGTCGGTGTGCGGAAACAGCTGCGGCAGCCGCTCGTAAAACGCCATGTCCATGCCGATGATCACGGTCACCGGCGCTTCTTGCACCTTGGGCTGGTTGCCCGGCGACACGCAGGCCACCAGGCGGGCCCTGGCGGCATCGCTGCGCACGAAGGCAAAACGCGCCGGGCTGCTGTTGGCCGACGTTGGCCCCCACTTGAGCAGCTCATACAGCGCGTGCAGTTGTTCGTCGGGCACGGCCTGCGGCAGGAAGCCGTTTTGCGTGCGGGCTTCGGTAAAGAGCTGGTCGGTGGTGAGGTTCATGTGAATTTGAAGGGATGTGCAGTGCCTTGAAGCGACAATTCTGACCATGTTCCAGCCCTCCCAGTCCGACGTGCGCCGCTTCTTCTGCAGCATCTACCTGCGCCAACGCAACGCAGAGCCGCTCGAACCCATGCAGGCCGTGGCCGCGCGCTGGGTCGACGAACATCCGGAATACCACACCGAACTGGCCAACGAAGCCGCGGCGCTGCAGGCCGTCTACACGGTGGAAGAAGGCCGCACCAACCCTTTCCTGCACCTGAGCATGCACCTGTCGATTGCCGAGCAGGTGGCCATCGACCAGCCCACCGGCATCCGCCAGGCCGTGGACCTGCTGGCGGCGCGGCGCGGCTCACTGCACGAGGCCCACCATGAGGTCATGGAGTGCCTGGGCGAAATGGTCTGGGCCAGCCAGCGCAGCGGTCTGCCTCCCGACGGGCAGGCCTACCTGGAAGCCGTTCGACGGCGCGCGACAGCAGACTGAGTGCGCGGACGCGCTACCTCTTCCAAATCAACTTCCAAATCAACTTCCAAACCAACTTCAAAACCAACTTCCAAACCAACTTCCAAACCAACTCCCAAACTAACTCCCAAACTAACTTCCAAACGAACTAACGCAGACTGATCCACGGCACCTCGACCCAGTTGTCGGCCCGGTGCACCACGTCCACGTTGTTGCGCGCCGCCCAGGGCACCACCTGGCGGTGCAGCGGGATGATGTGGGCCTGCGACTTGTACTCGCGCAGCGCGGCCTTCACCAGTTCTTCGCGCTTCTTGGGGTCGGCCTCCTGTGACTGCGCCACGGCCAGCTGTTCGAAGGTGTCGTTGCGCACGCGGCCGGCATTGAAGATGCCCACGCCGTTTTCGGCCGGGTGCCGCAGCACGGGCGTGATCATGGTGTCGGCGTCGGTGACCGCACCGCCCCAGCCCAGCAGGTACAGGCTGGTGTCGAATTTCTCGAGCTTGGGAAAGTACAGCGCTCGAGGCATGGCGTTGACCTTGACCTTGACCTTCAGCTGCGCCCACATGCCGGCCAGCGCGATGCAGATTTCTTCGTCGTTGATGTAGCGGTTGTTGGGGCAGTCCAGCGTCACCTCGAAGCCGTCGGCCCAGCCGGCCTGCGCCATCAGCGCGCGGGCCTTGGCCAGGTCGAAAGGCAGGCGGGCCTCGATGGCGGGGTCGTTGTAGGAGCCTTGCGGACTGGGCGTCAGGCCGCCAGTGGGCGCACTCTGGGCGTTCATCAACTTGTTCTTGATGGTCTCGATGTCGATGGCGTGGTACAGCGCCTGACGCACCCGCACGTCCTTGAAGGGGTTCTTGTCCTTCACGTTGCCGTACAGCAGTTCATCGCGCTGCTGGTCCATGCCCAGGAAGATGAGCCGGTTCTCGGGGCCGTCGATGATCTTCACGCCCGCCGTGTTGCGCAGGCGGGCCACGTCTCGTGGGGCGGGGTCGAGCACAAAGTCGATCTCGCCCGTCACCAACGCCGCCAGCCGCGTGGCGTCGTTGGCGATGGGTGTGTAGACGATCTCCTGCACATTGCCCTTGTTGGCGGCCTCGGTGCGGCCCCACCACAGCGGGTTGCGGCTGAGCGTGGTCTTGATGCCCGGCTGGCGGCTGGCCAGGCGGAAGGGGCCAGTGCCGTTGGCATTGAAGCCGGCGTAACTTTCCTCCTTGTTCTTGAAGTCCTGCGGCTTGGTGACGCGGTGCTTTTCGCTCCACGCCTTGTTCATCATGAACACACTCTCCAGGTGCTGCAAGAACACCGGGTTGATCTTGGCCAGGCGAAACTCCACCGTCTCCTTGTCCACCGCCACGGGCGTGCCCACGGCGTTGGCATAGACCGCAAACGTCGACGACGGCATCTGTGCGCGCTGCACCGAAAACACCACGTCTTCGGCCGTGAAGGGAGCACCATCGTGAAAGGCGACACCCGGGCGCAGCTTGAAACGCCACACCAGCGGGGCCGTCTGCTGCCAGCTGCTGGCCAGCGCCGGCACGATGGCCAGTTGCCGGTCGCGCTTGACCAGGCGTTCGTAGATCTGCCCGTTCAGGTTGTTGGTCAGGCCTTCGTTCTGGGAGTGCGGGTCCATGGTCAAGGGGTCGCCCTGGCTGGCCCAGCGCAGGGTTTGTGCGTGGCCGATGCCGGTGCCGGCCAGTACCAGCGCACACACAGTCAGAACACGCCACATCGTCAACCGCTGCATGACCGCTCCTTAGCCCTGGAAGGAGCCGCAGTGTAGTCAGGCCGGGCTGCCGCCCGCTCACTGCTGTCCGCTCACTGCCGTCCGCTCGCGAATCAGGCCTTCATGCGACGCAAAACGTCCGGGTCGGCCCAGAGTTCGTCCAGGTGCGGGAACCGTTCGTTGCCCCCTTCTTCGCGGCCCGTGATGCGGTCTTGCGTGCCCCGTGACAGGTCCAGCCGGGTCGGGGTGATGTGCATCTGCGACTTGGTGGAGAAAAAAACCATCACCACCGGCGACACCAGGTTGCCCGCGTTCTGCTCCACCACCACCGCCAGCTTGCCCGAGGCCAGCTTCACCAGCGAACCCGTGGGGTAGATGCCCAGGCTCTGCACGAAGGCGGCAAACAGCACCGGGTCGAAGTGGCCCTTCCACGACGCCATGCGCGCGATGGACTGCGCCGGGTCCCAGCCCGACTTGTAGGGCCTGTTGGAGGTGATGGCATCGTAGACATCGCAGATGGCGCCCATGCGCGCCAGCTGGCTGATCTGATCGCCCGGCAGCCGGTGCGGATAGCCCGTGCCGTCCATGCGTTCGTGGTGGTGCAGCACCACGTCCAGCGTGGCAGCGCTCACAGCCTGGCCATCTTTGAACAGGTCATGGCCTTCCTGCGGGTGGGTGCGCATCACGGCAAACTCGGCTTCGCTCAGGCTGCCCGGTTTGTTCAGCACCGCCAGCGGCATCAAGGCCTTGCCGATGTCATGCATCATGCCGGCCATGCCGGCTTCCCGGCAGGCCGCTTCTTCCAGCCCGATCTGGCGCGCCAGCGCCACCATCAGCGCACACACGGCCACCGAGTGCATGTAGCTGTAGTCGTCGCGTGTCTTCAGGCGCGCCAGGCTGAGCAGCGCGCCCGGATTGCGCATCACCGAGCCCGCGATTTCTTCCACCAGGGGCAGGCAACTGCTGGGGTCCAGCGTGCGGCCCATGCGAGCTTCGTTGAACATCGCCGTCACCGCCTGGCGCCCGCGCTGGCAGATGGCGGCGGCCTGCTTGAGTTCGTCGGCCATGGGTCGGTCGGCCATGGGTCGGTCGGCTATCGGCCGCCCGGCGGGCGATTGTGGTGCCGCCGAAGATGCCGTCAGCACCGGGGTGGCAGGGGTGACGGCAGTGATGGCAGTGATGGCAGTGATGGCCACCACTGTGGCCGCGTCCAGCCCCAGCGCGTTGTCGATCCAGCATTCGGCCAGGCCGCAGTCGTGCAGGCGCTGCAGGTCGCTGCTGCTGTCAATCACGAAGCGCGTCTTCCAGAACGGGTGAGCGATCCACGCCCCT
This sequence comes from Burkholderiales bacterium, assembly GCA_038204775.1. Lineage (GTDB taxonomy): Bacteria > Pseudomonadota > Gammaproteobacteria > Burkholderiales > Burkholderiaceae_C > Rubrivivax. The sequence continues at coordinate 5,039 of JBBRCN010000136.1, read as the reverse complement.
TCCAGCTTGTGCAGGTGCATGCCCATGCGCAAGTCCGAAACAGCGATCTTTTTCAGCATCTGGAAACAGGCAGGGGCGTGACAGGGAATGCCGGCAGTAAAAGGGTATCGGCGCCACGCCCTCGCGACTTGAGCCCGCGCGAGGGCGTTACCAGCTGACGCCGAAAGTGGTGCGCAGTTCCTCGATTTGTGCCGCGTTCAGCGGCTGCGGTCGCGGTTGGCAGCTCAGCCAGAGGCGGGCAGTCTCCTCCAGTTCTTCCAGCACGGCACAGGCCAGCGCCGGTGTCTGATGCCAAACGTTGGGGCCCAAACGGTCCAGCATCACCGCACGAATGGGGGTGCCGCAGGCCTGGAACCGCGCGATGCGCTGTGCCACCAGACCGGCCACCAGCGGGTCGCCGGGCCGGTGGTAAGGAATCAGCGGCACATGGCCCACCTTCATCAAGAAGTAGGGCGTGATGGGCGGCAGGATGTCGTCGTCACTCCAAACACCCTGCAGCGTCAGCGCCACCAGATGGGTGCTGTGGGTATGGATCACACAGCCGGCATCGGGCGCAGCCGCGTAGATGCGGCGGTGCAAGGCCAGCGTCTTGCTGGCCCGGTCTCCGTTGGTTTGCACCCCCTGGGCATCCAGCCGTGCCAGGCGGGCTGGGTCCAGCCGGCCCAGGCAGGCGTCGGTGGGGGTGATGAGAAAACCGTCGGCCAGGCGCACGCTGATATTGCCGGCCGTGGCGTGCACGTAGCCGCGGTCGAACAGCGACTGGCCGACGGTGCAGATTTCTTCGCGCAGCTGCGCTTCGGAAGGCCCGGACATGTTCACAGCAGCTTGAAGGCGCGCGTGAAAAAGTCCGGGCCACCGAAGTTGCCCGACTTCAGCGCAAGGTGCAGCCCACCACCGGGCAACACGGCGTGGCACCAAGGCACACCCGGGTCGATTTGCGGACCGATGCGCAGCTGCGTGATGTCCAGGGCCTGCACACAGGCGCCCGACGTTTCACCGCCAGCCACCAGCAGCTGGCCCACACCCGCCCGCACCAGGCCGGCGGCCACTTGCGCCAGCGTGTGTTCGACCAACGCGCCGGCCTGCTGGGCGCCCAGCTGCGACTGGACCACGCGCACGGCTTCGGGCGTGGCCGTGGCGTAGACCAGCACGGGGCCCAGGGCCAGGCGCGGCAGCGCCCATTCCAGCGCCTGCGCGGCCACGTCGACGCCGGCGGCCAGGATCAAGGGGTCGACCGAAAAGGCCGCGCCGCCGCGTGCGATGAAATCCGCCACCTGGGTGTTGGTGGCCGCCGAACAACTGCCACTGACGATGGCACGGTGGCCCCGCGCTGGCGGCAGTTGCGCGGCCTGCGCGCTGGGCGACAAGCCATGCAAAGCCGGTATGCCGATGGCCAGACCCGAGCCCGCCACCACCACCGGCAGGTCATGCGCAGCCGCCGCCAGCGTGCGCAGGTCGTCGTCGCTGACCGCATCGGCAATGCCATAGGCCACACCGTCGGCACGCAACACCGCGATGCGCTCGCGAACCGCCGCCGCGCCGCGCGCCACCACACGGTGGTCGATGAGGCCGGCCTGGGCGCCGCGCAGCTGCGCTTGCAGCACCCGCACCAGGTTGGCGTCGTTCATGGGCGTCAGCGGGTGGTGTTGCATGGGACTGTCGGACAACAGCACATCGCCCACGAAGAGATGGCCCTTGAACACCGTGCGGCCGTTTTCAGGGAAGGCCGGCGTGACGAGCGCGAAGTCGGCCCCTACGCCGGCCCCCACGTCGGCCCCCACGTCGGCCAGCAGCGCTTGCGCCACGGGGCCGATGTTGCCTTGCGGCGTGCTGTCAAAGGTGGAGCAGACCTTGAAGTAGACCTGCGCTGCACCCTGGGCGCGCAGCCACCGTGAAGCCGCCAGGCTGTCGGCCACGGCTTCGGCCACCGGCGCTGTGCGTGACTTCAGCGCCACCACGACGGCGTCGACACCTTCGACAGGCAGCGTGGGCACGCCGATGGTCTGCACCACCCGCATGCCGGCCCGCACCAGGTTGTTGGCCAGGTCGGTGGCGCCGGTGAAGTCATCAGCGATGCACCCCAACTTGAGCGTCATGCCGCCCTTCATTCCTTCTTCTCCGGCAAGGTGATGCCCGGAAAGATCTTGATCACGGCACTGTCGTCTTCACGCGCATAACCTGCCGTCGAAGCCTGCATGAACATCTGGTGTGCCGTGCTGGACAGGGGCAGTGGAAATTTGCTGGCGCGTGCCATGTCCAGCACCAGGCCCAGGTCCTTGACGAAGATGTCCACCGCCGACAGCGGCGTGTAGTCGGCGGCCAGCACGTGCGCCATGCGGTTCTCGAACATCCAGCTGTTGCCGGCACTGTGCGTGATGACCTCGTACAGCGCCGCTGCGTCCACACCTTCGCGCAGGCCCAGCGCCATGGCCTCGGCAGCGGCGGCAATGTGCACCCCGGCCAGCAACTGGTTGATGATCTTCACCTTGCTGCCGGCGCCGGCGCGGTCGCCCAGCTTGTAGACCATGGCCGCCATCGCGTCCAGCGCACCGGCGCAGCGGGCATAGGCTTCGGCCCGACCGGCGGTCATCATCGTCATCTGGCCGCTGGCGGCCTTGGCGGCACCACCGCTGATGGGCGCGTCCAGCATCCACAAGCCCAGCGCTTGCAGGCGCGATTCCAGCGCAATGGCCCAGTTGGGATCGACCGTGCTGCACATGACGAACACGCTGCCGGGTTTCATGGCTGCGGCCACGCCGCCGTTGCCAAACAACACGTCTTCTGTCTGCACCGCGTTGACCACCACGCACACCACCACGTCGCAGTGGGCAGCCAATGCGGCCGCGCTGGTGCAGGCGGTGCCGCCCTGGCGCGCAAAGGCCTCGGCCGCGCCGGCGCGCACGTCAAAAACATGGGGCGCAAAGCCTGCACGCCGCAAAGATGCGGCCATGCCGGCGCCCATGGCGCCCAGGCCGATCAGGCCCACGGTGGGTTGGGTGTCTGGCATCAAGTCGATCCTGGAGTGGACCGGTCAATGATACGAAGCACCGGCCCGCCAGCGGCTCAGGGAAACGCTGCCTTGCCCCGGCCTTCGTCCTCCCAGTAGCCACGGCCACCGTGATGCTTGTAGACCGCCATCTCGTGCTGGCGGCTCAAAGGCATCGTCGGGTCGTAGTGGGGAGCGTCCTTCACCGCCTGCCGCGTCATGTCGACACTGACCGTCTTTTCGGCCCAGTTCACCCCCTGGGTCCACTGCGGCGCAACCAGCACGTCGTGGCCAAGCCACCACTTGCTGGTGCTGACCACCAGGTAACGCAGTGCCCAGGTGTCCTCATCCACCAGAAAACCCTGCACTTGACCGATCTCGCCGTCCCTTGCACCGAGCGTGTAGCCCGTGACCTCGGAGCAACTGCGCAGGTGCGGGTTGTCGTCGCTTTGCCGGCCCGCTTCGGCCTGCGCAGCATCTGCGGCAGCCGATGAGCGCACCGCGTCCTCTGACCCCAAACCAGCGTCACCGGGCAACATGGCGTAGGGCACCATGCCGCCGCCCCACAGCCCCATGCCGCCCCAGTAGCTGGGGTAGCCGTAGTGGCCCATCAACTCGACTTCCTGCTGGCGACTGACGGGCCTGCGGGTGTCGATGTCGGGGCTGTCCTTCACCTGGGCCTGGGTCAATGCCACAGGCAAGGTCTTGTCCACCCAACTGGGGCGGCCTAACGCGATGGGCGAGATCAACACCAGGCGGCTGGACAACCAGGTGCCGGTGTCCACCACGAGATAGCGCACGACCCAGGCCCGGTCGTCGAAGTAGAAGTCCCTGATCTCGCCGATGCGCCCATCGGTGGCGCCGATGGAAAATTCCTGCATGTCCTTGGTGCTTCGAAGCATGACTGTCTCCTGCGTGGGGCCGGCGTCTGCAGGCCTGAAGATGAACACTGGCGTGCTGAGCCGCTCGCATCGACAACATGCGCAGCAGCGACGGACCGCCCAACTCATCCTAACGCGCATGCACGCAGCGGGTCTGTTCGATGGACCCCACTGGCACCGGCCGGCGCAACGGGCGCCTTCGTTCGCCAGCGCACAGAAGCCCGGTGGCGGCCGGCGATAAGCTGACACCCGATGTGCCCATTTCTGCACCTGCAAGCGCCGTGCTGACCCCTTGGTATTCACCTGCGGTATGGTGGCGCGTGCTGCAGCAGGTGGTGACCGCTTCATTGCAGGACGACGTGCCCAGCATGGGCGCGGCCTTGGCCTACTACACCGTGTTCTCGCTGGCACCGCTGCTGTTGATCGTGGTGTCTGTGGCCGGCATCTTCTTCGGCCAGGAAGCCGCACGGGGCGAGATCCAGGCCCAGTTGCAGGACATGATGGGCGAACGGGGGGCAGGCGCAGTACAGGAATTGCTGGCAGGCGTGCGCGACCCCGCCGAGGGCCTGACCGCCACGATGGTCGGGCTGGTGCTGCTCTTCATCGGTGCGACGACGGTCTTTGCCGAACTGCAAAGCGCGCTGGACCGCATCTGGCACGTCGTGCCTCGCGAACACGACAGCGCGTGGTTCTCGCTGGTGCGGGCCAGGCTCCTGGCTTTCGGAATGATCCTGGCGGTGGGCTTCTTGCTCATCGTGTCGCTGATCTCCGGTGCCCTGATCACCGCCCTGGGTCGGCGCTGGGACGCCGCGCTGGGCGCCTGGCCGGCGCTGCTAGACGCTGGCAACGCAGTCAGCAGCTTCCTGCTCGTGACGATTCTGTTCGGTCTGATCTACAAGGTCATGCCGCGCATGCGCATTGCCTGGGGCGACGTGTGGCTGGGTGCCTTGCTCGCGGCCTTGTTGTTCACCGCGGGCAAGGCCCTGATCGGCGCCTACATCGGGCGCAGCGGTGTGGCCTCGGGATATGGCGCAGCGGGCTCGCTGGTGGTGGTGCTGCTGTGGGTGTACTTTTCGGCGCAGATCGTGCTGATCGGCGCCGAGTTCACGCAGGTCTTCGCCAGAACCTGGGGTTCGCGCAGCGGTCGGGAAACTGTGTGAGCGCTGACCCGC
>JBBRCN010000135.1:0-9587 GCA_038204775.1 Burkholderiales bacterium | reverse complement strand
GAACTGCTCGCGAGCAGCTTCGCCTTGCCGCACCTGTTCGTTGAGCACATGCACAAGATAGAACAACAGGGAGCAGGCCACGATCAGCGCCCATGACAGAAGCGCGCGGCGCGACGGTGTCTGCGTCCGTTGATTCAGTTGCAGCGATTGCATCGATTGCAGCGTGGTCATGCGGGCCCCTCGGCTTGTGTTGTTTTCAGCCGCAACTGTGTGGCCGGGAAGGGCTGCGTGCCATCAGCGGAATGCAGGTGAGCTTGTAGGACAGCGCCATGCGGGCAGGCGCCGGAGCAGGACACAAGGTGATGTCGGCCAGACTGATGGCGCTTGCCGCTTCCGTTGCCTCCATGCCAGCCACGCGCAGGCCAGAGCCAGCGCCACACAGTTGACGACCATGAACCACGGCGTGCTCCGCCAGCCCGTCGAACCCGCGCTGGGTGATCGGGTACAGCACCGACGACGGGTAGAAGTCTGCCTACTGCGTGAACACCTCGATCACGATGTGCGACCACCAGCCGAGCAGAGGCACAAGACCAGAGCCGACGCCGACCCACAGCCCGTGCGCAAAGATGTCCACCGCCAGCTTTGCGGCCCGGATCAATCCGGCTTGAGGGCCGTGACCCGCAGGCGCAGGGCATTGCTGATCACCGAGACGGAGCTCAGGCTCATCGCCAGCGCGGCAATCATCGGTGACAACAACCAGCCGGTGAAAGGAAACAGCACGCCCGCGGCAAGCGGTACTCCAAGTGCGTTGTAGACAAAGGCGAAGCCCAGGTTCTGCTTCATGTTGGCCACGGTCGCGACCGACAGGGCGCGCGCTGTGGCGATGCCACGGAGATCGCCCTTGACCAGCGTGAGCTGCGCGCTGTTCATCGCCACGTCGGTGCCGGTGCCCATCGCGATGCCAACGTCCGCGCGTGCCAGGGCCGGTGCGTCGTTGATGCCATCGCCCGCCATCGCAACCACCCGGCCTTCGCGCTGCAATCGTTCGACGAGTTGCAGTTTGTCGGCCGGCTTGACCTCGCCGTGGACTTCCTCGATACCCAGCCGTTGGCCCACCGCGCGCGCCGTGGTCAGTCCGTCGCCGGTGGCCATGACGATGCGCAGGCCCGACTTGCGCAGCGACGCCAGGGCTTCTGCGGTGGTCGACTTGACGGGGTCGGCCACGGCCAGCAGACCAGCGAGTCGACCATCAACGGCAAGATGCATGACGCTGGCGCCGTCAGCGCGCAGGGCCTCGGCCTGGGCCGCGAGCGGCGCCACATCGATGCCGACCTGCTGCATCAGCGCCGTGTTTCCGAGCGCCAGCTTCTTGCCGGCGACGACCCCCTGCACGCCGATGCCTGATGCGGAGTCGAACTGCTCGGCCTTGTCCAGGGTCAGGTTGCGCGCACGCGCTGCGGTGACGATGGCCGCAGCCAGCGGATGTTCGCTGCCCTGGTCCAGGCTCGCGGCCAGACGCAGCACCTCGTCTTCGCCGACACCGTCCGTCGCCACCGCGCGCTCGAAAACCGGCCGGCCTTCGGTCAAGGTCCCCGTCTTGTCCACGATCAGCGTGTCGACCTTGCGCAGGTTCTCGATCGCCGCCGCATCACGGAACAGCACGCCCTGCGTGGCACCGCGGCCTGTGGCCACCATGATCGACATCGGCGTGGCCAGCCCCAGTGCGCAGGGGCAGGCGATGATCAACACGGCCACGGCATTGATCAAGCCGTAGACCCAACTGGGCTGCGGACCGAAAAAGCCCCAGCCGAAAAACGTCAGCAGGGCGATGCCCACAACCGCCATCACGAACCAGCCTGCCACCTGGTCGGCCATGCGCTGCATCGGCGCCTTCGAGCGCTGCGCCATCGCCACCATCTGGACGATCTGCGACAGCACGGTCGCCGAGCCGACGTGATCGGAGCGCATCACCAGTGCGCCGCTGGTATTGAGCGTCGCGCCGATGAGCTTGTCGCCGACCCGCTTGGTCACAGGCATTGGCTCACCGGTCAGCATCGACTCATCGACGGCGCTGCTGCCTTCGACAACCGCCCCGTCTACCGGCACCTTTTCGCCAGGACGAACACGCAGCCGGTCGCCGACGTGGACGTGGGTCAGCGGCACGTCTTCCTCTTGGCCATCGGCGTTGATGCGGCGCGCCGTCTTCGGCGCCAGGCCGAGCAGCGACTTGATGGCTGCCGAGGTCTGCGAACGCGCCTTCAGCTCCAGGATCTGACCGAACAGCGTCAAGGAAATGATGACCACGGCCGCTTCGAAGTACACCGCCACGCGACCCATCGAGATGAACGATGCCGGGAACACACCAGGCGCCAGCGTCGCGACCACGCTGTACACGAACGCAGCCCCCGTACCCAGGCCGATCAGCGTCCACATGTTCGGACTGCGTTGCACCACCGACTGCGCACCGCGCACGAAGAACGGCCAGCCCGCCCACAACACGACCGGCAAGGACAGGACCAGCTCGATCCAGCTTTGTGTGGCCATCTCGAACCAGCCGAAGCGGTGGCCGAACATGGCCAGCACGGTGACCACGACGGTCAGCGGCAAGGTCCACCAGAAGCGGTGCTGGAACGACACCAGTTCCGGGTTCTCCTCGTCGTCGAGCGTGGGCAGCAAGGGCTCCAGCGTCATGCCGCACTTCGGGCAGTCGCCGGGGTGGTCCTGGCGGATTTCCGGGTGCATGGGGCAGGTGTAGATGACACCCGCAGACGCAACCGTTGTTGGCGTGTCAGGCACCTTGGACGCGGCCTGCTTGCCAATGTAGGCCAGCGGATCGGCGGCGAACTTGGTTTGGCACCGTGCGCTGCAGAAGTAGTACGGCCTGCCATCGTGCTCCAGCTTGTGGACCGACTCGGTGGTGACGGCCATTCCGCACACCAGATCCTTCAGCCCGCCCGGCGCATCGCTTGTCCCATTTGCCTGCGGGTCCGTCGCGTCGTGAGAGTGATGTGCGTGCATGTTCATGGCTACCCCGTGATATCTGCTGCGGCTTCGACGGCCACTGGCGCTTGGCCGTAGAACACCAGCACGCCGATCAACGCCAGCCAGAACCACCTCGGACCTCGCATGCCACCTATGGCGTCACCACCGTCGTAGAACGTGAGCATCTTCTTCAGTGCTGGTTCAATTGCGTGGCGCCATTGACCAGAGCGGCCTTCACTCTGTCCAGCCGCTCGCGGACTTCATGGGCAACACGCGCCACCTCGGGGTTGGTGGTCATCTGCAGCACCGCCACCGGGTCCATGAAGCCGACCACCAGCTGGCCGTCTTCTTCCTGGCGAACGACGACATTGCAGGGCAGCAACAAGCCGATATCCGGTTCGGCGCTCAATGCGCGATGGGCCAGCGGCGGATTGCAGGCGCCAAGGATTCGATAGGGCCGCCCGTCGATGCCCAGCTTGGCCTTCATCGTCGCCTGCACGTCGATTTCGGTCAGGATTCCGAAGCCCTCGGCCTTCAGGGCCTCGGTCACCTTGGCAACGGCCGAGGCGAAGTCCTGCTTCGGCAAAACGCAGTGGAATCCGTAAGCGGAAGCAGACGGTTCAGACGGGGTTTGGAGTGCAGTGCTCATGACGGCGCCCCCCTTCACCTGGATGCCGGCGCGGAGGGCATCCGGTCGGCCATCATGTCCATCATCATCTGCATCGTGGCCATGTGGTCGGTCATCATCTGATGACGCTTGGCCATGTCGGCCGTCATGCCTTTGCCGTCGCCCATGCCAGCCATGCCCTGCATGCCCTGCGTGCCCTGCATGCCCTGCGTGCCCGGCATGCCCTGCATGCCCGGCATGCCGCCATGCATCTCCTTCATCATCGCCATGCCGCCTTGCATGGCCCTCATGTGATCGGCCATCAGGGCCTGACGTTCTGCGGGCGTCTTGGCGCCCATCATCTTTTGGTGCATCTCCTGCATCGCCTTCATGCGGGGCTCCATCGCGGCCATGGGTGCGGGTGCAGCCATGCCGGACATGCCGGGCGGGGCGGGTGCAGCGCTCATGCCACCTGGGCTTGCACATGCTGTGGCAAGGGTGGCGATAGACAAGGCAATGAGTGTGCGAATTGCGGTCACGGGGAACTCCTTCAGGGTAGTGGATCCTGTGCGGACCAGGGACGAGGGGGAAGACGACGAGGGCAGAGAAGATCAGGGGAAAGACGCAGACTGCTCGGCCGCGCAGCGACGGCGGGATGCCACCGACCAGTCAGCCAACGGGCCGATTGACGAAGGGCCGGCGGCGGCTCGCGCTGGCGGTCTGGCAGCGCGCACTGAACCGTCAACCGCAGCAAGCGGATGAACAGCGGCGGCCCGACAGAGGCAGGCCGTTCGACCGGCGTCCACTCAGCGGCGGGGCGAACACCCATGCGAACAGCGCCAGGCGCGCGGTGTGACGCAGTTGTCGGCGGGAGAGCGGATTCATTTGCGCCTTTGCATGACGACCCACACCACGAGCGCAACCACAACGACAAGCAGGATCGGCAACCAATAGCCGCCGTGGCCGCCCATCCAACCGGCACCCATCCCGACATCCATCATGGGCCCGTTTTGCGCCAAAGCTGCACATGCCACGAATGAGGGCGCGGTACCGATGGCGGCAGCCAACAAGTTCTTCATGACATCTCCTGTTCAACGCGGGCACCGCTAGCAGCCGGCTCAGGGTGTACGCAAACAGGAAGCTACTTCGAACCTTTGCCGCAGTCTGTGCGCCAACGAACACGCACCGCGACCGCCTGGGTGCTGCCCCGCACATGCGCCGCACATGCCAGCGACATGCCAAGGAGATGCCAAGGAGATGCCAAGGAGATGCCAAGGGATGCCAAGGGATGCCAAGGATTTTTGCCCCCCCGCCGTGACGACGTGAATTTCAACCGCAACAGCACCAGCAGCCGCCGCGTGCCGGTGCGGCTTTGACAGCCACGTGTTCAACCCCGGCCTCAATACCCCCGACCCCAGACGCGCAGCACGGCCTTGCGCAATTCGCCGAACCACAACACGACGCTTCCCATCGCCACGCAGACCGCCCATTGGTCCAGGCTGAGCGCCACGGTTCCGAAGGCGATGTTGAGGAACCCCAGGTGCACCACCGCCACCTGCAACAGCACCGACAGCGCGATCGCACCCCACAGCCACGGGTTGACGAACAAGTGCCGAAAGGCGGTGGTGGTTTCCGAGCGCGCGTTGAAGCAGTTGAACAACTGCGCGAACACCAGCACGGTGAAGCCGGCGGTGCGCGCACTGTCAAGGCTGTGCGTGCCCTCGATCAAACCACCGGGCAGGTACAGGTCGATCGTCAACAACGTGGCCAGCGCCATGACCAGCCCGATTTCGATCACCCCCCACCACATGCGCGCGTCGATGGCGCGCTCGGTCGGCTTGCGGGGCGGGCGTGCCATCAGGTCCTCGGTTTGCGGGTCGACCCCCATTGCCAACGCGGGCCCGGAATCGGTGATGAGGTTGATCCACAGAATCTGCGTGGCCAGCAGCGGCAACACCAACGCCGCGCCATTGCCAGCGCTGCCCGCTCCTTTCAAGCCGATCACCCCCGCGCCCACCACCCCCAGAAAGACCGTCAGCACCTCGCCCATGTTGGACGACAGCAGGTAGCGCAGAAACTTGCGGATGTTGTCGAAGATGCCGCGCCCTTCGCGCACGGCCTCGACGATGGTGGCGAAGTTGTCGTCGGCCAGGATCATCTTGGCCGCTTCCTTGGTCACCTCGGTGCCGGTGATGCCCATGGCCACACCGATGTCGGCCGACTTCAGCGCCGGCGCGTCGTTGACGCCGTCGCCCGTCATCGCCACCACGTTGCCGTCGGCCTGCAGTGCATCGACGATGCGCAGCTTGTGCACCGGCGCCACGCGGGCGTAGACCGAGGTCTGGCGCACCGCGGCGGCAAAGCCGGCCGCGTCCAGCGCGTCCAGATCGGCGCCGGTCAGGGCCTTCGCACCCGGCTCGACGATGCCCAGATCGGCAGCGATGCGCGCCGCCGTGCGCGGGTGGTCGCCGGTGATCATCATGACGCGGATGCCGGCGCGGCGCGCCTCGCGAATGGCCACGCCCGCCTCCTCGCGAGGCGGGTCGATGATGCCCACCGTGCCGACGAAGATCAGCTCGCGCTCCAGCGTCTCGGTGGCCTGCGGGTCTTCGTCGGCGGCAAGCGGGCGGTAGGCCACTGCCAGAGTGCGCAAGGCCGCGTCGGACAGCGTATGCACATCGGCCGTCGCCCGCGCTCGCAGCGCGTCGTCGAATGGAACCACGTCCATGCCGACACGAGCGCGCGTGCACAGCTTCATCAACACATCGGGCGCACCCTTCGTTATGACGACCAGCGCACCGCCCTGCTCATGATCGCGCTCGATGCTGGACATCAACTTGCGCTCAGAACTGAACGGGATCTCGCCGACGCGCTCGAATCGCTGCTCGCGTTTTTCGGTCACGCCCAGTTTGCGTTCGGCGACCAGGAAGGCGGCCTCGGTCGGGTCGCCGTGGATCTCCCACTCGCCGCTTTCCGCCTGTCGCAAGTCGGCATTGCTGGCCAGGCTGCCGCCGCTGAGCATGACGATGTGCTCGGCATGCACCGGCCCGCCGGTCAGCGCGCTGCCCTGGTGCTCGACCCGACCCTGCGGCGCGTAGCCGACCCCGGTGACGTGGCTGTCGCCCGAGGCCGTCATCACGCGCTCGATGGTCATCTCCGCACGCGTCAGCGTGCCGGTCTTGTCGGAACAGATCACCGAAGCCGAGCCCAGCGTTTCGACCGACGACAGGTTCTTCACGATGGCGTTGCGCTTGGCCATGCGCTGCACGCCCATGGCCAGCACCACCGACAGGATCGCCGGCAGGCCCTCGGGCACTGCGGCCACGGCCAGCGACACGCCCAGCAGCAGCACCGTGATGACGTCCGACGCCGTGCGGATGTCCGACAGCAACAGGATGGTCCCGACCACGATCACGGCAATGACCACCACCGCGATGCCGAGCGTGCGGCCGATGCGGGCCACCTCTTTCTGCAGCGGCGTCGGCGCCTCGACCGTCGCCTCCAGCATGGCTGCGATGGCGCCCATCTCGGTGCGCATGCCGGTGGCGGTGACCACGGCGCGGCCGGTGCCCTGCGCAACGGCCGTGCCCTTGAACACCATGTTGAGACGGTCGCCCAGCGGCGCCGCAGCACGCAAGGTGGCGGCGTCCTTGAGCACGGCCTCGCTCTCGCCGGTGAGCGACGCTTCCTGCACGCGCAGCGAGGCGGCCTGCAACAGCCGCGCGTCGGCGCCCACGGCATCGCCTTCGCCGAGCACCAGCACGTCGCCGCGCACCAGTTGCGCGCTGGGCACACGCTGCTCCTGGCCATCGCGCAGCACGGCCGAGCTGACCGCGGTCATGCGCGCCAGCGCGGCGACTGCGTTCGCGGCGCGGGCTTCCTGCACGAAACCCAGGACGCCGTTGAGCAGCACGACCAGCGAGATCACGATCGCGTCCACCGGCCACCCAGAACGGCCTTCGATGCCCCAGGCCACCAGCGCAATGATCACGGCAGCCAACAGCAGATAGATCAGCGGATCTTGGAACTGCGCCAGCATGCGGCGCCAGCGAGGCTTCACCGGTGCGGCTCGCAGTTCATTCGGGCCATCCTGTGCGAGCCGGCGAACGGCATCCTGGGCGGTCAGCCCGTGTTCGATGTCCGCACCGACGGCCTGAACCACACCGTCCGCCTCGCACAACGAGGGATCAGGCAAGTTCTGCAGGTCGGGCGTTACGGGGGCTTGTTTCAACGAATTCAACAGAGTCGGGACCGGCTTCACATGCCGTGAATGCAGCCAAGCGCGAACTGCTTTCGGGGCTCAGTCCTTCAGGCATGCGTCGTCTTCCGTGTCGGCTACGAGCGTGGAATATTTTGCGGCATTGCAAGTTTCGACGACCTGCTCTTGGCGTACATATTTTTGCGTGCGCAGGCGGCGAACCGTTTGAGCAATATAAGGGGCTCGATTGATCTGGCGAGCGATATTCAGCGACGCGAAGCCTCTGCTGGGTGCGCCTGCGTACAGACGGGCGGGTTCTGATCTGGTAACTACCAAAGCAATCCGAAGGCGTCAATTACAGCAAACAGGAGTACGAAATGAGAACGTCACGCAGATTGACCTTGGCATTGGCCGTCGGCACCGGCTTCTGCGGGGGTGCTTTCGCCCAGAGCCCAGCCGTGGGCGCGGGACCGGCACCACCTCCTGCAGCCGTTGCCGCCCCGATTCAGAAAGACTGGCAAGCGCCCGACATCAGCAAATTACCCGACGACAAGTACAGCCAGTCGGTGCGCCAGGGCAAGGCCCTGATGGAGCAAACCTACAAGCACATCGGCCCCGAGGTGAAACACGCCAGCAAACGGTACGCCGGCAACAACCTGGCCTGTGTCGCCTGCCATATGGAATCCGGCGGGCGCAAGTTCGGCAACCCTTGGGTCGGTACGTTTGTGAGCTTTCCGCAATACCGGGGCCGTGAGGATGCGGTCTCGACCACCGAGGAGCGCATCAACGGCTGCATGGAGCGCAGCATGAACGGCCGCCAATTGCCGCTGGACAGCGCGGAAATGAAAGCCATGATGTCCTATCTGCACTTTCTGTCGACCGGCCTTCCGGTTGGAACAAAACTGGAAGGCGGCGGCACCCTCAAGCTGAAAGCGCTGGCGCGCGCAGCTGACCCGGTGGCCGGAAAACTCGTTTATGAGAGCAGCTGCGTGGCCTGCCATGGCGACAAGGGCCTGGGCGTTCGTCGCGGCAAGGCGGGCGATGCCGATGGCTACCGGTTTCCACCACTCTGGGGTGCCGACAGCTACAACGACGGTGCCGGCATGGCCCGCATCACCCTGGCCGCCGGCTTCATCAAGGGCAACATGCCCAGCGGCATCACCCACCTCACAACGGTACTGACGGATGAACAAGCCTTCGACGTGGCCGCTTATGTCAACAGTCAACCGCGGCCGGTCAAGAAGCGTCTCGAAGCGGATTTCCCCGCGCGCAAGAACAAACCGGTCGATGCAGCGTTTCCTCCCTACACGCCGGGCTTTTCGGCTGAGCAGCACAAGTACGGCCCGTGGCAGCCGATTCAGGCAGCCCGGGAAAAAGGTGTCTATCCGCCCAAATGACGCCATGTCGCGCGCCAGGCAGACAGTCCAGTCAAGCGCTATCGCGTTTCACGGCGCGAGACTGCCCGACCGCGCCAGGCGGGAAATGGCGGGAAATGGCGGGCAGTGGACAGATGGCGGACATGTTTACGCGCGCGCAGACGGCGCATCCGTTTCAGCAAGGTCAAGGGCCCGATTGATCAGGCTGTGTAAATTGGGCCGAAGTGAAACCGTTGCTGAGTGCGGCAACGCACAGATGACCAGCCCCTTACTCGCGCATCCTCGAAGCAAAACCCTGTATGGAGGCGTCATGACCATGCACAAGACACGCCTCAAGGAAGACGCTAAGCGCCAGCGGCAAGATAGAACGTGGCGCTTGCATGCACGCAGGTTCGTCAAGCAACAACGACCTGGGGGTTGATCGCCCGCATCTGAATGCCGAACACGCCGTCACTGCCGAACTCCCGTACCCGGTGCCACACCG
>JBBRCN010000134.1:0-9626 GCA_038204775.1 Burkholderiales bacterium | reverse complement strand
CCAGATGCTCGATCTGGCGGAGCTCTACCAGGCGCTTGGTGGCCAACTCGACGCGCAATACCGGCGCCTGCTCGACGCCGTTGCGCGCTTCATTGCCGCGCATTGGCACGAGCCCGACCAGGGGCTGTGGGAAATGCGCGGGCCGCCGCGTCACCATCTTCACGGCAAGCTGATGAGCTGGACCGGCATGGACCGCGCCGGCCGCCTGCTCGATGCGAAATGGAGCGAGGTGGCCAAGCGCATCGAGGCGGAGATTCGCGCGCATGCGGCAGCACCGGAGAACGGCTGCTTGCGCCAGGCCTACGACGGCGGTACCGACGTGGCGGTGCTGCTGGCGCCGATGCTCGGCTTTGCGCTGCAGCCGCAGGAGCTTGACAGGACAATCGCTAACGTCCGCGAAGCGCTGGAAATTGGTGGCTTTCTGGCGCGCTACAAGGGCGAGGACGGCGTTTGCGGTGGCGAGGGCGAGTTCCTGGTCTGCAGTTCATGGTTGGCTGATGCTCAGCTCGCCGCCGGCCAGATCGACGAGGCCCGCGCCGTAATCGACAAGCTGGTGGACTGTGCCAACGACGTCGGCTTGTACGCCGAAGAGATCGATTCGCGCAACGGCGAATTCCTCGGCAACTTTCCTCAAGCGCTGACCCACCTCGGGCTGATCGCCAACGCTGTCAATCTGCAGTTGGTCGAGCGCGGTGGCGTCGCGGCGGTGAGCGGCTCGTATGCCGACCGCGCGCGTCGCGCCGTGGGTGCCTCGTTCGGTTGGCGCGGCGTCGTGGCAGCAATGATTCAGTCGAGCCGCATCGCGCGCCTGTTTTCATCGAAGCAATCGCAACTCGCCTGGCCTTGATGTGCTGCCGGGGGGGCTCAGGCAGCGCGAACCGGCATGGAATGCGCCCTGCATGACCGTTTGCCAAACCTGGAATCCGAAGCGAGATGAACGACAGCAAAGCTGCCAGTCGAAGCGGGCGGCTTCTGGCCGAAACCGGGTTTACCCTAGGGCGCCCGTAAGCTGACCCTGGCTCGTCGAACCCGTGCATCGAAAGTCAGCTCCCAGGCTCGAAGTCTTACTTGCAGTGCACCGGCCGCTTGGCGCGGTGAGTTTTCTCATCACCGTGGCGAGACTTGCGCCTTGACTGCCCGTTCGCGGTGCTTGCTGCAGGCTGCTCGAATCAGGTCGCTTGCGTTTTGATTCGAGAACAGGAGGTATCTGTGCGCTGCTCTCGCGGAGCAATCCAGGTGAGCGATAGTCGAGGCAATAACTTTGGCGGGGCATTAGGCCAGTCGCAACAACTTGTGCAGACCCTCGACTTTCACCGTGGCGCGACCCTCGCTAAGTCACTGTCACCGCTTACGCGCCAGAGCAACTGCTCTGGCGCACTACGAGTGGCGCCTGCATCGGACCTCCAACGCGCCTACTTCTCTGCACGGATTGAAGATTTCCTGTCGGCAGATGACGCCAGTGTTTTAGGTGAACTCACGCGGCGCTTGGTCTACACGCCGCCGCAAGAGCCGGTGCAGATCGTGGCGCTGATCGTGGCGCTGATGACTGACCTGGAACGCTTCATCAATGGCGACAGCGCGTCTGATGCCGACCCGCCGATCAAGATGGCGGTGGCGCACCACCATTTCCACAGCATCCACCCCTTCTGCGACGGCGACGGGGCCGCAGGGGCCGCATTGTGAATGTGCCGTACCTCGCCAACAAAGGTCTGCTGGACATTCCTGTGCTGTACCTCAGCAGCCAGATCATGCGCAGCAAGCCCGACTGCTACCGCCTGCGTCAGGCCGTGCGTGAACAGACCGATTCAGCCGCTGTGTGGCAAGAGTGGGTGCTGTACATGCTGGCCGCAGTGGAGATCACAGCGCAGCAGACCATCCGCACCGTCATCGACATCAAGGCTGCGCTGCTGGACTACAAGCACCGCATCCGCACGGGCTTCAAGTTCTACGGCCAGGACCTCATCAACAACCTGTTCATGCACCTGTACACCAGGATCGAATTCGTAAAGCGTGACTTGAAGGTGACGCGGCTGATGGCCGCCAAATATCTGGACGCTCTGGCTGGCGCGGGGTTTGTGCAGAAGGTGAAGGTGGGCAGGTCAAACTGCTATGTGAATCTGGCGTTGAACGCGATCTTGATTCGCACGGGAGAAGTGCCAGCGGTACCGCGGTGACCCACCTCGCACAGCCCAACTCGCAGTCAAGCCTGCCAAACCCCATACCCCGCCTCGCGCAGCCCAATGGCCAGCTCCACCTCCATCTCGCACGCCGCGTCGTAAGGCATCGGGTTGTAGACGGCGTACAGCGCCGGCAGCAGGCGCAGGCCGTACGTGAAGACGAATCGGTTGGCCCGGATGCCGGCCTTGTGCTTGTCAAATCGCAGGTCCGGGTCCAGCCCCGTCATGCCCACGTAGACAAAGGGCTTGCCCAATTGGTAGCCGGGGTTGGCGCGGCGGAAGCGGGCTTCGTTCCAGACCGGGTCGGCGAGCTCGACGACGTAGACGTGGTGGTGGTGGTGCCTTCGCCCCGCGCGGGGAAGCGTCTTGTTGGCCTTGTTGGCCCTTTCGCTCGCTGGCGCGGCCATCACACCCAGCCTTGCCGCCAGCGTGTACCGTCCTTCAGCTCGCGCCAGTGCAGCAGGAATGACCGGTTGGAATGCACGGCCTGCAGCTCCACCTGGTCGATGCGCGTGGCGGGTGGTATTGGTTCGATGACACGCACGACGGCGAAATGCTTCTCCCTGTTCAGCGGCCGCACCGCGGTCCACTTGGACTGCAGCAGTTTCTTGGGACTGAGCGGGTTCTTGGGCGCAGTGGCACCGTGCCCGGCAGCCGGACGTGGGACGTCGGATGGGCGCTTCATGGACAGCGATGATGCCTGGATCGGCCTGGATCGGCCTGGCGCGGCGCCCGGCCGAAGTCCGACCCGCTCGCGGCGACAGGCGCGATGCACCAAGCCTTCCCTACGACGCGCAGGCCACCAGCTTGTCCAGCCCGACGCGCGACTTCAACGCCGCGGCCAGCAGCACCCGCCGTGATCGTGTGTTCTGGGCGGGCGGTGCCGCCGGATCGTTCGCGCGTTATGCCGATGCGCGCGGCGGCCTCGCCACCGCTGCAGCCAAGGGCCAACGTCGAGCGGGCGTACATTCCAGCTTCAATGTGCACCTGCAGCCCATGCCTCTCTTGCTGACCATCGCACGGCTTTCGCTCCCGCTTTTGTCGCTGTGGCTTGCGGCCTGCGCGACGCAGCCTCCAGCCGCCCCGCTGCCCGCTCGGGCAGCACCCGTCGCCGGTGCGGCGCCTGCGCCTTCACCTGCGCCTGGGGCTGCACCTGCACCTGCGCTTACACCAGCGGCCGCCGCCCCGGCCGCCAACGCTGAATCGGTGGTGTCCGCGCCCGTTGTGGAGATGGCCGAGTCAGCCCGTGAATCGGTGCGTGAATCGGCGGTGTGGCTGGCCAGCGGTGTCGACAGCTGGTTTGGCGACACGCCCTTTTACAGGGGCGGCCAGGTCAAGAATGGCCTGTTGGACCTGAGCGTGCTGAAGCGGCAGCGCGACAAGGTGGAGGTCGGCTTGCGCATCAATGCCCGTTTCAGCCTGCCCAACCTGGACCGACTGGGCTACGTTTTTGTCGGTCGCGACAACGAACGCGAAATCATCACCGACAAACCTGGAAGCCTGACGCGGCAAGACCAGCGGCTGGCCACGTCGTCCGACAGCAACAAGTTCTTTGTCGGCCTGGGTCGTACGCTCGACGATGTGTTCGACTTCCGCATCGGCGTGCGCGGCGCCTTCAAGCCCTATGTGCAGGCGCGCATGCGCTTAAGCTGGGAGCTGAGCCCCGACGACCGGCTCGACCTGCGTCAGACGCTGTTCTGGACGGTGGACGACCGCGCCGGTTCCACCACGGCAATGTCATACGAGCACACCCTTTCGCCGGTCCTGGCGCTGCGTTGGCTGACCTCTGCCACGGTCACGCAGGACCTGCCCAAGTTTGTCTGGGCCAGCAGCTTGGGCACTTACCGCTGGTTTGGTCAAGACCGCCTGCTGTCGCTGGAGGCCTTGGTCAACGGTCAGCAAGGGTCGGGCGTCGGCGCGCTGGACTACGGCCTGCAGGCACGCTGGGAACAACCGGTGCATGAAGACTGGTTGCTGGCCGGCATCGTCGTCGGTCACTTCTGGCCACGCCCGCTGGCACTGGAACCGCGCCGGGGTGCGTGGGCACTGGGCGTGAACGTGAAGATGCGGTTCTGAACGACGCGGCTTGCAGCCATGGCACTGTTCCCCCAAGGGCTGAGCCAGGTAGACGCCCGCTGCAACAGTGGCGAACGGCGCGTGCTGCATCAGCTCAAGCGCTGCCTGGAAGATGACTACATCGTCTGGCACGACGTGCCGATCGGCCCGCGCGCGCGCCAACCCGACTTCGTGATCCTGTCGCCGCGCTGGGGCGTGCTGCTGCTGGAGGTCAAGGACTGGAAGCGCAGCACGCTGGGGCCCGGCAACCGCGACGCCATCGAACTGAACACGCCGCGCGGCAAGGTGACGGCGGCGCATCCGCTGCGCCAGGCGCGCGACTGCGTGCTGGAGCTGGTGCACTTGATGGAACACGACCCCGCCCTGGTGCACCCGGATGGCCCGTTTGCCGGCAAGCTGCTGTTTCCCTACGGCTGGGGCGTGGTGCTCAGCGGCCTGCGCCGTGCCGACGTGGACAGCACCGACTTCGTGGCACTGTTCCCCCAAGCGCGCACGCTGCTGCGCGACGACCTGGAACCTGAGCTGGACGCGGCGCAGTTTCAGCTGCGCCTGTGGGGCATGTTCACCGTCAGCTACCCGCACACCCTGAGCCTGCCGCAGCGCGACCGCATTCGCTGGCACCTGTTTCCTGAAGTTCGCCTGGCCACCCAGGCCACGCTGGGTTTCAACGAGCCCGCTGATGGCGACACGGCCACGCAGCCTCCCGCCCTGCTGCTGCCCAGCCTGTTGCAGGTGATGGACCTTCAACAGGAGCAAGTGGCGCGCACGCTGGGCGAAGGTCACCGGGTCATCCACGGCGCGGCGGGCTCGGGCAAGACCATGATCCTGATCTTCCGCGCGCAGTACCTGGCGGCCGCTGCGCGCGCAGACCGGCCGATTCTGGTGATGTGCTTCAACCGCACCCTGGCCACACGCATCGAAAGCCTGCTGCGGGCACGCGGCGTCGATGAGCGGGTGCAGGTGCGCACTTTCCACAGCTGGTGCCAGGACATGGTGCGCAGTTACCAGCTGGACGCACCGCACGGTCTGAAGGGTGATGCCTACTTCGAAGCCCTGGCCCAGGTGCTGGAACGTGCGGTGGACAGCGGCCGTGTGCCGGCCGGCCAGTACACCGCTTTGTTGATCGACGAGGCGCACGACTTCGAAGACGCCTGGCTGCGCATGGCCGCACGCATGGTGACGCCCCAGACGCAGAGCCTGCTGGTTCTGTACGACGACGCCCAGAGCATCTACCAGCAGCGCCGCCGCAAGTTCAACTTTGCCAGCGTGGGCATCGACGCCCGCGGCCGCACCAGCATCCTCAAGCTCAACTACCGCAACACCGCCGAGGTGCTGGCGCTGGCCATGCAATGCGCGCAGAGCCTGTTGCAAGGCGACGGCACCTTGCGGGGTGAAGACGAGATGCAGTTGGTCGAACCCGCCAGCGCCGGCCGTCGTGGGCCTGTGCCGGTGCTCGTCATCTCACGACATGCGGGTGAAGAAGGCGAACTCATCGCCCAGCGCATGGTGCAGGCCCACGAAGAAGGCCTGCCTTGGCAGGACATGGCGGTGCTGCTGCGTGCGAGGTCGCAGATGCCAGCCGTCGAACAGGCTCTGCGCCGTGCGCAGGTGCCGATGCAGAGCATGAACGACCAGGCTTTCAGGCGCTTCGACTGGCAGCAGCCCAGCGCCAAGCTGCTGACGCTGCACAGTGCCAAGGGGCTGGAATTTCCCTGGGTCTGCGTGGCAGCGCTGCAATCGCTGCCGATGGGCAATGAAACGCTGGACGACGCGCTGCGGCTCTTGTACGTGGGCATGACTCGCGCCACACAGCAACTGCTTCTGTCGGCCAGCGGCGATTCGTTGGTGGTGCAGCGGGTGCAGGCAGCCCAACGCCAGGTGGCGCAGCGGTTTGCGCGAGACTGAAGCAGCTGCTTGGCGCCGGGGCGCGCGCTCTTGCTGCGCTGTTGCCAACTATTGCTGTGCCGACCGCGCGATGCGAAACCCCAGGTCCGACGCCCGGTAGGCGTGCGGCTGGTTGGCGCGTGCAGCCGACCGGACGCTGGCCGGTGTGCTGGCCCAGCTGCCGCCGCGCACCACGCGGCGGGTGCAGTCGCCGCTGTTGCGGGCGCGGGCGTCGCGCGGTGCGCCCTGGTGGCTGGTGTTCCAGCAGTCCTGCACCCATTCGGCTGCGTTGCCGATCATGTCGTAGAGGTCGAAGTTGTTGTCGCCGAAGTAGCCGCCGGGTACGGCTTGCGGGTAGCTGTCGTCGCAGTTCAGGGTGTCGGGCCAGTCCAGCAGCGTGCGCAGGGATTCGTCGGCCACGTTGGCGTAACCGCAGCTGCGGCTGACGGGGCGTTCTGGCTTGCTGCCAAATTTGGTGACGCCCCAGATGCGGCCGAAGAAGCCCGGCGATTCGCTCCACGGGCGGGGTGATGTGGTACCGCCGCGCGCGGCAAATTCCCATTCGGCTTCGGTGGCCAGGCGGTAGCGTTCGGGGGTGCCGCCGGGGTTGCCGCCGGGGTTGCCGTTCAGCCATTGCAGGTAGGCCTGCACGTCGTTCCAGCTCACGCACACCACCGGGTGGCCGTCGGTCTGTTTGTTGTTCGCGCCGTAGCCGGGGTCGCGCCAGTTGGCGTCAGCGCGCAGCTCCCAGCGGCCGCCGCGGGTGGGCACATGGCAACCGCGGCTGGCGGCGGTTTCGGCTTCGGTCAGGTAATCGGTGGCGTCGACGAACTTGCGGAACTGGTCCACCCTGACTTCGTAGTAGGACAGCTCGAAGTTGCCCACCCGCACGCTGCGCGTGGGCTGGGCCGCCGTGTCGGGCTGGCCGTCGTCGCCTTGCTCGTCGGCCTCGGCGCCCATCGTGAAGTCGGCGCCCGTCAGGCGCGCCAGGCTCAGTTCACGCAGCGCCGCGGTGCGCAGGGCTTCGCGTTCTGCGCTGGGCAACTGGCGCTGCTGCTGCTGCTGTTGTTGGGTCACTGACGGTGGTTGTGGGCGTGGCGCCACGGCCACCACCACGGGCGGCTCGGCGGCAGCCTGGCGCAGGGCCACGATGGCGGCCTGGGCCTGGCCGGCGTAACGGCCCTTGGGGTAGGCCTGCAGATAGGCCTGGTAGGCGCCCTGGCTGTGGCTTTGCAGCGCGGCTTCCCAGGCTTGCGGTTCTGCGCCCAGCGGCGTGGCTGTTGAAGCCAGCGTGGCGGGTGCACCCGCATCGGTGGCCAGCTTGCGCAGTGCGGTGCGCGCGGCCAAGGCGTAGCGGCCGCGCGGAAAGCGCTGCAGGTAGGCCTCGAAGTGTTCGCGGCCGCCGCGGGCCTGCACATCGCGCCAGGTGGCGCCGTCGGCGTCTTTGGTGCCGGCCGGCACCGGGCTCAGCAGCGACGGGGTTTCTGTAGCGGCGGGTGTCGACAGTGGCAGTGACGGAGAGGGCGAAGGCGCCGTCAGCCCCGCCAGCTTGATGCGCGCGGCGGCGGCGTACAGGCCCTTGGGGTACTCGGTCAGGTAGGCCTGGTAGGCGGGGGCGGTGCCGATGGATTCCGAAGCGCGCCACGCGGCTTCTTCCGATGTGGCGGCAGCCGGCGTGGCCTGCACCGTCACCTGCGCGCCTGGGCTGACGATGAAATAGAAGTCACCCGTCAGGCTGCCTTCCATCCACGGTTCCTGCTTGCCTTTGGTGACCTCTCGCACGCGGATGGTCACGCGCTTCAGGCTGGTCTCGATGGGCACACCCTGTTCGTCGATCTGCTTGAGCAGTGCTTCGGTGTAGGTGCCGTGCTGGCCGCCGCCGTCTTCGGCCACGCTGCCGGGCCGCGTGGCGTAGTGGATGAGCGTGCCGCTGGGCGCCTGCACACGGGCCAAGCCCTGTGCCTGGCTGCGGAAGTTGCGCGCGAAGGGGTTGTTGCGGCAGGCGTCCAGCAGCACCAGGTTGACGGCGGCCTTGCTGTCTTCCATGGTGTTGAGCACCGCTGACAGACTCAGCGACTGGTAGGGCACGTCTTCCTCGCTGGCCAGGTCGGCGTCCACCGTGGGCAGGTAGTTTTCGCCGCGCACCTGCAGGCCATGGCCGGCATAAAAAAACAGCGCCACGCTGCCGGGGCGGATGGCGTTGCGGAACTCACGCAGCGCACTGCCCACCTGCCGCACCTGCAGGTTTTCGAAGTAGACGACCTCGAAGCCCATGCGCTTGAGCTTGTCGCGCATGGCCCGCGCGTCGTTGACCGGGTTGCGCAGCGGCGAAGTCTTGTAGCTGGCGTTGCCCACGATCAGCGCCACGCGGTGTTCGTTGCCGCTGGACTGCGCCAATGCCTGCCCCGGGCCGGCCAGCCACAGGGCACACAGCAGCGCGGTGATCAGGGCACGCAAGGGCATCTTCGTGGACGAGGCTGAAGGCGACAGGTATCCGATTGTGTCGCGGCGCGGCGACTAGCGCAGCACCAGCTTGCGGCCAAAAGGGGCCACGGCGTGCGCAAAGGCCGGTGGAACGGCCCACAGCACACCCCCCTGCGGCCGATGGTGGGCGGGGCCCTGCAGGTCGGTGAGCAGCACCGTCAGGTCGGGCCGGTGGCGGTCGGCTTCTTCCAGCAGGGGCGTGAAGTCGGTGTCACCACCGCCTTTCACGGCCAGCGCCAACAAGGCCTGCAGCGCGCCCTGGCCGGGTTCAAAGCGGCTGACCTCGCGCACCCTGTCGTCACCCACCACCAGCACCAGCGCGGCGTGCTGGCGGCGCACCAACGCGGCGTGCAGGCGGCGCACCAACGCGGCGTGCAGGTGGCGCACCTATGCGTTCATCTCGGCGGCAAAACGCTGCAGCAGCGGCTCGTCGATGGAGCCGCTCACGTCCAGCACCAGCACCACACGCGGCACGGCGCGGGTGGCGGTGGTGCCAGGCTCCCAAGGCATCCGACGGGCCTTGCTGGCGTCGGTGTTGCGGCCCATCCGGCCCTGGTTGGCGATCCAGCTGCGGGTGGGGCGCGACCAGCTCAGGTCCGGCTGTTCGGACAGTGCGCGAGCCATCTGTATGCGCAGCAGCTGTTCCCACGGCGTGTACACACCCGGCAGGTCGGCCGGCAGCGTGCGCAGGATGGAAAACGCACCGTCGCCGCTGTGGCCGCGCAGCAGGCGGTCGCCCCAGTCACGCCCCTGTTCGGCTTCGGCGATCAATTCTTCGGTCTGGCTGGGGTCGGGCCGCAAGTCGCCGTTGCCGCTGCCGCTGCCGCTTGAGCGTCCTTCCAATGGCCGCAAAACTCAGTCCCACGTTGAGCTTGCTCTCAACGGTCCAGCGCTCCGTATCCGACAGGTGTGAATAAATCTTTCCCATTTGTGCAACTCCAGATGTGGTCTGGGCGTTGCACTTCAAGTCTGAGAGCAGGCGCGGGCATAACGTTCTTTGTCCGT
>JBBRCN010000133.1:0-9819 GCA_038204775.1 Burkholderiales bacterium | reverse complement strand
AGCCCCTCTTGATGCGTATGACCGTTCGCAGGCAAGGTCGGACGTCCACTGCCGACATGCAAACCCAGGTGCGCAAGGGTCCGCTCGGTTACCGCCGATTCGACAATGGCCGCCATGATCCGGCAGCGCGGCCGTACAGAGCGCGAATACAACCTGTTCGGCACCGGCACCACGGTCAGTTTCGGCCGCTCGAACGGCGTCGACCGCTCGGGCCAGGAGTTCGACTTCTTCAACGACCGCGCCTTCGGTACCGCCGCAGCGCTGCGCTACAGCCACGCGTCGAACAGCGACGGCCGCAGCGACGCGATCTCGGCGCAACTGCCTTTCCGTTCGCTGGACACGCGCTGGGCGGCCGGAGTCACGGTGTCCAACGACGACCGTATCGACTCGGTCTACAACGCCGGCAACATCTTCAGCCAGTACCGCCGTCGCCAGGATCGGCGTGATGTCTTCGGCGGCTGGTCGCCGGGCCTGCAGAACGGCTGGGTGCAGCGCTACTCGATCGGGCTGCGCAGCGACGACGATGGCTACGCGCCCGAACCCGGGCGTACGCCACCGCCGCTGTTGCCCGGCGATGAAAAGCGCGTCGGCCCCTACGCGCGCTACGACCTGATCGAAGACCGCTTCGAGAAAGAGCAGAACCGCAACCTGGTCGGACGGCCGGAGTTCTTTGCGCTCGGCCTGGCGGCGTCGGCGCAACTGGGGCGCGCCGCGACCTCGTTCGGCTCGACGCGCAACGCCTGGCTGTACGCCGCGTCGATCGGTCGCGGCTTCGAACCTGTGGCAGGGCAACAGCTCATTGCCGCGGCCACTCTGTCCGGCCGCCGCAGCGACGGCCAGCCGCAGCGCATGGCGGCCGGCCTGCAGGCACAGTACTACCTGCCGCAGGGCCCGCGCTGGTTGTTCTTCGCCTCGGGCGCGGTCGACATGCTGAAAAACCCGGACCCGGCCGAGGCGCTGCAGCTTGGCGGCGACAACGGCCTGCGCGGTTTCCCGCTGCGCTACCAGAGCGGCACGCGCCGCGCGCTGTTCACAGTGGAAGAGCGCTTCTATACCGACATCTACCTGTGGCAGCTGTTCCGCATCGGCGGCGCCGCGTTCTTCGATGCCGGTCGCGCGTGGGACGGCACGGGTACCAACCTGAAGGACCCAGGCTGGCTGAGCAACGCCGGCTTCGGCCTGCGCATCGTGAGCGCACGAGCGGCCTTCAGCAACGTGTTGCATATCGACGTTGCGTTCCCGCTCGGCGCACCGGCCGATATCAAGAAGCTGCAGTTCCTGGTCAGGACGAAGACCAGTTTCTGACGCTGGGCGCAGGGCAACTCGCCGGCGGGCCGCAGCCCGCAGTTGGCTGGCGGTCCCGCTGGCCCCTTCGTGAAGAACGCGAAAGTGCAAGGCGCGTCAGCGCTTCAAGCCTTCAACACCCAGCGCAGCAACATGGCCACGGCCAGCAGCGCGGTGATGCTGGCGGCCCAGATGCCGGCCATCCACAGCAGCCGGCTCCACAGGGGTGGCAACGGCTCGTCGGGGCGTGCCGCGGTGATGGCGGGCCAGCGCAGACAGAGGGAGCTTCATGCGTGACTTCACGAGTGAGTTCACGCGTGGTACCCGTCAGCGTTGACCTTGCCGCGGAACACCCAGTACGACCAGGCCGTGTAGGCCAGGATCATCGGCAGCACCAGGGCCGTGCCCCAGAGCATGAAGACCTGGCTGCTGCGGTCGGTGGCTGCGTCCCAGATGGTGACGAGGCCCGGCACGACGTCTGGAAACACGCTGATCCCAAGGCCGACGAAGCACAGCAGGAAGATGCCCGGCGTGAGCAGGAAGGGGGCGGTTTCGCGACCCGTCTTCAGGCTGCGCACGAAGGCCACGCTGGCCAGCGCCACCAGGATGGGCACCGGGGCCACCCACAGGATGTTGGGCCAGTGCAGCCAGTTGCCGAGTAGTCGGCGCTGAGAAACAGGGTGGCGATGCTGACCGCGACGATGGCGGCCAGGCTGGCCCCGCCCAGCCATCAGGCCAGGGCCCGGGCTCGACGCTGCAGCGTGCCTTCGGCCTTCATCACCAGCCAGGTGGACCCCAGCAGCGCACAGGCCACGACCACACTCGCGCCGGTGAGTACCGAAAAAGGGCGTCAGCCAGTCCCACCAGCCGCCGGCGTAGGCGCGATCGCTGACGCGCACACCCTGCAGCAGCGCGCCCAGGATGACGCCTTGCGAAAACGCCGCCAGCAACGAGCCCCCGGTGAACTGGACCTGATTTGCGGCTGAAGCCAGCTGAAACCCCTTCGGGCGGCAAAGGGCTACGCCCCCAGCTCGCGTGGAATCGCCTCGGCCAGGAAGTCGTAGACACGCCGGACGAGCGCACTGCCACGGATCTCGCGGTGCACCGCCAGCCAGCACGGCAGCGGTGGAATCTTCAGCATCGGCAGCACGGTCTGCACACCCGGCAACACAGGCACGTTGTAGGCGGCGACAAAACCGATGCCGGCAGCAGCCGCCACCAGTCGGCCGTAGGCCAGATGGTTGTCGGTGCGCAGCACGAAGTTCTCGCGCGGCAAGTTGTAACCCAGCTGAGCGAACCCGCGTTCGATGGTGTCGTCGCGGTCGTAGCCGATCAGCCGGTGTTGCAGCAAGTCGGTCAGCGTGCGTGGTGTGCCCATGCGTTGCAGGTAGCTGCTGTGCGCGCACGCCACGATGGCAATGTCGGACAGCTTGCGAGCCACCAGTGAACCCTGGGCCGGCCGCACCATGCGCACGGCGATGTCGGCTTCGCGGCGCAGCAGGTTGCTGATCTGGTTGGACGCCACCAGTTCCACCTGGATGCCCGGTTCGGCTTGTTGCAACAGCGCCAGCACCGGCGGCATCAGGTAGCTGGCCGCGACCTCGCTGGTGGTGATGCGCACCGTGCCGCTGGTGGCTTCGCGGCTGCGCTTGAGCGTGCGGGCCAGTGTGTCGGCGCCGGCTTCCATCTGACGCGCGGCGTCGGCGATGGCCATTGCCAGCGCGGTGGGCAGCACCCCGCGCCCGGTGCGTTCGAAAAGCGGTGCGCCCAGTTGCGCCTCGAGTTCGGCCACGTGGCGGCTCAAGGTGGGCTGTTGCGCACCCAGCCGGCGCGCCGCGCCCATCAGGCTGCCGGCGTCCAGCACGGCCAGGAAGCTGCGCACCAGTGCCCAGTCGAAGTGCAGATCGGCAACCTTCCTTGTCATGCATAAATGTATAGCTGGATTGTATGGCTCATCAATTGTCGAATGGCTATCGGAAGCCGACACTGCCTGCACCCTGACCCACCCCGCGAGACCCCGTCATGAAAACCGTGCTCATCCTCGGCGCCAATGGCCGTTTCGGCCAGGCCGCCACACAGGCCTTTGCTGCCGCTGGCTGGCACGTGCTGGCCCAGGTGCGGCGTGCGCCCGTCGCCCCCTTGCCGGCCAAGGCATGCGCGCTGCCCGTGGCATTGAACGACACCGACACGCTGGTGGCCCGAGCCACCGGTTTGCAGGCAGGTGTGCAGGCAGGTTTGCAGGCGAGTGTTCAGGCGGTGGTTCACGCCGTGAACCCGGTCTACACACGCTGGGAGGAAGAGGCGATGCCGGCACTGCAGCAGGGCCTGGCCGTGGCGCAGCGCCTGGGCGCGCTGTTCATGTTGCCGGGCAACGTCTACAACTTCGGCTCGCAGATGCCGGCGCTGCTGACCGAAGCCACGCCGCAGCGGCCCGACAACGACAAGGGCCGCCTGCGTGTGGCCATGGAAGCGCTGATGCAGGCGCGTGCGCCGCAGGGCCTGCGCAGCGTGGTCATCCGCGCCGGCGACTTCTACGGTTGCGGCAGCGGCTCGTGGTTGGACCAGGCGGTGGTGAAGGACATTCGTCGCGGCAAGCTGGTCTACCCCGGCCCGCTGGACCTGCCGCACGCGTGGGCCTACCTGCCCGACCTGGCACGGGCCTTCGTCGCCGTGGCGAACCTGCCGCCGAAGCCGGGCTTCGAGGCCCTGCACTTCGAAGGCCACACCCTCACCGGACGGGAACTGCTGGCCATCGTGACTGCAGCCGCCGCCGACCTGGGCCTGCAGCCCGCTGCAGGCTTCAAGACCGGCGGCATGCCCTGGGGCCTGGTGCGCGCCGTGGGCCTGGTGCACCCGCCCTGGCGCGAACTGGCGCGCATGAGTTACCTCTGGCGTGTGCCCCATGCGCTGGACGGCACGGCGCTGCGCCAGGCCGCAGGTCCGTTGCACCACACACCCGCGCACTTGGCCTTGCGACAGGCGCTGGCCGACCTGGGGCTGGGTGGCGCGCCAGCCACCGCCGCTGCAGCCGCGCACTGAATCCGTTTGCCCCTTCCGACTTCAAACCGTTCTTCCCTGGAGCCAAGATGACCACCCTGACCGCACCCCATGCCACCACGTCCCCGCTTGAAAGCACAAGGCCAGGCCGCTCACGCGCGCTGGGCGCCTTGTTGATCGCCGACGCCCTGCTGGCTTTTGCGCCGCTGCTCATCATGGCCCCGGCCACGGGCTGGCCGCAGTCGTTGGGCAACCCGGCGGCGCAGCAGTTGGGCGCCATCGCCGCCGCTCCGGGCGCGGTGATGGCCGGTTATGGCCTGTACCTGCTGTACTCCATCCTCATCGCGCCGGTGATGATCGGCCTGGCGGCGCGCTTGAGCGGCGGCCTGGCCTCGCCGCTGGGCGCCACCGTGGCTGCCTTTGCGGTGCTGTCGGCACTGGCGCGTGCCATCGGCATCCTGCGCTGGTTGACGGTGATGCCGCTGCTGGCCGCCAGCCATGCCGGCGCCGATCCGGCCACGCGGGCGCAGATCGAGCTGGTCTTCACCGCCATCACCGAGTACGGCGGCGGCATCGGCGAGGTGCTGGGCGTGAGCCTGTTCATGGCGCTGTCGCTGGGCACGCTGTGCGTGGCTGCGCTGCGCCAGGGCAACATGCCCACGTGGCTGGCCGGGCTGGGCCTGATCAGCGCCTTGTTGCTGGCCGGCCTGTCCCTGCCGGTCTTCGGTGGTCCGGACCTGGTGCCCGTGGTCGCCGCCGTGAGCCTGCTAACGGTGTGGATGTTGGCTGCGGGTGTTCACGCCCTGCTGCGCCGCTGAAAAGCTGCGAAAAGCCCCAGCGGCTTCGAGCCATGTGCAGCGGGGGTGCTGCGTCCATGCGGCTGCTGCAT
This sequence comes from Burkholderiales bacterium, assembly GCA_038204775.1. Lineage (GTDB taxonomy): Bacteria > Pseudomonadota > Gammaproteobacteria > Burkholderiales > Burkholderiaceae_C > Rubrivivax. The sequence continues at coordinate 4,649 of JBBRCN010000133.1, read as the reverse complement.
CCATGCGGCTGCGGCATCCATGCCGTGTCAAAACCGCAGGTGACGCGACCGGGCGCCGGCGCCGCGCGCTGCTATCGTTGTGGCGTGCGCCCACTGCTCGAAGTCCGCGACCTTCGGGTCACCCTGCAAACCTCGCGTGGCGCACACGATGCACTGCGCGGAGTTTCCTTTGCGCTGGACCATGGCCAGACGCTGGGACTGATCGGCGAATCGGGGTGCGGCAAGAGCATCACCGCGCTGGCGCTGATGGGCCTGTTGCCCGACGGTGCAAAGGTCAGCGGCAGCATCCGCTTCGGTGGCCAGGAACTGACCACGCTGGACGAGGCCGCGCTGTGCCGGCTGCGCGGACACCGCATGGGCATGGTGTTCCAGGAACCGATGACGGCGCTGAACCCGCTGCACACCGTGGGCCGGCAGATTGCCGAACCCCTGCGGCTGCACAAGGGCCTGTCGCGCAGCGCAGCACGTGCCGAGGCCCTGCGCCTTTTGGAACGGGTGCAGCTGCCGCAGGCGGCGCAGCGGCTGGACGCCTACCCGCATCAGCTGTCCGGTGGTCAGCGCCAACGGGTGGTGATCGCCATCGCGCTGGCCTGCGGGCCCGACCTGCTGATCGCCGACGAGCCCACCACGGCGCTGGACGTGACGATCCAGCGCGAGGTGCTGGACCTGATCCAGGAACTGGTGCGCCAGGAGGGCGCAAACGGCAAAGACGGCATGGCGCTGCTGCTCATCAGCCACGACCTGGGCGTGATGGCCGACACGGTGCAGCGCATGCTGGTCATGTATGGCGGCACGGTGGTGGAAAGCGGGCCCACAGCGGATGTGTTCCAGCGTCTGGCGCACCCCTATTCACGCGGCCTCTTTGCTGCGCGGCCACGACTGGGCTTGCCCCGTGGCACACGGCTGGCCACCATCCCCGGCCGCGTGCCGGCGCTGGCCGACATGCCCCCGGGCTGCCCCTTTGCCGACCGCTGCGAACGTGTCGCTGAAGATTGCCGACAAGCGCCGCCGCCTGCCGTGCCCGTGGGGCCGTTGCACGAAGCGCGGTGTCTGCATCTGGACCCCCACCTTCTCGCCGCATGACACCCGCGCTGCTCCGCGTCGACACCATCAGCAAGCGCTACAGCCTGCCGCGCCAGAGCCTGCTGTCGGCTGCGCCGCAGGTGCAGGCACTGGACGGCGTGAGCTTCACGCTGCAGGCCGGCAAGAGCCTGGGTGTGGTGGGCGAATCGGGTTCGGGCAAGAGCACGCTGGCGCGCCTGGTGATGGCGCTGGAAGCACCCAGCACAGGCCGTGTGCTGCTGGACGGCGTGGACCTGCACACGCTGGACGCCGCCGCCCTGCGCCAGGCACGTGCAAAGTTGCAGATGGTGTTCCAGGACCCCTTTGGCAGCCTGGACCCGCGCCGCACCGTGCTGCAGACCGTGGCCGAACCCCTGGCCGTGCTGCACGGCGCGGGCCGCGCCGAACAGCGCGAGCGTGCGGCCCAGGCACTGGCCGCCGTGGGCCTGGGCAGCGGCGACCTGGCCAAGTACCCGCACGAATTCAGCGGCGGCCAGCGCCAGCGCATCGCCATCGCCCGCGCGCTGATCACACGCCCCAGGCTCATCGTCGCTGACGAGCCCGTCAGCGCGCTGGACGTCAGCGTGCAGGCCCAGGTGCTGAACCTGATGCAGGACCTGCAAGACCAGTTCGGCGTCACCTACCTCTTCATCAGCCACGACCTGGCGGTGGTGGACCTGGTGTGCGACGAGGTCATCGTGCTGCAGCACGGCCGCATCGTCGAACAAGGCAGCCCAGACCAGTTGTTCACCGCGCCGCAGCACCCCTACACCCAGCGCCTGCTGGCGGCGGTGCCGGGCATGAAACCCCGCGTACCTGCCTGAAAAAGCTTGGCGCAGAATCCACCCGATCAACCGACCTGCCGGAGAAAACCGATGACCATCAACCGCCGCTCCATCAACACCTTGCTGGCCGGCTTGCCGCTGGCCGCCACATTGCCATCGGCCCTGGCGCAGTCGCGCAAGGACGCCGTCGTGCTGGGCATGGTGCTGGAACCGACGAGCCTGGACCCCACCGCGGCCGCAGCCGCAGCCATCGGCGAGATCGTGCACTACAACGTGCTCGAAGGCCTGACCAAGATCAGCATGGCAGGCGCGGTGACACCGCTGCTGGCCGATGCCTGGTTCCACACGCCTGATGGCAAGACCTACACCTTCACGCTGAAGAAGGGCATCAAGTTTTCCGACGGTGCACCCTTCGACGCCAATGCCGTCAAGTTCAGTTTCGACCGCGCGCGTGCTGCCGGCAGCACCAACAAGGCCAAGAAGGCGGTTTTCGACAACATCAGCAGCGTGGTGGTGGCCGACGCCCATACCGTGATCCTGGTGCTGAATTCGGCCGATGCCATGCTGCCCTTCCGCCTGGGCGAAAACACCGCCGTCATCCTGCATCCCAACAGTGTCGCCACGGCCGCCACCAAGCCAGTGGGCACCGGGCCCTTCGTGCTGGCCACCTGGAACAAGGGCTCGTCTGTCACGCTCAGCAAATGGGACGGCTACCGCGATGCGGCCAAGGTGAAGCTGAAGAAGGTGACCTTCCGTTTCATCAACGACCCTGCGGCACAGGTGGCCGCGCTTTTGGCAGGCGACATCGACGGCATGCCGCGGTTTGCCGCGCTGCAGTCGATCAAGCAGTTCCAGGGCGACAAGCGCTTCGTCGTCGAGTTGGGCAGCACCTCGGGCAAGGGCATCGTCGCCATCAACAACAAAAAGGCACCGCTGAATGACGTGCGCGTGCGCCGTGCCATCGGCCACGCCATCGATCGCAAGGCCTTCATCGACGGCGCACAGGAAGGCCTGGGCAAGCCCATCGGCAGCCACTTCGCGCCCACCGACCTGGGTTACATGGACCTGACCAAACAAAGCGCCTACGACCCCGAAAAGGCCAAGGCGCTGCTCAAGGAAGCCGGCATCACGTCACCGCTGAACCTGACACTGACACTGCCACCACCGCAATATGCGCGCAAGGGCGGCGAGATCATCGCCGCACAGCTGGCCAAGGTGGGCATCAACGCCAAGATCGAAAACGTCGAGTGGGCGCAGTGGCTGGCCGGCCCGTTCAAGGGCAACTTCGACCTCACCATCATCAACCACGTCGAACCGCTGGACTACGCCACCGCCTACGCCGACCCCAACTACTACTACGGCTACGACAGCGCCAAGTTCCGCGGCCTGGTGGCCACGCTGGCCGCCACGTCCGACCAGAAGGAAAAGGCCCGCTTGTGGCGCGACATCCAGCGCCAGCTGGCCGACGACGCGGTCAACGCCTATGTCTGGAACCCGGCCCAGGTGGCGGTGTTCAGGAAGGGGCTGCGGGGCCTGTGGAACAGCAGCCCCATCTTTGCCAACGACATGGCCACCGTCAGCTGGGCACCCGCGGGCTGAAGGGCCCATGAGCCAGGCCACGATCGAACGTTTCTACGCCGCCTTCACGCGGCTGGACGGCGCGGCCATGCAGGCTTTTTATGCCAAGGACGCCCGGTTCGACGACGAGGCCTTTTCGCTGCGCGGCGCGCTGCAGATCGGCGGCATGTGGCGCATGCTGTGTGACGCCACCAAGGGCAAGCCCGGAAGTCTTGCGCACTGGAAGCTCATCACCAGCCAAGTCACCGATCGCAGCGCCCACTGGGAAGCGCACTACCTGTTTTCGGCCACCGGCCGGTCGGTGATCAACCGCATCGACGCTGAATTCGAGTTCGGCGCCGACGGCCAGATCACAAAACACCGCGACCGCTTCGACTTCTGGGCCTGGTCGCGCCAGGCGCTGGGCATGCCAGGCGTGCTGCTGGGCTGGAGCCCCTTCCTGCGCCAAAAGGTGCGCAGGGCGGCTGCAACCAATCTGCAGCGCTTCATGGCCAAAGGCTGACGCTGTTGACCGAGCTGCATGCGCTGAGCGTCGGCGAATTGCACGCGGCCTACCGCGCGGGCAACCTGTCGCCGGTGGACGTGGCGCGGGCGGTGCTGGCGCAAGTCGAACGCTGGGAGCCGCACGTGCAAGCCACGTGGGCGCTGGACGCCGAGGCGGCCATGGTCATGGCCCACGCGTCAGCCACCCGCTGGCAACAAGGCCGGCCGCTGGGCCTGCTGGACGGTGTGCCGGTCACGATCAAGGAAAACATCGCCACCCGCGGTGTGCCCATGCCGATGGGCACCGCAGCGACCGAACTGGTGCCGGCAGCCGAGGATGCGCCCCCCGCCTCGCGGCTTCGGGAAGCCGGCGCCGTGTTCATCAGCAAGACCACCATGCCCGATTGCGGCATGTTGTCGTCGGGGCTGTCCAGCTTCCACGCGCAGGAAGGCCGCCTGACGCGCAATCCCTGGGCCCTGGACAAAAACCCCGGCGGCAGCAGCGCAGGCGCAGGGGCTGCCGCTGCCGCCGGCTACGGGCCGCTGCACCTGGGCACCGACATCGGCGGCAGCATCCGCCTGCCGGCCGCCTGGTGCGGCGTGGTGGGCTTCAAGCCCAGCGCCGGCCGGGTGCCCATCAAGCCGCCTTACCTGGGCCGGGTGGCCGGACCCTTGACCCGCACCGTGGCCGATGCGGCCGCGATGATGTCGGTGCTGAGCCTGCCCGATGACCGCGATGCC
>JBBRCN010000132.1:0-9862 GCA_038204775.1 Burkholderiales bacterium | reverse complement strand
TTCACCGCGACCAGCGTGCAGGCCAGCGTGGAATTGACATCGCCCACCACCAGCACGCAGGACGGCTTGTGTTCGTCCAGCGCCGGTTCGAAGCGTTTCATCACCTCGGCGGTCTGCACGGCGTGTGAACCCGACCCCACTTCGAGGTTGATGTCGGGTCGCGGCAGGCGCAGGTCGGCAAACAGCTGGTCGCTCATGCTGGCGTCGTAGTGCTGCCCGGTGTGCACCAGCAGCGCCGGCAAAGGCGGCTGGTGGCCGGCCAGCGCGCGAAGGATGGGCGCCATCTTCATGAAGTTGGGACGCGCGCCCACGATGCACATCACGGGGCCCAGGTTCCAGGCAGGCTTGGCCGCACTCATTTCGATTCGTTGCCGGGCTTCTTCACGGCCGACACCAGCTTTTGCAGCATGTTCAGGGTCTGCACATTGATGCGCTCCAGGCGCAGCAGGCCGCGTTCCAGCCGCTGCAGCTGGTCGCCGCGCTGGTCGGCCGTGAGTGCTGCAATCTGCTTGCTCATGCCGTCGGCTTCTTCGCTGGACAGCTTGAGCTGGCTCAGGTCCAGGTCCAGTTCGGCGCTGGCCAGCCCACCGGGCATGGACGGTTCGCCGCCGGACAATTGGTGTGCCGGCGCGGGCCGCGCCGCGACGACGTTTTCTTGCTGGAATTCACGCACGACCTCGGCCACGTCTTCTGCCGTCAGGGCGGTGCGCCCGGCCAGAAAGCCGGCCAGCAACAGGCGGTCGCACACCGCATTGACGCGCCGCGGAATGCCGGCACTGGCCTTGAAGATGCCCTCGAAGGCAGCCGGCTCGAAGCTGGGCTTGCCTTTGGAGCCGGCGCACTTGAGGCGGTGCTCGATGTAGCCGCGGGTTTCGTCGGCGTCCAGCGGGCCGATGTGGCAGGTGGCCGCCACACGCTGGCGAAACTGCTCCATCTCGGGCCGCTGCAGGATTTCGCGGAACTCGGGTTGACCCACCAGAAAGCTCTGCAGCAACGCCTGGTTGCCAAACTGGAAGTTGGACAGCATGCGCAGTTCTTCCACGGCACGCGGCGACAGGTTCTGCGCTTCGTCCACGATCAGCAGGCAGCGTTTGCCCTTGCTGGTCTGGCTGATGAGAAAGGCTTCCAGCGTGATGAGCAGTTCGCTCTTGGGCACGTCCTTGACACGAAAACCGAAGGCCGCACCCACCATGCGCAGGGTGTCTTCGGCGCCCAGTTGGGTGGTCACCAGGTGGCCGGTAATAACGTTGCTGCCGTTCAGACCCTCGATCAGACTGCGCAGCACCATCGTCTTGCCGGCACCGATTTCACCGGTGATGACGATGAAACCTTCGTTGCGCGAAACGCCGTATTCCAGATAGGCCTTGGCCCGCCGGTGCTGCTTGCTGGCGAAATAGAAGCTGGGGTCGGGGTTGAGCTGGAACGGCTTGGCCGTCAAGCCGTAGAAGGCTTCGTACATGGTCTCAGAACCGGTGGCTCAGCGTGGCCGAGATGGCCGCTTCGCGGTACGGCGAGGTGGTGCTGTTGAAAACGGTGTAGCGCATCGAGGCCGATGCCGAGGTGCGGCGCCCCAGCTGCTGGCCATAGCTGACTGACAGCGACTTCAGGTCGGTGCCGCTTTGGGTGGCCGTCGCCTTGGTCATCAGCCGTGAGCCGGTCAGGGACACATTGCTGTCCGGCGTCAGGCGGTAGGACGCGTTGGCCTGGTAGCCATGCTGGCGCACGGTTTCTCGCGCGGCGCCCGTGGCAGCTTCGTCCAGCACCCGGTTGGTGTTGGCGTAAGCCTGCATCGTCATGGCCACGCGACGGCCTGCGTACGCGACGCTGACTTCATGCCGGTCCTGCAGGGTCACTGCGGTGTTGAGAAAGCCGCCGGCCACTGTGGCACTGGGGTCCAGCCCTTGCGCACGCAGGAAGGCCAGCACCAGCGACTCGCGCAGCACGGGGTCGGGCTCGATCGAAGCGAACTGGCGGTCGAAGACCTGGAACAGTGTCACCGGGGCACCCAAGCCAGAAGGATCACGCCCCCCTGAAGAGTCGCGGCTGCTGCTCAAGGTGAACGAGGTCGATGCCAGGCGGTGTTCGATGAACACCCGGTGCGAGCGGCCAAAGTAGCGCTCGTCTGCGTCCAGCTGCGCCCGCGTGCGCGGCGAAGGGCGCCAGGTGATGCTGCCGCCGTAGTTGTCGTAGGTGGTGCGCGAGACGCTGGCCACGTCGTTGGACTCTTGACCGCCGCGAAGCGCCACCGTGAGGTCGACGTCCACGTTGTAGCTCAGTGATGCCGAGTACCGGTCGCTCTGGCTTTCGCTGCCGGCGCGGTAGTCCACCTGCTGCGAAGAAGCGGTCAGGGCCCAGCCCAGGGCCGTGCCGCGCAGGGCGGACGACAGGGTGGCGGTGGCGCCGACCTGGCTTGAGTCGGCGACGATGGAGCGGCGGGTGTTGGTGGTGCTGCCGGTCACGCGAACGTCGTAGCTGACATCCGAGAACAACACCCCGCGAACATAAGGCGAAACGCTCAGGGTGCCGACTTCCACGCGGTTGGCATTGTCCAGCGAACTGCCATCGACCGACTGCTGTCCGAATGGGCTGGCAGACTGCTGCGAAATGGACGCAATCACATCCACATAAAGCCACCGTTCGATGGCTTCCGCCGACAGGTTGGCCGCCAGCTGGTGCTGCACGTCGCTGCCCTCGTACGAGCGCGAGTGCTTGGACAAGCCCAAGGCATAGCTCAAGTTGCCCACGACACGCCCTGAACGGCCGCTGAGCGTGAAACCGGGCCGCAATTCAGCGATGAAGTCGCCGTTGTCGCGGCCACCCAAGCTGCTGTTCACGACGTAGCTCAGGGTGCTGTCTGCAGAGGCGCTGAATCTCAAGCCCTGGGCGTGTGCGGGTGTCGCTGCCCAGCCACCGGCCAGCACAAGGGCGAAACAGGCCGCAGTAATTTGGCGCAGGGGGAGCAGGGGGCGCAGGGGGCGCATGAGGCGCAGGGGGCGCATGAGGCGCGTTTGCGCCCCATCGGGCCTGGCCTTGCTGCGGGTACACGAAGCCGACATTGTTGCCAGGTTCAAGCCGGTCGATGCTCGGGCGCCGAGGCTTCAGGCGCCAGGGCGCCCGGCTGTGCCGGTGCGCCTTCGTCGGCGGCCGCCCCGCGACTGCCGTAACCGTAGCCATAGCCATAGCCATGACCGTAGCCATAACCGTACCCATAGCCATAGCCTTCGCCGTAGCCGCCAGCCGAACCGCTGCGTGCCTTGTTCAGCAGCATCATCTTGATGGGGCAGGCTTCGATGGTCTGCAGCGCCTGCTTGACCGTGCCTTGCAGCGTGCGGTCTGCATGCACCACGATGACGACCTGACCCATGTGCGTGGCCAGCACGCGTGACTCGGTGGTCAGCAGCAGCGGCGGCGAGTCGAAGATGATGATCCGGTCGGGGTAGCGCGTGGCCATGTCGTCCAGCAGCTGCGACATGGAGTCGCTGGCCAACAATTCGGTGGCGCGCGGGTGCGGTGAGCCACTGGGCAACAGCGTCAGCTTGTCGACGTTGGTGCGCAGCAGCACGCTGGCCATGTCGGCCTTGCCTTCCAGCAATTCCAGCAGGCCGGGCCCGGGCGGCAGCCCCAGCATCCGAAAGATGGAGGGGCGCGCCACGTCGGCGTCCACCAGCATCACGGTGTGGTCCAGCTCAGCCGCGATGCTCATGGCCAGGTTGATCGAAGTGAAGCTCTTGCCTTCGCCCGGCAAGGCACTGGTCACCATGATCAGGTTGCCGTGTTTCACCGTGGCCGCACCTCGCCCCAGGGCGTTGGAAATGAGCGGGCGCTTGATGACCCGGTACTGGTCGGCCATGTGGCTGCGCGGTGCATTGGGCGTGACGATGCCCACTGAGGCGATGGCGCTCAGGTTGATGTCCACCAGGCGCGACTTGTAAAGGGGCTCTGCGTCGGGCCCGGGCTGCGCCGATCGAATGGCGAACGACGGCAACTCGACACCGGACGGCGAGGGCACGAGCGATGAAGCGGCCGCCGACAGTTGCGGGTCGGGCTCGGGAATCTCGATGCCCGCTTGGCGCAGTTGTTCAAGACGCAGCGCCGCTTGTTCGATGAGGCTACTCATGGTCTCAGCCCCCAAATCGGGTCATCAAGGACATCGTGATCAGGCCCGCAGCAAACAGGCCCACCAATCCGCCGGACGCCACCACAAAGCGGAACAGGCTGTTGCGGTCGCGGCGGCGGTCGTCGTCAGAGGTCAGCAGGGTGACCACGCCCAGCAGTGGCAGGCCTGTCTGCTGACGAAGCTCTTCGGCACTGGCAAACGTCGGACGCATCTGGCTGGCGGCAAACGCAAAGAACAGGCCCATGCCCAGCGACGCCAGCAACGCGACCGGCAGCAACAGCAGCCGGTTGGGCGACACGGCTCTGGGTGCCACACGTGGCGGATCGATCAAGCGGAATTCGGCCACGCCAGAAGCCACGTCCAGGTCGCCCGACATGATGGCGGACTGGCGCCGGGCCACCAGATCTTCGTAGCCCTTCTTGGTGATGGCGTAGTCGCGGTTCAGCTGGGCGGCTTCGGCTTCGACTTGCGGCGCAGTCTTCAGCAATTCACGCGCCTGCGACAGCCTGGTGGTGAACTCGGCCACACGCGCTTTCAGCGCCGCAATCTGCACCTCGGACCCGGCCAGCACCCGGCTCAGTTCCTGAACGGCCAGGCTGGAGTTCATCGACGACGGCCCAGAGCCATTGGCCGCAGCGGTGGCCATGGCCACCTTGCGCAGTTCCAGCATTTCTTTCTTCTTCTGGTCTTCCAGGTCCTTGATCAGGCGCCGCGTGCTGGCCACGTCCGGGTGCTGCTCGGTAAAACGTTGAAGCAGGGCGTCAAGGTTCTTCTTGTGGCCGTCGATGCGCGAGTCGAGTTCGGGTGTGGAGACCGAAATATTGGACTCCTGCAACAGGCTCTGGGTGGCGGTGTTGCCGCTCTGGCCCCGCTCCAAGGACAGCTGCTGCTTGGCCGCGTCACGTGCATATTCGGCTTCACGCAACTGCAGGCGGGCAGCGGCCAGCTGTGAACCCAGCTCACCCAGGCGAGCGCTCAGATCCTTGCCGTCATCGGGCTGGGATTCGATGTTGCGCAGCCGAAACTCCTTCAGGCGGGCCTCGGCCTCTTCGAGCTTGGACTCGAAGTTCTTGATCTGTTCGTTCAGGAAGGTTTTGGCCGAATCCGTGTCCTTGCGGCTGGCGCCCAGGCCGGACTCGACGAAGATGGACACCATGGACTGGATCACCCGCTTGGCGCGCTCGGGCTCGGAATCGCGGTAGGCCATCGAGTACAGATTGGTGCCTCCGGCGACGCGGATCTCGATGCCCTTGGTCAACTTCTCGACCAGCGACTCCTGGTCACCCTTGGACTGACTCTTCAAGTCCAGGTCAGCCATGCGGATGAGTTTTTCCAGGTTGGGCCGGCTGATCAGCGTGCGGCTGAGCATGGCCACCTGCTGCTCCACGTTGGGCTGCACGGCCAGGCCGCTCATCAGCGGTTTGAGGATCGAGTCGGTATCCACGAAGATGCGGGCCGATGCTTCGAACTGGTCGGGAATCTTCCAGACCGCAACAACGCCGACTGCAGCAGTGACCCAGGCGACAACAAGCGCCGGCCAGCGGAACTTCCACATGCCGCGCACGACGATCAACAGCTGCTGGACGATTTCTTGCATGCGGGGTCAGAAAAACCGTAGCGGGTCAGGGGATGACTGTGTCGGACACCTGCCTCCCGCCCCAAAGGGCTGAAGGCAAGCAGCGATGAACCAGCGATGAATCAGTGATAAATCAGCAGCGAAGGGTCAGAACAGGCTTTGGGGAATGATCAGGATGTCGCCCGGGCGCATCTCGACATTGGCACTGGTATCGCCACGTTTGATCAGATCCTTGAGGCGGACCGCGTACTGTTTGTTGCCATCAGAGGTGCGCTGGATGATGGCCCGGTTGCCATCGGCGAAGTCGGTCAGGCCACCCACCGCGATCATCACGTCCAGCAAGGTCATCTTCTGCTTGTAGGGCAGGAACAGCGGGCGGGCCGCTTCACCGACGACTCGAATCTGTTCACTGAAGGGCCCGACAAACCCCGTGACGATGACCGTCACGATGGGGTCGCGCACATAGGTGGCCAGCTTCTTTTCGATGTCGCGCGCCAGCTCGGTGGAAGTCTTGCCCTGGGCCACCAGTTCATCCACCAAGGGAGCAGACACCTTGCCATCGGGCCGCACCGGCACCGACAGCGACAGTTCCGGGTTTCGCCAGACGATGATGTTCAGGTTGTCGCCGGCGCCGATGATGTAGCTGTAGTCGGCGGTTTGGGCGGCTGCCGGGGCTGGCGGCAGGTTGGTGGTGGAGCAGGCGGCCAGCAAGCCGACGCCAATGGCCAGCAGGGCCCGCCGCGCAATGGCACGGATGAAAGGGGTGTTGTGGGACAAGTGATGCTCCTGTCGTTCTTGATCGGTGCCCGTATCTTCAGGCCCAGGGTCAGCTCATTAGCCAGCACCGATGCTGGCTGACGCGAATCTGCCAGGCAATGTGACTCGGGATGATCGCATAGCGCCGCAGCGCGGCGGCGGCCAGTGAGCCGCACGTTGCTGGGGATCGGCACATTTTTCACGCATGCTGCGGGCGATCGCGCACCCTTGCAGGGTAGCGGGAGCGGCGAGCCTGGGCTCGCTACAAACCTTGCATCAGCTTCTTGACCTCTTCCTGGGCGGCAAAAGCGGTACCAAGCTGGCTCAGCTTCTGCAGCTCTTCACGTGCCAGGCGCTTGTCGCCGGACTGCAACGCCAGTCGGGCGAGCCCCAAACGGAGGCCGTGGTTCTCAGGCGCCAATTCGGTCGCCCGCTTTTGCATGTCCAGGGCTGCACCCACCTGCTTGTCAGCGGCAAGGGCAAACGCAAGCGTGTCCATCAGCTCTGGCTGATCGGGTGCCAGGTCGAGCGCCCGCTGGGCGTAGAAGATGGCGTCCTTGCCGCCGCCCTGCGCCAGCACCCAGGCCATATTGTTCAGGGCCATCACATTGTTGGGATAGGCCACCACCACCCGGCGCAGGCGCGCCTCTGCCGAGCGAAGATCACCGCGGGCGATGTCCGAGACGGACAACAAATACTCAAAAGCGGCGTCACCAGGGTGCTGCTTGATCCAACTCGCGCCGAACTTCTCGGCTTCTGCGGTGCGGCCCATCTTGAGCAGCTGACTGAAGAGCTTGCCTGCCAACTCTGGGCTGTTGGTCTTGGTGGTGCCTTCGCGCAAGGCGGCTACTGCGGCTTCGTTGTCTTTTCTTCGTGCGTGGTAGAGCGCTTCCAGTGAGTAGCCCCGTGACTGGTTGGGAAAAGACTGCTTGATCCTGCGGACGTATTCCAGCGCATTTCGCGACTGGCTCGAGTTGGAAAGTGCATCGATCAGCGCGAGCTGCGCCTCGACCAGCCCGGGCGCGACCTCGAGCGCCTTGTTGATGGCGACGAAGGACTTTTCGCGCTCGCCAGACGCCTTGTAGATCTCTGCCAGACGCAGGTAGGGGACAGGCGAGTCCGGCAGCGCGGCGGCGAGTCGTCGATAAGTGTTGGCCGCTTGCTCGACGTTGCCTGCCTGGGTCTGCGCCCGCCCCAGTGCCTCGAGAATGCCGATGTTTCCCGGCAATGCAGCGATCGCATCCTGGGCTGCCGCCAGGGCATCCTTGTACTGGCGCTTGCGCAGCGTGAACTCGATGAGCTTCAGGCGCTGCTCGGCCTGCAGGGGCGAGGCCGCGATGGCGTCCACCAGCAGCTTCTTCACCTCAGGCACAGCGGCGCCGTTGCGGGCCTTCATCTCGGCCAGTGCGATAAGGGCAAACGAGTTCCTGGGGTTGGCGTCAACGGCCGCCTGAACGCGGGCCATGGCCTGGTCGGGCTTGTTTTCGAGCAGGTCGATGTACGTCAGGCTGGCGACGGCCGAGTACAGGGCTGGGTCCAGCTTCAGTGCATCCTCGAGCGACTGGCGAGCTGCCGGAAGGTCCCGGCGGGCGAGATGCACGCGGCTGCGCAGCTCGAGATGAGACGCCCTGCCCGGCTGCTTCTTGGCCATCGTATCCAGCGATGCCAGGGCGGCGTCAAATTCGCGCCGATTCATGCGGGCGGCAAACAGCGCCTCGTCCGCATAGGTTTCCTTGTTCGACTTGGCAAGCGACTCCAGTTCGGCCAAGGCCATCGCCGCGTCCCCGGTGGACAGCCTCGACATCACGGCCGCCGTCTGCAGGCGGGGGTTGGAAGGATCCAGCTTGGCCGCTTGCAGGTAGAGCTTCTCGGCTGCAGCCGCATTGCCCAGCAGCAGCTCGGCATTGGCGGCCAGCGCAACGGCTCCCGCCCGCGGTTGCGCAGCTGCAAGCAAGGGCTTTAGCGTCTCCAGCGCCTTCTTGTGCTGGCCCATCCGGACTTCGACCTCTGCCAGGTTCAGGCGGGCCGGCTCCAGGGCGGGGTTGATCTGCAAGGCCTTGACCAGATGCGTGGTTGCCTGCACCGTGGAGCCCAGCTGCGATTCAACGACGCCTGCAAGGACCAAAGCATCTTCGTTGTCCGGGTAGACCTGAAGCAGCCGCTGGGCCAGTTCGCGGGCGCGGGCCACCTGGCCGTCCAGATAGGCCAGTTGCGCATCGACCAGAACCACGTACGCATGGTTGGGAGCGGCCTCGCGCATGCGCTCGGCTTGTGTTTTGGCGCCGGCCAGATCCTGCTGGCGCAACCGCATGCCGATGATCGCGGCATGGGCCGGCAAGTAGCTCTTCTCGATCGCAATTGCCTGGCGAAACGCGGCTTCCGCACCAGCCGGATCCTGCTTGACGGCGTTCAGGAGTTCACCGCGCAGCAGCCAGCCCTCGTGGAACTGTTCGTTCTTGGACAGGACCTGGTCCACCAGAGCAACGGCTTCATCGAACTTGCCTTGGCCGGCCAGCAGGCGTGCTTTAAGGATGCTGGCGGGCGGGTGGGTCGGCTCAGCGGCCAGCGCGGCCTCGACTGCCGCCTGCGACTTGGACCGATCGCCCAGATGACCCCAGGCCGTGGCCAGGTGGGTCTTGAACTCGGCCTCGGCGGCTTTGTCTTCAAGTTTCACGTTCCCGTGGCTGGTGACGAGCTTGCGGTATCCGCCTGACAGCACCATGGCATGGGCCAAGGTGGGCAGCACTGCAGAAGGAGGCGCCTTGTCTTCAAGCGCCTTGGTCAGTTCAACAATCGCGCCCGTGAAGTCCCCGGTACTGACGAGGGCCTTGCCCAGCAAGATGCGCGCTTCAGTGGATGCCAGGTCGAGCTGCAGGGCAGCCTTGTACTGGATGATGGCTGAGGCCGTGTCGTTTTTGGCGCTGAACTCTTTGCCCGACGCGATCAAGGCCTCGGGCGTCTTGGCGCCGCAGGCAGCGAGCAAAAGCATGCCTGCCCAGAGGGCCAGCCGCGGGCGGAAGAACAGTGGTGGTCGCGCAGGGTGGTGCATGGTTCTTCGTTAAACGGCACCTCTGGGGCACCAGTCATTCGGGGCGCTGTACGGAGAACCCCTCCCCATCTGATCTTAGTATGCCGTGCGCACCAAGGACCGCATCGACCTGGCGAAGCTGCACCCGTGCACGAGTTCGCACACTGCCTCAAGACACACCAGTCGAGCGCAGGAAGTGTCGATGGTCTTTACAGCAACGCAGGGCGCCAGGGGCAGGCTTCAGCTAAGTTGTTGATTCATAAAGACCGAAGGCGGTTGGCACACCGCTTGCTCATACTGGGCAGCGGGACGGTCCCGGCGAGCACTTCAGCAAGGCAAAGCGCTCCAGTCAGTCCGGACACCCATTCTTCAGCTTTCTTCTAGG
>JBBRCN010000131.1:0-9968 GCA_038204775.1 Burkholderiales bacterium | reverse complement strand
TGGTCAAGAAGGGCCTGTTCCCTTGGACGGCTTCGGGCCGCGCCATCGCCAACGGTCGTGACGAGGGTTTCACCAAGTTGCTGTTCGATGATTCGCCGCAAGCCCACGGCCATGGCCGCATCCTGGGCGGTGGCATCGTCGGCACGCACGCGGGCGACATGATCGGCGAGGTGGCGCTCGCCATCGAGATGGGTGCCGACGCGGTAGACATCGGCAGGACCATCCACCCGCACCCCACACTGGGTGAAAGCATCGGCATGGCCGCCGAGGTGGCGCACGGCAGCTGCACCGACCTGCCACCCCCAAGACGCTGAGCAGCCGCGCCGGCAACTGAACCTGCGCAGCCGCTGTGGTCAGGGGCTGCCCTCGGCACGCCCGTACAGACGCGACAGCTCCAGCAGGCGGCCGCCATGCCAGGGCTGCACCTGGCCCCACTGGAAGCGCCAGCGCCACCAGCCGCTTTCCTGCCCCGGGTAGTTCATTCGGCATGCGCTGGGCAGCACCAGCACGTCCTGCATCGGGTGCACCGCCGTGTCGGCCACGCTGGCCATGGCGGCGCGAATCAGCGTCCAGGGCATGTCGTGCCCGTCGGTAGCCAGGTAGGCGCGGGCCAGGTGGCGCTCATGATCGGTGGCCTTGGCCCACCAGCCGGCGCTGGTGTCGTTGTCGTGGCTGCCTGTATAGACAACCGTGTCGGGCTCGTAGTTGTGCGGCAGGAAGCGGTCACTGGCGTCGCCCGCAAAAGCGAACTGCAGGATGCGCATGCCCGGGAAGCCGAACTTCTGGCGCAGCGCATCGACGTCGGGCGTGATCACGCCCAGGTCTTCGGCGATGATGGGCAGGGGCCCCAGCGCCTGTGCGATGGCCTTGAACAGGGCCTCGCCAGGCCCCGGCAGCCACCGGCCCTTGATCGCGGTGAGCTCGGCGACCGGAATCTCCCAGTGGCCGGCAAAACCGCGGAAGTGGTCGATGCGCACGATGTCCACCAGCTCGAAGGTGCGCCGGATCCGTTCAACCCACCAGGCAAATCCGTCCTTGGCGTGTTCGGTCCAGCGGTACAGGGGGTTGCCCCAGCGTTGGCCGGTGGCGCTGAAGTAGTCGGGCGGCACACCGGCCACCACCGTGGGGCGGCCGTTGGCATCCAGTTCAAAAAGTTGCGGATTGGCCCAAACCTCGGCCGACAGGTAGGCAATGAAGATCGGCGTGTCGCCGACGATCTGCACGCCCTTGCCGTTGGCGTAGGCCTTCAGCGCCGCCCACTGGCGGTAGAAACGCCACTGGCAGAAGTCCCAGAAGTGGATGCGGGTGGCGTGCTGCTGCGCCTTGGCGGCCAGCGCTGCGGGCTCGCGATGGGCCAGCGCGGGTTCCCACTCGCACCAGTCTTTCCAGCCGCAGGCTTCGCACAAGCTCATGAAGAGCGAGAAATCGGGCAGCCAGGATGTGTGATCGGCCTTGAACCGCGCAAAGTCGGCCCGCTGTGCGGCGCTGCCCTGTTCGGCAAAACGTTCGGCTGCCCGTTGCAAACGTTCCATGCGGAAGGGGGAGGTCACCGCGTAGTCCACGCGATCGGCTACCAGGCCGGGCCCGGGTTTCAGGTCATCGGCGCTGAGCCAGCCCTGGACCTGCAATTCAGCCAGGTCGATCAGCAACACATTGCCGGCAAAGGCCGAGTTGCTCATGTAAGGCGAATTGCCGGGGCCGATGCCTGCCAGCGGCAGCATCTGCCACAGCTTCTGGCCCGAGTCCTGCAGCCAATCGACGAAGTGATAGGCATCGGGGCCGAAGTCGCCGCTGCCGTGCGGGCCTGGCAGGGACGTGGGGTGCAGCAGCACGCCGCTGGCGCGGAGGAAGCGCATGGTGTCTTGTCCTTGGATGTCGTCGGTTCAGGCGGCCGACGTGTCGCGCATCAGCAGCAGGCTGCGGGCCGGCAGCAGGTAGGGCATGTTGTCGGTCTGGCGCCAACTGCTGCGGCCATCGGCCGTGGTGCTGTCCAGTTCGCAAACCCACTGCCCACGGGGCAGCACGAAAGTGGCGTCCATGTCGCGGCCGTTGATGAGGATGAGCAGCGCCTGCCCGCCCCGGCCGGGCGCGTTGATCCACGCTGCCATGATGCGCGACATGCGGTTGTTCCACTGGTCGGGCGCCATCGGTTCGCCGGTGCGGCGCAGCCAGCTCAGGTCGTGACGGCCGCGTGAGTCGGGCAGGCCCGTGTACCAGCGCGCGGCCAGGGGTTGCAGCCTTTTGCGCAAGCGCAACAGGTGGGCGGTGTAGTCGATCAGGTCCTGGTCCGCGCTGTCCCATGCGATCCAGGTGATGGGGTTGTCCTGGCAGTAGGGGTTGTTGTTGCCACCCTGGCTGTGGCCCAACTCGTCCCCGGCGGCCAGCATGGGCGTGCCCTGCGCCAGCAGCACAGTGGCCAGCAGCGTGCGCTTGAGCCGGTGGCGGTGCAAGTTGACCTCGGGATCGGTGGTGGGGCCCTCCCAACCGCAGTTCCAGCTGAGGTTGTGGCCGTGGCCATCGCGGTTGCTTTCGCCATTGGCCAGGTTGTGGCGCATGTCATAGCTGACCAGGTCGTGCAGCGTGAAGCCGTCGTGGCTGACGATGTAGTTGACGCTTTCCAGCGGTGAGCGGCGGTGCGCCTGAAACAGGTCGCTGCTGCCAGCCAGGCGCAAGGCCAGTTCGCCACGTGTGCAGTCGCCACCCAGCCAGAAAGCGCGTGCGGTGTCGCGAAAACGGTCGTTCCATTCGAGCCAGCCTCGTGGGAAATGACCGACCTGATAACCGCCTGGACCGATATCCCAGGGCTCGGCGATCAGCTTCACGCCCTGCAGCACAGGGTCTTGCACTGCAGCCTTGAAAAAGGGCCCGTCGCGTTCAAAACCTGCGCTGCCACGCCCCAGCACCGGCGCCAGATCGAAGCGGAAGCCGTCGACGTGGAATTCCTGCACCCAGTGGCGCAGGCTGTCCATCACCATCTGCAGCACCCGCGGGTGGCGGATGTCCACCGTGTTGCCGCAGCCGGTCCAGTTTTCGTGGCGGTCGCGGGCCTGTTCGGGCAGCCGGTACCAGTTGGCGTTGTCCAGGCCGCGCCAGCTGAGCGTGGGGCCACGCTCGTCGCCTTCGGGCGTATGGTTGTAGACGACGTCCAGCAACACCTCGAGCCCGGCCGCGTGCAGGCGCTGCACCATGCGGCGGAACTCGGTGCGCACGTCGGCCGTGGCCGCGTAGCGCGGATCGGGGCAGAAATAGCCCAGCGTGTTGTAGCCCCAGTAGTTGCTCAAACCCTTCTCGGCCAGATGCGCTTCGTCCAGGATCTGTTGCACCGGCAGCAGGCTCACGGCCGTGATGCCCAGGCGCAGGAAGTGTGCAATGGCGGCGTCGGACGCCATCCCGGCATAGGTGCCCTGCAGCGCTTTGGGCACACCCGGCAGCAGGCGGGTAAAGCCGCGCACGTGGGTTTCGTAGATCACGGTGTCGAGCAGCGGTGTGGCGGGCGGCTGGTCACCGCCCCAGTCGTGGTGCTCGTGCACGACACGGGCCTTGTGCGCGTGCTGCGCGTTGTCGAGCGTGTCCATGTGCTGCGGGTGTTGGCGGTCGGCACCGAAGTGCGGCGCCTGCCAGTCGAAGCCACCGGGCGGCGACACGATCTCCCGCGCCCACGGGTCCAGCAAAAGCTTGTGTGGGTTGAAGCGGTGGCCACGGTCGGGCCGCCACGGGCCGTGCGCGCGCAGGCCATATATCTGACCGGGCATCAGGCCGGTGACACGGCCATGCCAGACATCGCCGGTTTGCACCGGCAGCGGCAGCCGTGCGGTTTCGACCGTGCCGCTTTCGTCAAACAGGCACAAGTCCACTTGTGTGGCGTTGGCCGAGAACACGGCGAAGTTGACACCGGGTCCAGTGCCATCGACGTCATGGCTGGCGCCCATGGGCCAGGGCCGACCGCTGTCGATGCGCAGCGCGCCGCCCAGGGTCAGGCCGTTGATCAATTGGTCCACGTCAGGCGCACCTTTGCCACTGGCGCACTCTCACGCCACCCACTCCAGGAACACCGTGGCCAGCGGCAGCACATTCAGCACGATGGGTTGCGCGCGCCTGCGCCCGACACCACCACGGCTGCGGTTGCGCCCGGCACGAAGGCGCGCACCCCCAGCCCGCCATCGGGCCCCGTGTGCGGGCCAAGCACGGCAAACGGGTCTTCGTGCCGGCCCTGACAAACGGCCTGGACCGCGGCTTCGCTGAGCATCCGGTTCAGGCCTTGGCCGCCAGGCTCCACACGTCTTTGGCGTACTCGCGGATGGTGCGGTCGGACGAGAAGAAACCCATGCCGGCCACGTTGGCGATGGCCTTTTTCGCCCAAGCCGTCTTGTCGTTGTAGAGCACGTCCACACGCGCTTGTGCCGCCACGTAGCCGTCGAAGTCGGCCAGCAGCATGTAGGGGTCGCCGCGCCACAGCAACGAATCCACCAGCTCGCGGTAGCGGCCAGGTTCTTCTTCACAGAACTGCCCGCCGGCAATCGCGTCCAGCACGGCCTTGATGCGGCCGTTGCTTTCGTAGATCTTCAGCGGCTGGTAGCCAGCGGCGCGGCTGTCGGCTACTTGTTGCGTCGACAGGCCGAAGATGAAAATGTTGTCGTCGCCCACCTGCTGGCGAATTTCTATGTTGGCGCCGTCGTCGGTGCCGATGGTCAGCGCACCGTTGAGCGCCAGCTTCATGTTGCCGGTGCCCGAGGCTTCGGTGCCTGCGGTGCTGATCTGTTCCGACAGGTCGGCCGCTGGCATGATGATCTCGGCCACGGACACGCCGTAGTTGGGCACAAACACCAGCTTCAGCTTGCCACCGATGCGCGGGTCGTGGTTGATGACCAGGCCCACGTCGTGGATGAGCCGGATGATGTTCTTGGCCGCGGTGTAGCTGCTGGCAGCCTTGCCCGCAAAGATCACCGTGCGGGGCATCCAGCGAGCACCCGGGTCGGCCAGCATGGCCTGGTAGCGCGCCACCACCTGCAGCACGTTCAGCAGCTGGCGCTTGTATTCATGGATGCGCTTGACCTGCACGTCGAACAGGCTGGCCGGGTCCACCACCACGCCGGTGGTGGCGCAGATGTGTTCGGCCAGGCGCGCCTTGTTGGCGTGTTTGACGGCCATGAAGGCCTGGCGGAAATCTTCGCGCTCGGCGTGGGGCAGCAGGCGCTTCAGCTGGTCCAGGTCCAGGCGCCAGCTGCTGCCGATGGTGCTGTCGATCAGCGCAGCCAGACTGGGGTTGGCCTGCGCGAGCCAGCGGCGCGGCGTCACGCCGTTGGTCATGTTGGTGAAACGCTCGGGCCACAGGCTGGCAAAGTCGGCAAAGATGGTCTTCGTCAGCAGATCGCTGTGCAAGGCCGACACGCCGTTGATCTTGTGGCTGCCCACAATGGACAGGTGGGCCATGCGCACGCGCCGTTCACCCCGTTCGTCGATGAGCGACAAGCCGCGCAGGAATTCGTTGTCGCCGGGGCGGTGCGCCGCGGCTTCCGCCAGGAATTCGGCGTTGATGCGGAAGATGATTTCCAGGTGGCGCGGCAGCACCTGCTGCATCAGCGCCACCGGCCAGGTCTCCAGCGCCTCGGGCATCAGCGTGTGGTTGGTGTAGCTGAACACCTTCTTGGTCACGGCCCAGGCGGCAAGCCAGCCGAAGCCGTTTTCGTCCACCAGCAGGCGCATCAACTCGGCCACGCCGATGGCCGGGTGGGTGTCGTTCAGGTGGATGGCCACCTTGTCGGACAGGTTGCTCAGGCTGCCATGTTCGGCCTGGTGGCGAGCCAGGATGTCCTGGATGGATGCGCTGGTAAAAAAGTACTCCTGACGCAGTCGCAGTTCACGCCCGGCCGGTGTGCTGTCGTTGGGGTACAGCACCCAGCTGATGTTTTCGTACTGGTTCTTGAATTCGGCGGCACGGGCGTAGTCGCCGATGTTGAAGGCGTGCAGGTCGATCTGGCTGGGCGCCACGGCTTTCCACAGGCGCAGGGTGCTGACACGCTGCGTGCCGTGACCGGGGATCACCATGTCGTAGGCCTTGGCGTTGACCTCGCCGGCGTGGCGCCAGATCGGCCGGTTTTGTGTCGCACTGCTGGGGTCGGCCGCAGGTTCCACCCAACCGCCAAAGCGCACCGGGTAGTGCACGCCACTGCGCGGAAACTCCCAGGGCGTGCCGTCTTCGAGCCAGGGGTCCGGGTACTCGACCTGGCGGCCACCCTGGATGCTTTGTTTGAACATGCCAAATTCGTAGCGGATGCCGTAGCCGAACGACGGCAGTTCCACCGTGGCCATGCTGTCCAGAAAACAGGCGGCCAGACGGCCCAGGCCGCCGTTGCCCAAAGCCGCGTCGGCCTCGGTGGCCACCAGGTCTTCCAAAGTCGCCGCATGGTCGCGTGCGGCCAGGGCCATCTCGCCTCTCAGGTCCAGCGCCGCCAGGGCGTTGGACAGCGTGCGGCCGATCAAGAATTCCATCGACAGGTAGTTGACGCGGCGAGCCTTGGCCGCGCGGTCGGCACTGTTGCTGGCCACCCACCGTTGGGACAATTGCTCTCTGGCCACCTGCGCCACAGCGTGCATGATCTCTGCATGTGACGCATCCTCGGGTGCCGTACCCACGGTGCGCAGCAGGTGGCGCTGAACGGCTTGTGCAGTGGGTTGCGCTGCGGTGGCGGCAACCTGGGTGGGGGAAGAGGTGTGGTGGGGCATCGCAGGGGTCGGGGGCATGGCCCGGGGGAGCAAGGCAAGATTGCCGATGCTGGGGAGTGTCGGCGAACGCTGGCCGCAGCGTCAACGACCAGCGGCACCGGCGATTTGCACTTCGACGACAAGTGGTGGCGGTGCCACCGAGTTGATCGAAGTCAGTACATTGATGACAAGTTCATCGGCATTGGTTTTTTGAAGTGACCATAGGAAGCCGTGCTTGAACAGAGCAAGAGACAGGATAGGCCACTTGCATGCCCAGTCTTCCTCTTGTGGCCCTGTGATCTTCTTGCGTCGTATCCAACAAGGAACTGAATGAAACCCATCGATGTCGCTCAAAGTCTGGACCTGCCACGCCGTGCGGTGGCGCTGGTGTTGGCTGGCGGCAGGGGCAGCCGGCTGAAGAACCTGACCGACAGCCGCGCCAAGCCTGCGGTGTACTTCGGCGGCAAGTTCCGCATCGTCGACTTTGCGCTGTCCAACTGCATGAACAGCGGCATCCGCCGCATCGGTGTCATCACGCAATACAAGAGCCACAGCCTGCTGCGCCACCTGCAGCGCGGCTGGGCCTTCCTGAAGAGCGAGATGAACGAGTTCGTGGACCTGCTGCCGGCGCAGCAACGGGTTGACGAAGACAGCTGGTACCGCGGCACGGCCGATGCGGTTTACCAGAACCAGGACATCCTGGCCGCCTACCGCGCCGACTACTTTGTGGTGCTGGCTGGCGACCACATCTACAAGCAGAACTACGCGCTCATGCTGGCCGACCACGTGGCGCAAGGCCGCGAATGCACGGTGGGCTGCATCGAGGTGGACAGCGAAGAAGCCAAGGCCTTCGGCGTGATGGCCGTCGATGAAAACCGGCTCATCATCGACTTTGTCGAAAAGCCGCCGGTGCCGCCCACCATCCCCGGCAAGCCCGGCCGCACCCTGGCCAGCATGGGCATCTACATCTTCAATGCACGCTACCTGTACCGGGAACTGGAGCGCGACATGAACGACCCGAACTCCAGCCACGACTTCGGCAAGGACATCATCCCCAAGATGGTGAAGGCCGGCGAGGCGGTCGCGCACCCTTTCGAACTGAGCTGTGTGGGCAACAAGCCGGGTTCGCCGCCGTACTGGCGCGACGTGGGCACGATCGATGCGTACTGGGACGCCAACATCGACCTTACCGCCACCGATCCGATGCTGAACCTGTACGACACCAACTGGCCGATCTGGACCTACCAGGCCCAGCTGCCACCGGCCAAGTTCGTGCACAACCAGGAAGACCGCCGCGGCATGGCCATCGAGAGCCTGGTCTCGGGCGGCTGCATCGTGTCGGGTGCGGTCTTCCGCTCGGTGCTGTTTTCGCAGGTGCGGGTGCATTCGTATTCGCAGGTCAACTGGAGCGTGCTGCTGCCCGGCGTGCAGGTGGGGCGCCATGCGCGCATCACGCGGGCGGTGATCGACCGCGACTGCGTGATCCCCGACCATCTGGTGATCGGTGAAGATGCGGCGCTGGACGCCGAACGCTTCTACCGCACCGAATCAGGCATCACCCTGGTGACGCGGGACATGCTGCGCAAGTTCGACTGAACGCGGGTTGCATGGTGAATGCAGTCAAGCAGGCAACAACCAACCGCGCCATGAAAGTGCTGCACGTGGCCGCCGAAGTGTTTCCGCTGGTCAAGACCGGCGGCCTGGCCGACGTGGTGGCCGCCCTGCCAGTGGCGTTGGCCGAGCAGGGCGCTGATGTGCGCCTGCTGCTGCCGGGCCTGCCCCAGGTGATGGACGCGGTGCAAGCGGCCCGGGTGGTGGTCGATATCGGTTCGTGCTTCGGGGCCGTGCGCGTGCGCCTGTTGCAGGCGCGCATGCCGCACAGCCAGTTGCCGGTGTACGTGATCGACGCGCCTTACCTTTACCGCCGGGGTGGCAGCCCCTACCAGGACAGCCTGGGCGAAGAGTGGCCCGACAACCTGCAGCGTTTTGCGCTGCTGGGTTGGGTGGCCGCGCACCTGGCCGCCGACGACGCCGACCCGGCCTGGGTGCCGCACATCGTGCACGCGCACGACTGGCACGCGGCCATGGCCTGTGCCTACATGGCGCAGCACACGCCCACGGCGGCGCGATCGGTTTTCACGGTGCACAACCTGGCTTTCCAGGGCCTGTTTTCGATGCACGACTGGCCCATGCTGGGCATGCCGTCCGAGCTGCTGTCGGCAGCGGGCCTGGAGTTTCACGGCCAGCTCAGCTTCATGAAGGCCGGTCTGCAGTTTGCGCACCACATCACCACAGTCAGCCCCACTTACGCGCGAGAAATCGCGACGCACGAGTTCGGCTGCGGACTGGATGGCGTCATCCGAAGCCGCAGTGGGCACGTCAGCGGCATCCTCAACGGCATCGACACCGAGGTCTGGAACCCGGCCACCGATGCGGCCATTGCCGAGCGCTACGACCTGGAGCGCTGGCAGGGCAAAGCCACATGCCGGACGGCACTGCAGCGTGAACTGGGTCTGGAGGCCAACCCGCAGGCGCTGGTGCTGACCATCGTCAGCCGACTCACGGCACAAAAGGGCCTGGACCTCGTGCTGGCTGCGCTAACTGACATGTTGAATGCCGGCGTGCAACTGGTGGTGCAAGGCACGGGTGAACCGGCACTGGAGGCCGCGTTCCGCATGGCCCAGCTGGCCCACCCGGGCCGTGTGCATGTACACATCGGCTACGACGAAGCCCGTGCCCACCGGCTGTTGGCTGGCGCCGATGCCATCCTGGTACCGTCCCGCTTCGAGCCTTGCGGCCTGACGCAGATGTACGGCCTGCGCTACGGCACGCTGCCCATCGTGCGCCGCGTGGGTGGGCTGGCGGACACGGTGTGTGACGTGGGTGGCGACCTTGACACAGGCTTTGTTTTTGATGCCGCCACGCCCCAGTCGCTGCTGCGCGCCGTGCTGCGCGCCGTGGCCCTGCATCGTGAAGGAACGGGCTGGCGCCAGCGTGTGGCCACAGCGATGGCTCGACAGCTTTCGTGGGCGCAGCCGGCGGCTGACTACCTGGCGCTGTACACCAAGCTGCTGGAGTCTTGAGGCGCGAGAGATTGAATTCAAATGTGGCAAGGCCCAGGCGCCGTGGCGGAAGGGGCGTCTGTCAAGCACCCGCATGAATCCTAGCGATTCCAGATGGTCGAGTCCCTTTCAGCAGCCTGTCCGCCAGTCGCTGTTGTCAAACGGTGGCGCACCTGGCGCGTCACCAATGGAAATGATTCCGAG
>JBBRCN010000130.1:0-10186 GCA_038204775.1 Burkholderiales bacterium | reverse complement strand
TTCGACACCGTGGACACGCTGAGCGATACGCTGCGCATCATGGCCGAGATGGTGGGTGGCACCCTCGACCCGGAAACCGGGGCGAGGTCGGGCGGCATGACGGTCAAGAAAGACGCCATGGAGCGCGCTGCGCTGAAGGGCTACGCCACCGCCACCGACCTGGCCGACTACCTGGTGAAAAAGGGCCTGCCCTTCCGCGACGCACACGAAACCGTGGCGCATGCGGTGAAGATCGCCATTCAGCGCGGCGTGGACCTGGCTGAACTGCCGCTGACCGAGTTGCAGGCGCTGAACACCAGCATCACGGCCGACGTGGCCGAGGTGCTGACCTTGCGCGGTTCACTGAACGCGCGCCAGGGGCTGGGCGGCACCGCGCCGGTGCAGGTGCGCGCCCAGATTGAACGCCACCGGCAGCGGCTTGCGGCGGCCTGAGCGGTCCACACGCTGGCCCGGTGCAAACACCGGGTGTCACAATCACAGCGCCGCGCTGGGCGTGCGCTGTTCGTCGGCAAACCAGCCCAGCAGGATCAGCGCCATGGCGCTGCCCACCGGAAACAGCAGCACCGACAGGCTGACCCAGCCCGCCACCGAACGCTGCATGCGCCGCGCGGCCACGCCCAAGAACACCCAGTGCAACAACATCGCGCAGGCCAGCGCCAGGCCGGTTGCGGCCGCGCGCAAGGGCACTTCCACGGTGTGCTTGACCAGCGGGGGCAAGAACATCGCCACACAGCCCACAGCCACCACCAGGGCCAGGGTGGAAGCGGTCAGGGCCCGCTGCTCGGGAAACTCGGACGCTGCGGCCGGTCGGGTCATGGGGGCTCCCTGAAGGGGTCCATCGCAAAATCGATGGGGCCCAGTGTAGACAGCGGCGCGGGCGGGTCAAGCCAATGACCCGCTGGAACCGGCGGTGCCGGTGAAATGATCAGCGAAAGCGGATGCGGGCGGCATCCTCGCGGCGGCGGTCGGGTTTGTGGCGTGCCAAAAATCCCACGATGTCAGCGCGTGTCGGCACGTTACCCTCGCCCGCAGCACTGCACCGACCCAACCCATGCCACCCCGCCGCTGGATCGCCCACCTGGACATGGATGCCTTCTATGCCTCGGTGGAACTGCTGCGCTACCCTGAACTGACCGGGCAAGCGGTGGTTATCGGTGGCGGCCGGCGCCACCAGCCGGTGCAGCAGCCCGACGGCACGCGGACCTTTTCCACGCTGGCCGGTTACGCCGGCCGCGGCGTGGTGACCACCGCCACCTACGCCGCGCGCGACTTCGGCGTGCACAGCGGCATGGGCCTGATGAAAGCCGCCGCGCTGGCGCCGCAGGCGGTGTTGTTGCCGGTGGACTTTGACCAGTACCGCCAGTACTCGCGCCGCTTCAAGGCCGCCGTGGCCGAGGTGGCGCCGGTGATCGAAGACCGCGGCATCGACGAGATCTACATCGACCTGAGCGAGGTGCCGGGCGCACAAGACGCCATCGGCTTCGACACCACGGGCGGCGTGCGCGCCGTCGCCCAGGAGATCCGCAACACCGTCAAACGCGCCACGGGCCTGAGCTGCTCCGTCGGTGTCACGCCCAACAAGCTCTTGAGCAAGATCGCCAGCGAGCTGGACAAACCCGATGGCCTGACCGTGCTGACACAGGCCGAAGTGCCCACGCGCATCTGGCCACTGCCGGTGCGGCGCATCAACGGCATCGGGCCCAAGGCCGGCGCCCGGCTGGCCGACCTGGGCATCCGCACCATCGCCGACCTGGCGGCCAGGGACCGGGCCTTCCTGACAGAACACTTCGGCCGCAGCTATGGCCGCTGGCTGCACGACGCGGCCCACGGCGTGGACGACCGTCACCTGGTCACGCACAGCGAACCCGTCAGCATGAGCCGCGAAACCACCTTCGACCGCGACCTGCACGCCGTGCGCGACCGCGCCGAGCTGACGCGCATCTTCACGCAGCTGGCAGAACAAGTGGCCACCGACCTGCAGCGAAAGGGTTATGCCGGCCGCACCATCGGCATCAAACTGCGCTTCGAGGACTTCAAGACCGTCACGCGCGACCTTACGCTGCCCGAGCCGGTGGTGGACAAGTTGGCCATCCGCCACGCCGCCGGCCAGTGCCTGAAACGGGTGGACCTGGCGCGGCGCATCCGCTTGCTGGGCGTGCGCGCGGGCGGGCTGGTCAAGCTGTAGGTCACGGGTGTCAGCAGCCGAGCGCCGCAGCTCGTTAGCATGCAAGACCGAGGAGATCCAGAATGACCGTCATCACCACCATCGAAGACCTGCGCGTGCTGGCCAAGAAACGCGTGCCGCGCATGTTCTACGACTATGCCGACAGCGGCAGCTGGACCGAAGGCACCTACCGCGCCAACAGCGAAGACTTCCAGAAGATCAAGCTGCGCCAGCGCGTGGCCGTGAACATGGAAAACCGCAGCACCGCCACCACCATGGTGGGCCAGGCGGTGAAGATGCCGGTGGCCATCGCGCCGGTGGGGCTGACCGGCATGCAGCACGCCGACGGCGAGATCCACGCCGCACGCGCCGCGCAGCAGTTCGGTATCCCGTTCACGCTGTCGACGATGAGCATCTGCAGCATCGAGGACGTGGCCGAGAACACAACTGCGCCATTCTGGTTTCAGCTCTACATGATGCGCGACCGCGACGCCATGAAGCGCATGATCGACCGCTGCAAGGCCGCCCGGTGCAGCGCCCTGGTGCTGACGCTGGACCTGCAGGTCATCGGGCAGCGCCACAAGGACCTGAAGAACAAGATGCGCGCTTCGGTGATTCCGTCGCTGGGCAACCTGCTCAACATGGCCAGCAAGCCGCGCTGGTGCCTGGGCATGATGGGCACACGCCGCCACACCTTTCGCAACCTGGTGGGCCACGTCAAGTCCGTCACCGACATGAAGAGCCTGGCTTCGTGGACCAACGAGCAGTTCGATCCCACGTTGAGCTGGGCCGACGTGGCCTGGGTCAAGGAACAATGGGGCGGCAAGCTGATCCTGAAAGGCATCATGGATGTCGAAGACGCGCAGCTGGCGGTGAAAAGCGGTGCCGACGCCATCGTTGTCAGCAACCACGGCGGGCGACAGCTCGACGGCGCGCCCAGCAGCATCCAGGCCCTGCCGGCCATCGTGGCCGCGGTGGGCAGCCAGATCGAGGTCTGGATGGACGGCGGAATCCGCAGCGGGCAGGACGTTTTGAAGGCCTGGGCGCTGGGTGCACGCGGCACGATGATCGGCCGCGCCATGGTGTACGGCCTGGGCGCGATGGGCGAGGCGGGTGTCACCCAGGCCTTGCAGATCATCCACAAGGAACTGGACGTGACGATGGCCTTCTGCGGCCACACGCAAATACAAACGGTGGACCGCCACATCCTGCTGCCCGGCACGTTGCCGGCCTGAGGCGGCTCAGGCCGGCAGCCGCCGGGTACAGGCACCGCACCGACACCTGGCGCCGTCGGGCGTGCATCGAGGGGTCTCTCGCGCTGTCAGCGCACACCCAGCTTGAAGGCGATCATGGCCCGCAGCTTGTTGGGCAGCACCGGCTTGATCAGCAAGTGGTAGTCGTGGTTCACGGCCTGGTCTTCATGCCCGCCCAGGCTGCTGCCGGTGATGACGATGGCCGGCAGCTGGCTTTCGGGCCAGCGTGCACGCACCAGACGCAGCGCGTCGATGCCGGTGCGGCCCTGCGGCAGGCGGTAATCCACCAGCAGCAGGTGGGGCACCGCTTCCGTGGGCTGCAGCAGCCACTGCTCGACCGCTTCCACGCTGTCGAAAGACACCACGCTGGCGCCCCAGGCCTTGAGCAACACCACCAGGCCCTCACGCACCGCAGTTTCGTCTTCGACGACCAGGATCTGGCGGCCTTGCAGCGTCAGGCCCAGTGGCGCCTTGGCTGTGCCCGACTGGCCCGTTTCGGTGGGGCGCGGTGCCTTGCCCACTGGCACCTCCAGGCTGAACACGGTGCCGTGGCCAGCACGCGAACGCACCGAGATGGGTGCCTCCATCAGCGCGGCCAGCCGCTTGACGATGGCCAGCCCGAGCCCCAGGCCTTTGCGGTGGTGGGCCTCCAGCGGCCGGTTGCTCTGGGCCTGGAAAAACTCGTCGAAGATGCGTGGCAGGTTGGCTTCGGAAATGCCGATGCCGCTGTCCCACACCTGGACCAGCAGCTTGCCCTGCCGCGGCCTGCAACTCACCAGCACGCCACCGTCATCGCTGTAGCGGATGGCATTGCTGACCAGGTTGCGCAGCACCCGCTCCAGCAGCACCGGGTCGGCGTGGGCTACACGCTGTTCACCGTGAAAGGACAGCATCAGGCCCTTCTCGAAGGCCGTGGGTTCGAAGTGCAGGCGCAGCCGCGCAAACAGATCACGCATGCGCACCGGCGCCGGGTTCACGTCCACGCCGCCGGTGTCGATGCGGGTGATGTCCAGCAGTTCGCCGAACAGCCCTTCCAGAGCGTCGACACTTTCGTTGATGCTGTTCACCAAAGACGCCACCTCGGGGTCGCGGCTCTTCTGGCGCAGCGCCTCGGCAAAAAGGCCCATCGCGTGCAGCGGCTGGCGCAGGTCGTGGCTGGCGGCGGCAAAAAACTGCGTCTTGGCGCGGTTGGCGGCTTCGGCTGCGCGGCGTGCGTCATCGGCAGCGCGGCGCGCTTCTTCGGTGATGCTCATCTCCACACGCAGCTTGCCGGCCAGTTCGTCGGTGCGGCGCTTCAGGCTGATGGCCTGGCCCAGCGCGCTGCCGTAAGTGCGCGCCATCAGCACGGTCAGGCAGAACAGCAGCGTCAGGATGAAGGCCAGCTGCAGGTGCCAGGGCTGCGATGTGTCGCTGGCGATGCGCACGATGGTGGGCGTGAGCACCAGGCTGATGAAGGCCAGGAAGACCCGGCTTTGTGTGGCCAGCAGTTGCACCGAACCCAGGCAGTAGGAATACACGATGAGGATCAGGCTGACCGTGTGGTACGGCGTGCCCAGGCCCCAGAACAACCACACCGCCACACCCCACAGCGCCCCCTGCGCCAGCACCAGCGTTTTCCAGCTCAGGCGCCAGGCGCGAAGCAGGTCACTGTGCGTGTTCTGTTGGCGCCGAAATCGCACGTAATGCGCCAGCCTCAACAGCCACAAGGTCAGCCCCACGCCCAGCCAGGCCAGCACATGCCAGGTGGGCGCCAGCGACCCGAAGATGCCCACCATCAGCGCCATGCCGATGCCGTTGCCCGTCAGCGTGGCCGGCGTCTGCACATACAGCGCGCGGATGTGGTCGGCGTCGCCGCGCGGGCGCGGCGACTGCTGCAGCACAGCCGGCGTGGCGCCGGCCGAGGCAACGTCGGCACCCACCTCAGTCGAAGCAGCAGCCGAGCTTGGGAGCCTCATCTCACCGGGGGCCGCCAGGAGAAGCCGCCCTGGCCCTGGGTCATCTGGCTGACGGCCAGCACGGCCTGGGTACGCGAGCTGACACCCAGCGCGCGCAACACGGCGGCGACGTGGTCCTTCACGGTTTCGACGCTCAGGTTCAGCTGGCGCGCGATCAGCTTGTTGGGCAGGCCCTGCAGCAGCAGGCTCAGCACCTCGGCCTGGCGCGGGGTGAGGCCCACATCCTGCAGCGAGGGCAGTTTCTGGTGCGCTTCGGGCCGCACGGCGGCACCGAAGGGTGAATCGCCGGCCTGCGTGTCGCCAGCGTGCCGCATGACGCCGGGCACGGTGTCACCGGCACCGCCGCTGCGACCGAACTCCAGCCCCAGCATCGACGGCGGCACGTACATCGAACCCGTCATGACCATTTCCAGCGCGGCATACAGCTCGCCGTGGCTGGACTTCTTGGGCACGAAGCCCATGGCACCGCTGTCGATGGCGCGGATGACATCGCTGGCGCGGTCAGAAGCCGACACCACCACCACCGGCACCGCCGGGTAGGTGCTGCGAAACTCCACCAGCACGTCAAAACCGTCGGCGTCGCCCAGCGCCAGGTCCAGCAGCACGAGGTCGAAGTCAGCGTCGGCGGCCAGCGTGGCACGCGCTGCGGCGGCGCTGTCCACGCCCACCACGGTGGTGTCGCTGCCGATGGTCTGGATCACCGCCTGCAGCGCAGACAGGACCAGCGGGTGATCGTCAACCAGCAGCACCTTCATGTGTTCTCCACTTTTCCTGAGGCCGGGACATTGCGGGCCGAGTCATTGTGGGCCAGCCCCTGGGCGCGGCCGGTTCCCACTTTTGGGGGTTGCAAGGCAGTTTGTGTGTGGCGCCGTCAGGTGTAGCGGCGCGACACCGATTCGGCCACGCAGGCCGGCTTGGTCGAACCTTCGAGTTCGATGGTGGATTCCACCGTGAGCTGCGCGCCACCGTCCAGGGGCTCGAAACTGACCAGTTTGAAACGACCCCGCACACGGCTGCCCACACGCACCGGGCTCACGAATCGCACGCGGTTCAGTCCGTAGTTGACGCCCATGCGCACGTCGTCGATGGCAAAGCCGCCCTCGAACAGCATCGGCAGCAGGCTCAGCGTCAGAAAGCCGTGGGCAATGGGCGCGCCGAAGGGGCCGGCTGACGCCCGCACCGGGTCGACGTGGATCCATTGGTGGTCGTCGGTGGCCTGGGCAAAGCGGTCGATGCGCGCCTGGTCGATGGGCACCCAATCGCTGCAGCCGATATCCTGGCCGGTCAGTGCAGACAGTTCGGCCAGGTGGGCGTACCTTGTTCGAGCTGCTGTCATGCCCCGATCCAGTTCTGCAACGCCGCCCACTGCTCCAGATCGCGTTCGACACGGCTGGGCGCCACGTCCCACAGCGTCAGGCCGTGCGCGGCCAGCTGCACGTAGTTTTGCGTGTCGCGCAGCCAGGCCACCACGGGCACCGGCAAGGTCGCCAGGTAGCTGTGCAGCTGCTCGTTGGCGCGGGTGTGCTCGCGCACGCGCATGCCCACCAGACCCAGCTTGACTTCGGAGCCGCGGCGGTGCGCACGCAGCTCTTGCACGAAGCGGTGCGTGGCCTGGATGTCGAAAAGACTGGGCTGCAGCGGAATCAGCAGCCGGTCGGCGATCTTCATCACCGCGTCCAGCCGCTTGCCGTGCAGGCCGGCCGGTGTGTCCAGCACGACGTGGCTGGTGCCCTTGGGCGGTCGCACCAGGTCATCGGCCGTGACATCCCAGCCCCGGATGGCCGGCAGGTGCAGCGGGCGCAGTGCCAGCCACTGGCGGGCCGATTGCTGGCGGTCCACGTCGCCCAGCATCACCGCGTGCCCGGCGGCGGCCAGGCAGCCGGCGATGTTGGTGGACAAGGTGCTCTTGCCGACACCGCCCTTCGGATTGGCGACCACGATCACTGGCATGGCTTGGGTTCCCTCGGGCGCGCGCGGCGCGCTTGGCTGTGGCGATGGACTGTCGCCGGTGACTCTGGTTTTGTCGGGTATGGTAGCGGCGCCTTTGTGCCGGCCTGCAGCGGGCAAACCCAAGCCGCTTGCCCCGCTGCCCCAAGCCATCTCCAGCAATACATTCATGGCCGACATCCTCGTCATTGCCGCGCACCCGCAGCTTGAACACTCGCGCGCTACGCGCGCGCTGATGGAAGCCGCCGCGCACCTGGACCCGGCTCGCGTCCACGTGCGCGACCTGTATGCGCTGTACCCGGACTACTTCATCGACGTGGCCACCGAACAGGCGCTGCTGGCGCAGGCCCGGCTGCTGGTCTGGTTGCACCCGGTGCACTGGTACTCGATGCCGCCGCTGCTGAAACTTTGGCTGGACGAGGTGTTTGCCTTCGGCTGGGCTTACGGCCCGGGCGGCAAGGCGCTGGCCGGCAAAGACCTGTGGCTGGCCGCCAGCACCGGTGGCCCCGACACCAGCTACCGGCCCGATGGCTACAACCGCTACTTCTTCGACGCCTTCCTGCACCCCTACGAACAAACCGCCGCACTGTGTGGCATGCGCTGGCTGCCGCCACTGGTGCAACACGGCGCGCACCGCGCCAGCGATGCGCTGATCGAATCCCAGGCGCAGCTGTTCAGCCAGCGGCTGCAAAGCTGGCCGCGCTGGCCCGAGATCGACGCCATGGAGCGGACGTCGCAGTGCGAAGTGCCGGCCGACGCACGTCCGGCCGAGTCGGCGACCTGAGCCCCGGCGCACGGTGATGGAAGGCGCCCCCACCTGGCTGACCAGCAGCCTGATCTACCTGGGTGCTGCCGTGCTGGCGGTGCCCATTGCGCGGCTGCTGGGCCTGGGCTCGGTGATCGGCTACTTGGCCGCCGGCATTGCCATCGGACCCTGGGGGCTGGCGCTGGTGACCGACGCCCAGGCCATCCTGGGATTTGCCGAGTTCGGCGTCGTGCTGATGCTGTTTCTGGTGGGGCTGGAGCTCGAACCCAAGCGGCTGTGGGCGCTGCGCCGGCCGATCTTCGGCTGGGGCAGCGTGCAGCTGGCCGGCAGCACGCTGCTGCTGGCTGCGGTGGGCCTGGCGGCGGGGCTGGACTGGCGGCTGGCGCTGGTGGCGGGCCTGGCGCTGGCGCAGTCGTCCACCGCCATCGCGCTGAGCGTGCTGCCCGAGCGCAACCTGATGCCCACCACCGCCGGGCGCAGCGTGGTCAGCGTGTCGCTGTTCCAGGACATCGGCGGCATCGTGATCCTGGCCCTGCTGCCGCTGCTGGCCGTCGGTACCGCCGCCGGCAGCGGCGGTTGGCAGCAAGGCGCCAAGGCCGTGGGCATGGTGCTGGCCATCGTGCTGGGCGGCCGGCTGCTGCTGCGCCCCGCCCTGCGCTGGATTGCACGCAGCGAGACGCCAGAAATTTTCACCGCCGCCAGTTTGCTGCTGGTGGTGGCCACTGCGGCGCTGATGCAGGCGGTGGGCCTGAGCATGGCGCTGGGCGCCTTCCTGGCCGGTGTGCTGCTGGCGGAAAGTGAATACCGGCGCGAGCTGGAGACCGACATCGGCCCCTTCAAGGGCCTGCTGCTGGGCCTGTTCTTCATTGCCGTGGGCATGAGCATCGACTTTGCCGTGGTCATGAAAGACCCCGTGCTGATGGCCGCCGTGGTGCTGGGCTTCGTGCTGCTGAAGGCGCTGTTGCTGCTGGCCATGGTGCGGCTGATGCCCATCCCGCGCGCCGAAGCGCCGGTGTTCGTGGTGCTGCTGGCACAGGGCGGCGAGTTCGGCTTTGTCGTGCTGCAGGCGGCCACCGGGGCCAGCGTGATCCCTGGCGCACCGGCTTCGTTCATCGTCGCGGCGATTGCCATTTCCATGTTGATGACGCCGCTGCTGCTGGTGCTGGCCGACCGCTTTGTGGCGCCCCGGCTGGCGTCAAGCGGCAGGGTGGATGGCGTCGACGAAATCCAGGACGAGCAGCAGGCGCCCGTGCTGATCCTGGGCTTCGGGCGCTATGGCCAGATCGTGGGTCGGCTCATCAACGCCAGCGGCCTGAGCGCCACCGTGCTGGACCACGACGCCGAGGCCGTCAATGGCCTGCGCCGTTTCGGCTGGCCCGCCTTTTTTGGCGACGCCACGCGGCTGGACCTGCTGCGCGTGGCCGGCGCCGGCGAGGCGCGGGTCATCGTGCTGGCCATCGACGACGTCGAGCAGAGCCTGAAGGCCGCCGACATCATCCGCGAGCACTTCCCGCAGGCCACGCTGGTCGCACGCGCCCGCAACACCACACACTGGTACGGCCTGCACCAGCGGGGCGTGTTGCACATCGAACGCGAGACGCTGGACGCAGCGCTCATGAGCGGCCGCACGGTGCTGGAGCTGATGGGCACCGAACGCCACACGGCGCGCAACCTGGCGCTGCGCTTTCGTCAGCACAACATCGAACTGCTGAACCAGATGGCCCCGCACCAGGGTGACGAAAAGCAGCTCATCTCGGTGGCCAAGCAGGGTCGGCGCGAGCTGGAAGAGCTGTGGCTGCGTGAACGCGAAGAACGCCGCGAGCAGCGCGCGCGCAGAGGTGATGGGTTCCAGGCCGAGCGGCCCGACGCCGTGCCGGGCGCTGATGACTAAAACGACTAAAACGACTAAAACGACTGAAATGACTGAAACGACTGAAGGAGGTCAGCTTCAGCGGCAGCAGCTAGCCCAAGTTTGTCAACTTTCGCCCCCTTTCCCGTCCGCACCACCCGCTGACCCGCATGGATGCTGGGTTTCGCCTCGAAGTTGATTTGTAGTGCCATAATAGTTTTATCTATTTGATCTTTTGCCCCCATTTCCGTG
>JBBRCN010000129.1:0-10274 GCA_038204775.1 Burkholderiales bacterium | reverse complement strand
GCGGCCGCGAGCTGCCGCGCCGCGAGTTCATGCAGCGTCTGCAGGCCGCATTGACGATGCCGGAGGTCGTCGATTGGTCCTATGATTTGGACCTGTGGCGACAGCTCGGAATCTCGAACGGCGCCGCCCAGGACGCTGAATGACACACCCGAAAGAGCTTCCGCTCGCCTCACTGCAGTTCTACGCGACCGCGCCCTACCCGTGCAGCTACCTGCCTGACCGCATGGCGCGCTCGCAAGTCGCCACGCCCAGCCATTTGATACACGCCGATGCTTACTCGGGCCTGGTGGCCAATGGTTTCCGACGCAGCGGCATGTTCACCTACCGGCCCTATTGCGACGGCTGCCGCGCCTGCGTGCCCTTGCGCGTGCCGGTAGCCGGCTTCGAGCCCACACGCAGCCAGCGGCGTGCGCAGCGCCAGCACGGACACCTGGTGTCGCGCGTGCTGCGCCTGGGCTTTTCGCCCGAGCACTACCAGCTTTACCTGCGCTACCAGAGCGGCCGCCACAGCGGCGGTGGCATGGATCAGGACAGCGTGGACCAGTACACCCAGTTCCTGCTGCAAAGCCGCGTCAACTCACGGCTGGTGGAATTTCGCGAGCCCGCCGTGGATGGTCAGACCGGCACGCTGAAGATGGTCAGCATCCTGGACGTGCTGAGCGACGGCATCTCGGCCGTCTACACCTACTACGAACCGGAAGACGCCACCAGCTACGGCACCTACAGCGTGCTGTGGCAGATCGAGCAGACGCGCCAACTCAAGCTGCCGCACGTGTACCTGGGGTACTGGATCGAAAACAGCCCGAAGATGGCCTACAAGGCGCAGTTCAGGCCACACCAGTTGTTGATGGACGGGCAATGGCAAGCGGCCCCAGCGGCCTCGAACCCACGCTCAGGCCGCTGACCAGACCTCGCCATCCAGGCTGGCGGCGCCTTCCTGCTGCAGCTTCAAAAGGTGCGCCAACAGCGAACGTGCGGCCACGGGGTGCAAAGCTGGCGCCACGTCGTCGTAGACGCGCAACAGCAAGGCTTGCAGCGGAGCAGGGCCAGGCACCAACAGGGCGGCCTTCACCTTGGCCTCTCGACGCAAACGGTGCGCGATGAGCGCTCGCAGCACGTCATGCGGCTGCGCCACCAGGAAGCCGTGGCCGGGTGCCAACCACTCGATGTCTTCATACAACAGCGCCGACAACGCCGCCAGGTACGCCGACATGTCGCCGTCAGGCGGGTTGATGACGACGGTGGAACCCTGCATCACGTGGTCGCCAGTGAATAGCGTCTTTTCTTCTTCGAGCAAAAAACACAGGTGATTGGACGCGTGGCCTGGGGTGTGCACCACACGCAGTGTGCATCCTGCCCCAGCGGCCAGGCGCTCGCCGTGCTGCAGCTCGCGCGCGGTGACGAAGTCCGGGTCCTGCCACATCGGGTGGGTGGCCGTGCGGCCCAGCACTGTCGCGCCGGTGGCGGCGGACAAAGCTCGTGCCGCCGGTGAATGGTCGCGATGCGTGTGCGTGACCAGGATGCGGGTGATGCGCCCGGGCGCCGCCGCCAGCAGCGCCTGGATGTGGGCACCATCCGTCGAAGGCAGCTCGGGCCCGGGGTCGATGACGGTCCAGTCTTGACCCGCGCCAACCAGGTAGCTGTTGGTGCCCGGGCCGGTCATGGGGCCCGGGTTGGGCGCGGTGACACGGATGACACGCGGTGACAGTTGCACGGCGCGGCCGGGCAGCAAGTCGGCATGCACATCGCCAAGGCCGTCGGGGTCCAGGCGTGCCACTTCGGCATACGGCAGCTCATCAGGCATCACCACGCGCAATCCTTTGCTGCTGAAAGCGCGGCGCGGCATCACCAGCGGCACGGCAGCCAGCGCGCGTGCAGCCTGCAGTGCTTGGGCGGCGCTGCCGTGGCGGCCCAGGTCCTGCAGCGTGCGGCGTGTCACCGGCAGCAGCTTCAGGGCCCGTTCGGGTGCCAGCGCTTGTGCCGGGCTGATCCACATCAGCTCCACCGCCTCGCCCAGGTCGGCCTGCGCCACTTGTCCCAACGGGGCCAGCGCCATGAAAAAGCGGGTGTCGAAACGCTTGGGCAAACCAGGCGGCGTGAGCCAGTGGCTGCAGTAGACCAGGCCCCGCAGGTCCAGGCGCAGGCCGTGGTGGGCGCAGAAGTCGGCCACGCCCACCTCGCTGCGGTTCAGGCGGTCGCGCCAGGGTGCCATCGCGGCGGCATCGAAGGGGCTGCCGTCGGTGGATTCAGCCAGCAGCAGACCCACCTCTTCGAAGGTTTCGCGCACGGCCGCCACCAGGTAGTCGAGCCCGCCCTGGGCCACACCCAGCCGCGCACTGGCTGCGCTGTCGTCGGGGCCCAGGCACCAGGCGTGGCCCTGGCGGTCGCGTGCATCGAGCACGCCGCCGGGGAACACCGCCACGCCGCTGCGCAGGTCGCTGTCGCGTTCTGCACGGCGCAGCATCAGCACTTCCAGCACCGCAGCGCCAGATGCATCCACCGCATCACGAAGCAGCAACACGGACGCTGCGGTGCGCGCGTCGGCAGCGGGTGTGTAGCCGCCGCTCATTTCGCCACCTCGGCATTGAGCAGTGCGTGAATCTCTTGGGCACTGAAACCGGCCTCCTGCAGCACTTGTGCGGTGTGCTCGCCCAGCTGCGGTGCGGGCTGCGGATGACCGGCCGGTGTGCGGTCGAAGCGCGGTGCCGGCGCGGGCTGCACAACACCATCGACGGTGACAAAGGCCTCGCGCGCCAGAGCATGCGCATGCTGCGGCGCTTCTTCAAAAGTCAGCACCGGCGCAAAACACACATCACTGCCTTCAAGCCGCGCACACCACCCATCGCGGGTGTCGCCACGCACCGCATCGGCGATGGCCTGCCGAATCGCGGGCCAGCTTCGGCGGTCGTACTGGCGCGGGATGAAGGCTTCGTCCAGGCCCAGGCGCTGCACCAGTTGCGCAAAGAACTTGGGCTCCAGCGCAGCCAGGCTGATGTGCGCGCCGTCGGCCGTTTCATAGGTCGCGTAAAACGGCGCACCACCATCCAGCAGGTTCTCGCCGCGCGGTGCGCCCCAGTTGCCTGCGGCCTGCAAGCCGAAGAAGATGGACGCCAGCGAAGCTGCGCCGTCCACCATGGCCGCATCCACCACCTGGCCCTGGCCCGAACGTTGCCGCTCGAACAGCGCAGCCATCACGCCAAAGGCCAGGTACAGCGCACCACCGCCGTAGTCGCCCACCAGGTTCAGCGGCGGCACCGGCGCACCGCCGGCCGGGCCGATGGCCTGCAACACACCCGTCAGCGCGATGTAGTTCAAGTCGTGGCCCGCCGCTTGCGCCAGCGGGCCGGTCTGTCCGAAGCCGGTCACACGGCCGTACACCAGGCGCGGGTTGATGGTCTGGCACGGCTGCGGGCCCAGGCCCAGCTTCTCCATGACACCCGGCCGCATGCCTTCGACCAGCACGTCGGCACCGGCCACCAGGCGCAGTGCCACATCACGACCGGCATCTTGTTTCAAGTCCAGCGCCAGCGAACGCCGACCCCGAGCGTTGACATCGTGCCGGGGCGCCATGGCCACGCCCAGCCCGCTGGGCTGCAGCCGGTCGATGCGCACCACGTCAGCACCCAGGTCGGCCATCAACATGCAGGCCAGCGGGCCAGGCCCGATGCTGGCAATTTCAAGGACACGCAGTCCGTGCAGAGGTCCGTTCATGCATCGAGTTTGCCCGATGGCAACGCCGGACCCGGCGCGACGGGTCTCGTTCAGCCCTTTCGCTTGCGCCGCCGTGCCCCTGGCCCCCCAGCTGGCGGTGACCCTTCGTTGGACAGGCGTTCGGCGCGCAGCCACGCGGCGAAGGCCGCACGTGAGGCTTCGTTGAGCCGTTCGCTGAGTTCGCCGCTGACCGGGCCGCCGGTGCCATCGGTTCCGTTTCCACTGTCGCCCGAAGTGCTGCCTTCGACTGCGCCGCGCCCTGCCGCAGTCAGCGCCAGACCGTAGCCACGCTCCAGTTCCTGCTGCACACGCATGAATCGCTGCTGCATCAGCGCCACGGCGCGCAGGTCGTGGCCCACGGCAAGGCCCGGGCCGTCAGGCCCCAGGCGCAACGCCGTGAAGGCCACCGGGATGGTGGGGCCGGACAGCACCGGCAGGTTCACCTCACATCGCCGCGCCAGACCCTGGTCCTGAAGTTCCAGCAGCAGCCTATCGATCTTGTGGCGGGTGTCGGTGGTCACCGCGTCCACCAGCAGGGTGCCGACCCATCCCTGGCTCGCTTCGGTCAGGCTGCCGCTCTGGCTGTGCGCCACACGCAGGATTCGGCCTGCCGCATCGATGACCAGGGCAACGTCACAGGCCAGACTGGCAAAAGCCTGGGCCAGGTGCGGTGCGAAGGCCGCTACCGCAGCCAGTTCCGCCAATTCCGGCGTCAGGCTGGTCATGAAGGCGCGGACTCAATCAGCATGGATGGCCCCGAACTGCGCCACCCGCGATCAGGCTCGAACCAGCCCCAGCAGATGGGCCATGTCCTTGAAGAAGATGCGCACGTGGGCCATGGGGCGCTTGCGCACCAGTTCCTTGTTCATGTAGGCGTCAAAGGTGAGTGTCTGCACGTCCTTGTCGCGGCAGATGCTGACGAAGCGCTCGCGGCGCTTGTCGCTGCTGTACCAGAAGCGCTGCATGATGCCCAGCACCCAGAACACCTTGCCGTGCTGGCGCATGAAACGTTTGCGGGCCTGCGCCAGCGCCGACGCACGACCGGTTTTCAGGTATTCGGAAGCCGCGTCGGCCGCCACACGGCCGCCGTACATGGCGTAGTAGATGCCTTCGCCCGAGGCCGGGGCGACCACGCCGGCGGCGTCGCCGGCCAGCACCACGTCGCGGCCGTTGTCCCAGCGTGGCAGCGGCTTCATGGGAATGGGTGCACCCTCCCGGCGGAGCGTGGTTGCGTCTTGCAAGCCACTGGCTTCGCGCAGCGAGGCCACCGCGGTGCGCAGCGAAAAGCCCTTGTCGGCGCTGCCCGTGCCCACGCTGAGTGTGTTGCCATGCGGAAAGACCCAACCGTAGAAGTCAGGTGACAGCTCGCCTCGGTAGACGACATCGCAACGCGAGGGGTCGTAGTCGGGCGAGGGATCGGCCGGGCGGGCGATGATCTCGTGGTAGGCAAAGACGTAGCTGGTCTTCTCTGCGCCTGGCACCGTCTGGCGCGCCACTTCAGAACGTGCACCGTCGGCGCCGATGACGCAGCGCGCACGCACCGAAGCCCGCACGTCGCCTTCGGCGCTGCGGCGGGCCGTGGTGTGGAAGTGCACCACGCTGACACCGTCGTCGTCACGCGTGATGCGTTCGAAGCGGCCGCGGCGGCGCACGGCACCGGCCTGTGCGGCGCGGTCACGCAGCCATTCGTCAAAGGCGTCGCGGTCGACCATGCCGACAAATCCACCCTCGATTGGGATGTCCACCCGTTTGTTCGAAGGCGAAATCATGCGCGCGCAGCGCGCTTTGGCCACCAGCATGCTGTCGGGGATGTCGAAGTCCTTGATCAGGCGCGGCGGGATGGCGCCACCGCAAGGCTTGGTGCGTCCGGCACGGTCCAGCAGCAGCACCGAATGGCCGCGCAGGGCCAGGTCGTGCGCGGCCGTGGCACCGGCCGGGCCGCCGCCCACCACGATGACGTCATAGGTGTGCAACTCGCTCATGGGCGTCCTCCACAGGGGTTCTGACTGACGGTCCGCGAAACATCGCGGCAAGGGTGATGCGGGCGGCCAGTGCGGCCGCCGCCAGGAACAACAGAGCCTCGGCCGCAAACACGGTGCCGTAGGCCGCGACCTGCGATCCGATCAACCAGCGTGCCAAGTCGCTGGCGGCCGTGCAACGCCAGTTCGACCACCATCACGCGGCTGAGCGTGGACGTGGTCAGCACCACGATGCCACCCAGGCAAGCCTGCACCAGGCCCAGCCGAAAGATCGCAAACCAACTCATGCCAGGCCACGCAGCGCAAAGGCGCTGACGAGCATGCCGACGACGTACAGCGTGACGCCCATGCTGCTGAACCACACGGCCTGAGCCACCGGGTTGGCAACGAAGCGACGGGCCATCCACACCTGCGCCAGCATCAGCGCGCCCACGGCTGCGGCATGCACCGGGCGGCCCCAGTCCAGCAGCACCAGCACCACCAGCAGTTGCGCCAGGGCCATGGTGCCGGCAGCGGCAATGGCAGCGCGGCGCGGGCCCAGTTGCACGGGCAGCGACGCGATGCCCATCTTGCGGTCGCCTTCAATGGACTTGAAGTCGTTCAGCGTCATGATGCCGTGGGCGCCGGCGCTGTAC
Organism: Burkholderiales bacterium; assembly: GCA_038204775.1. Lineage (GTDB taxonomy): Bacteria > Pseudomonadota > Gammaproteobacteria > Burkholderiales > Burkholderiaceae_C > Rubrivivax. Next base: position 3,949 of record JBBRCN010000129.1, on the reverse strand, counting down.
AGCGCGGCCAGGGTCAGCGAACGCAGGTCGGGCATCGCGCCGCCGGCCATCACCACCGCGCCTGTCATCCAGGCCAAGCCTTCGTAGCAGATGCCGCAGGCGGCGTTGCCCCACCAGCCGTTTTGCTTCAAGCGCAGCGGCGGCGCGCTGTAGGCCCAGGCCAGCAGCAGGCCCACCACTGCCGCGCCGAAGCCCCAGGGCCCCAGCACCGTGGACAGCAGCAGCGACAGCACAGTCCAGATGATGGCCACATAGAGGCCCCAGCGACCGGGCATGCGGCCCGAGGGGATGGGCCGGTTGGGTTCATTGATGGCGTCGACATGGCGATCGAACCAGTCGTTCACAGCCTGGCTGGTGGCGCACACCGCTGGGCCGGCCAGCAACACGCCGGCAAAGACCAGGCCCAGCCGGCCATCGAGAGACTGCCCCGAAGCCACCACCCCACAACCAAAAGCCCACATGGGTGGAAACCACGTGATGGGCTTGAGCAGTTCGGCAACTGCTGAAGGGGCAGGAAAGGCCATGCGGTTGATGCTGCTCCTGACCGAAGCAGACGTCAACCCATGTTTACACCTTAAATGTCAATCTGAGTTGTCGCTTCCCAGATCGCCCAGACCGTAACGTCGAAGTTTGACGTACAGGCTTTGCCGCGACAGGCCCAGGAATTGCGCGGCCAGGGCGCGGTTGTCGTTGGTCATCTCGAGCGCGGTTTCTATGCACAGCTGCTCGATGAGGTCAGAAGTTTCGCTGACGATGTCTTTCATGGGCACTCGGCCCACCAGCTCGGTCAGTTCGCTGGCCGACCGCGCCAGCTTGGGCTGCACACGATCTTCGCCGGGCAAGCGGCGGCCGATGTCGCGCACCGCAAAAGCCAGTGTCGGCGGCTGGGTGGACGCCAGCTGCGCGGCTGAGATCTCCACTTCGTGCATGGCGCCCATCTCGCCCTGCAAGCTGGTGGTGAACAGACCCACGGTGCCGTGCTGACGCAGGTTGCTCAGCAGCACGCTCAGTTCAACCCCGGTGCGGCCCATCCAGCGGTCCAGCATCTCGCCACGCGCCTGGTCTTCTGCGCTCAGCTGGGCCAGGGCTGCAAATGCCGCGTTGGCGCGCAAGACACGGCCAGTCAGATCGGTGAAGACCAGCGCGTCGGGTGCGTGGCGCACGTAGGCGTCGACCATCGCGCCGGCAGAATCGGACAGCGTCGTCGGCGTGGCCAGTGCACCGCGCACACCCTTGCCCGCCCTGCCGGGTTTGTCGGCCACCACCGGCAACACACGCACCAGAAGGTAGGCCGCCTGCTCCTGACGGAACAAGGTGGCCGACACATCCACGGGCCCGCCGCCACTGAGTCCAGCCGCCAACCGTGCCCGCGCGGGCTCACGTGCGCCCACCGTGCGCGCCGCTGTCAGCATGGCCTGAAGCCGCTCTTGTGCCGCGTTGTCAAACAGCGCCAGCAGCGGTGTGCCAGCCAGCCGCATAGCCGCGCGGCCCACCAGGCCTTCGGCGGCAGGGTTGGCTTCCAGCACCTTCAACGTCACACCATCGGCAATGAGCACGGCCTCGGGTGCGGTCTGGAACAGGGTGCGGTAGCGGGCTTCGGCCTCGCGGAAGCGCCAGTAGTCGCGCTCCATGGCCTGCTGGGCTTCGACCAGGCGCCGCTGCAGCTGCAAGGTAGACCGCAGGTCGCGGCCAAAGGCCACAAAGGCCGGCCGGCCCGGCGCCGCGTCAGCAGACAACTGCACAGCGGCATAACTGAGCGGCAGGTCGTCATGGCCCTGCAGCGGGTGGTTGATGTGGCGCCAGCGGCTGGGCGCACCGGCCGCCGCGTCACGCAGCAGTGACTCGATCTTTTCACGGCTGTCGACCGTGCCCGTGTCGGCCCACGCACGGCCCTTCCAGCCCGTGCCCACCAGTGCAGACAGCGCCGAGTCCTGGACGATGAGCTCCAGGATGACACCTTGGCCGTCCAGCACCAGCGAGATGTCGCTGCTGCCGCCGATCAGGCGTGCAGCGGTCTTTGCATCGACATCACCCAGGGTCCCTTGTTTTTTTGCTGTCGGCCGCTTCATGGATGGCGGTCCCGGGAGCAGCGGCGGCCATTTGGCACGATGGAAGTTCCCTGAGGTTGATGGTCAAGACATGCGCGTGCTTCCCGACTGCTCCAGCACGCGGCTGTTGAGGATAGTCTCCGCGATTTGTGGTGCGCTGCGACCATCGGTTGTTGCATCGGCACCAACATCCGAAGCCCACTGCGGGTGCATCGAGAAAATCGGCCCGCCCACCAGCACCACCACGCCGCGGTTGCGCGAGAGCTTGCGCACCTGGGAAATCGTATCTCGCAGCCAGGGCAAACCATGTTCGCTGCCGATGGAAAAACCCACGGCATCGAACCAGTCCCGGCGCGTCCAGGCTGTGGCGTCTATGCCCACACCGGCCACGCCGCCCAGCACGTCCCAGCCATCGCGACGGAAAAATTCGGCCACCATCGACAGGCCGAACATGTGCTGCTCGGTGTCGGGCTGCGTCAACAGCACACGGCGGCCATGTCGCGGGTGCTGCACCTCGCTGCCAAAGTCGGGGCTCAACTGGCGCAGCAAGCGCTGCAACCGGCCCAGGCTGACGGTAACGGTGGCGAAGTCGACACGGTCCTGTTCCCACAGTTCGCCCAGTTCGCGGGCGGCCGGGGTCAGCAGGTCGAGATACACCGTGGCCACCGACACCCCCCGGCGGCGCAGTTGCTGCACCAGGGCCACGATGCGTTCGTCGCTGTCGTCGATGAGCGCATGAACCATGGCCTGAATTTCTACTGCCGTGGGCGCGTGGGTGTTGTCGTCGGCAGCTTGCCGGTGCTGGCGCACCAGACGCGGAATGACCTCGGTCTCGATGGTGCGCGCCAGCCGCGCCACACGCGACTTGGTGGCGTTCAAGGTGGTGTCGATTCCCACATCGGACGCACCGTCTGCGCCGCCAGGCCATGCCACCGGGTCTGGGCTGCATGCCTGGGCCTGTCCTCCACCCCGAGTCATCTTTGCCCGCACCGAGAACCTCTTTTTTTCTGTAGGTTGTTTGGCCATTGCCGCAAAACGATTTGGGTTGTACACCCGGCCAAGTCCAGTGTCACAAGAACTGCACTGGTGTTTGTCCTCATAGGGCAGACCACCTCCAGGTCGGGTCTGTGGCGGTCAGATTGGACAGGGCCTGGACAAGCGCGCAGAACGCAACGGAGCGGCCAGACGGGTCTTGATGGCGGACCTTTTTTGAGTCCTAAAGTGCCTCGAAAGTGTCAATGTCGATTTACGTCTATCTGGATTGACATATCGATCTTGACGCCCTAGTCTGGATGCATTCACCGGATGGCTCGAGCTCCCCACATGTCCCACCCCGCATCGGCAACCCCGCTCTACACCGCAGAAGAGCGCCAGCGTCGCGACAGCACGCGCTGGACGCTGGTGCAAGGTGTGCTGGCCCCCGTGCAATTCCTGGTGTTTGCCGTCAGCGCCGTGCTGGTGCTGCGCTACCTGGCCAACGGTGAAGGCTTCGCTCTGGCCACGGCTTCGGTGGTGCTGAAGACGGTGCTGCTGTACACGATCATGGTCACCGGCTGCATCTGGGAGAAGGTGGTCTTCGACAAGTGGCTCTTCGCGCCCGCCTTCTTCTGGGAAGACGTGTTCAGCATGCTGGTGATCGCCCTGCACACGGCCTACCTCTGGGCCCTGTTCACCGGCGCTCTGGGCACCCGCGGGCAGCTCCTGCTCGCCCTGGCCGCCTTCGCCACCTACCTGGTCAACGCCACCCAGTTCGTGCTCAAGCTGCGCGCCGCGCGCCTCGACGAGCGGGCCTCGTTGGCCTTCCAGGGGGCCGCTCCGTGAACGCCCCCGCGATGCCGCTGGTGGCCGGGCTGCCGATCCTCCACGAGCGGGGCCAGCGGGAGGTCTTCTGCGGCCTCACC
>JBBRCN010000128.1:0-10362 GCA_038204775.1 Burkholderiales bacterium | reverse complement strand
GCGTGCGCACGCAGTTGCAGCAGGTGGTGGACCGCTATGTCAGCCCCGAGCTCGACACCCCGTTGACGCTGGAACTGCTGGGCGAGGTGCCCTCCGACCCCGCCGTGCGCGAGGCCGTGCTGCGCCGCCAGCTGCTGATGGCGGTGATGCCGGGCACGCCCGCGGCCATCGGCATCGTCGGCGTGGCGACCCGGCTGCTGGGTGCCGACTGAGCGCTGGCGGGCACCGCCCAACCCCGGACGCCAGACCCTCATCCCGCCGCGGAGTCGACCGATGCCCCCCACCTGCCAAGCTGCCCCAAGCCGACTGCTGCTGGCGCTTGTCGTCGTCTTGCTGGCGGGCTGTGTCGTCGTGCCGCAGACCCGCGAGAGCTACGACGAGGGCTGCCGCATGATGAAGCGCGAGGTGGTGCTGGAGACCACGTCGGCCGAACGCTTCAAGAAGTGCGACGGCGCGGAGTGCACGGCGATGATGGTGGCCACAGGCGTGGTCACTGCCGCCAGTGCCGTCGTTTCGGGCAGCATCGCCATGGTGGGCAACGTGCTCTACTGGTTCGAGCGCCAGGGCAAGTGCAAGTCCGCAGACGGTCCGGCCTCGCTGCCCGCACCTGCGGCCAGGCCCGCAATGCCCGCAACGCCGGCAGCCATAGCACCGGCGCCAGCCTGACGGACAGCCGCGGCTCTGGCCTTGGCGCCGGGCCGGCGGCTTACAGCGCGTCGATGCGCTGCGGCGGGTAGCTGTCCCAGCTCAGGCAGCCCGGGCACTGCCAGAAGTAGTGCTGGGCTTCAAAGCCACAGGCGGCGCAGCGGTAGCGCTGCAGCGGGCGCGCGGCACGGGCCACGGCCTCCTGCAGTGCGGCGCGGCCCTCGGCGGGCAGGCCGCCCGTATCGTCACTGTCGAGCTGCGCCAGCCATTGCTGGGCGGCGGTCAGCGACGGGCGACGGCGCAATTGCTCGGCCCAGCGCGCAGCCCCTGGCGACGCCGTCGCCACGGTGCCGGCAGCCGACGTCGTCTCGGCGGCAACGGCCGCGTCCAGCGCGTCCAGGGCCTGCAGCAGTTCCACCGCTGGCAGTTGTTCGTGCAGCGCGCTCAGCACCGCCCGCGCCGGGCCCAGCCGGCCACAACCGCGCGCGGCATCGACATAGGCGCTGGCCACCAGCAGGAACTCGGCCGGGTGGCGCTCGTGCAGTTCGCCCCAGGCCTGCATCGCGACTTCGTGCGCGCCGGCCTTCAGTGCCCGCTGTCCGGCCAGCAGCAGCGGCCGCGCGGCAGCGGGGGCGGCGACACGGGCGCGCGCCAGAGCCGCGTCGCCGTCGTCGCTGCGTCCGGCGGCATCGGCTTCCAGCGCCCGTTCACATTCGTAATGCGCGATGCGCGAGGCGAAAGAGCCGCCACCTGACTGCTCCAGCCGGTGCGCCATCACGATCGCCTGCGACCATTCGCGCGAACGTTCGTACAGCGACAACAGGGCCAGCCGCGCCTCGCCGTCGAAGGCGGTGCCCTCCAGCGCGCGGTAAGCGGTCTCGGCGCGGTCGAAGAGTCCGGCCTGCATGAAGTCCTGCGCCAGCGCGTGCTGGGCCCGGTCGCGCTCGGCGGCACCGAGGTCACCACGGCGCAGCAGGTGTTCGTGCACGCGCACGGCACGTTGGAACTCGCCGCGGCGGCGGAACAGGTTGCCCAGGGCAAAGTGCAATTCGGTGGTGTCGGGGTCGTTCTGCACCGCTTCGATGAAGGCGTCGATGGCCTTGTCCTGCTGCTCGTTCAGCAACAGGTTCAGGCCCTCGAAGTAGGCCCGTGGGGCATCCCGACGCTGGCGCCGGAGCTGGCGCAGATCGACGCGCGACGCCAGCCAACCGGTCGCAAAGGCCAGCGGCAGGCCGATCAGCAGCCACTGCAGGTCGAATTCCATCGTCGCGGGTTGCCCTGGGGTTCAGACGCCGTCGCGCGGTGGCTCGGGACCGAACTCCGAGGGCACGACGGTGGACGGCCCGCCCGCCACGGCCCTGGGCGCAGGCGGTGGCGCGTTGCGCTGCGCCACGCGCCGGTGGTACCACCAGCTGGGCACCATCGCCAGCACCCCGATCGCGCAGCCCAGGGCCAGCGCCACCAGCACCACGATCACCATCGGCGTGGTCCATTCGACACCGAAGAACCAGCGCACCGTCACCGGCTGCTGGTTGTTCAGCGCAAATGCGAACAGGGTGAAGAAGAGCAGGCCGCGAAAGGCCCAGGCAAGCAGGCGCATGGGCCGCAGATTCTAAGGACGCTGCCGGTGACGGCCGGCTCGCATCAGGCGCGGCCCGCGCCGGCGGCGGCGCGTGCGCCGTCAGCGGCAACGTCAGCGGCAACGTCAGCGACATCGGTGACGTCAGACACGGCAGACACGGCAGACACGGCAGACATGTCAGACACGGCCTCCAGGTCCACGGCTTCGCGCAGCGCCTTGCCGGGCTTGAAGTGCGGCACCCGCTTCTCGGGGATCGTGACCTGCTCGCCGCTGCGCGGGTTGCGGCCCAGGCGGGGCGGGCGGCGGTTGATGCTGAAACTGCCGAAGCCGCGGATCTCGATGCGGTGGCCGCGGCCCAGCGCGTCGCTCATGGCGTCAAGCATGGTCTTGACGGCGAACTCGGTGTCGCGTTGCGTCAGCTGCGAGAAGCGTTCGGCCAGGCGGTTGACGAGGTCGGAGCGGGTCATGGGGGCGGCTGTCAGGGCGTGCGGTCAGGACGTGACGGTCGGGACGCAGCCGTCAGGACGTCAGTTCGGGGGCGTTGTCCTGAGCCTCGCCGTGCGGCGCAGTTCAGGAAAACGCCCCGGGTGCCGCAGGGGCGGCACGCGGGGCGCTGGCAGACGGGGGCTTATTCCTTCTGCGTGTCGAGCTTGGCGCGCAGCAGCGCACCCAGGCTCGTGGTGCCGGCGTTTTCACGCTCGCTGCTTTGGCGCAGGGCTTGCATGCCCTGTTGCTCGTCGGCGTTGTCCTTGGCCTTGATCGACAGCTGGATCGAGCGCAGCTTGCGGTCGACGTTGATCACCATCACGCTGACCTCGTCGCCGTCCTTCAGCACGTTGCGCGCGTCTTCCACGCGGTCGCGGCTGATCTCGGAGGCGCGCAGATAGCCGGTCACGTCTTCGTTGAGCTGGATCTCGGCGCCGCGGGCGTCCACCGTCTTGACCTTGCCGTTGACGACCGCGCCGCGGTCGTTCAGCGTCGTGAAGCTGGTGAAGGGGTCGATGTCCAGCTGCTTGATGCCCAGGCTGATGCGCTCGCGCTCGACGTCCACGGCCAGCACCAGGGCCTCGACTTCCTGGCCCTTCTTGTAGTTGCGCACGGCGGCTTCGCCTGGCTCGTTCCAGCTCAGGTCGGACAGGTGCACCAGGCCGTCGATGCCCGCGGCCAGGCCGACGAACACGCCGAAGTCGGTGATCGACTTGATCGGGCCCTTGACGCGGTCGCCGCGCTTGGTGTTTTGCGCGAACTCCTGCCACGGGTTGGCCTTGCACTGCTTCATGCCCAGGCTGATACGGCGCTTGTCTTCGTCGATCTCCAGCACCATGACTTCGACTTCTTCACCCAGCGTGACGATCTTGCTCGGGGCCACATTCTTGTTGGTCCAGTCCATCTCGGAGACGTGCACCAGGCCTTCGATGCCCGGCTCGAGCTCGACGAACGCGCCGTAGTCGGCGATGTTGGTGATCTTGCCGAACATGCGCGTGCCTTGCGGGTAACGCCGGTTCACGCCCATCCACGGATCGTCGCCCATCTGCTTGAGACCCAGCGAGACACGGTTCTTCTCGGTGTCGAACTTCAGGATCTTGGCCATGATTTCCTGGCCGGCCGTCACCACTTCGCTCGGATGACGGACGCGGCGCCAGGCCATGTCGGTGATGTGCAACAGGCCATCGATGCCGCCCAGATCGACGAACGCGCCGTATTCGGTGATGTTCTTGACGACGCCGTTGACGATCGCACCTTCTTTCAGCGTGGCCATCAGCTTGGCGCGTTCTTCGCCCATGCTGGCCTCGACCACGGCACGGCGCGACAACACGACGTTGTTGCGCTTGCGGTCGAGCTTGATGACCTTGAACTCCAGGGTCTTGTTCTCGTACGGCGTCAGGTCTTTGGTCGGACGGGTGTCGACCAGCGAACCCGGCAGGAAGGCGCGGATGCCGTTGACCAGCACGGTGAGGCCACCCTTGACCTTGCCGCTGGTGGTGCCGGTGACGAATTCGCCCACCTGGACTTCGAGGTCGCCCTTGTCGCTCTTGAACTCGGACAATGGGACATACGCTTCAGATTTGAGGCCGGCGTTGACGACCACAAAATTGTGCTCGATGCGCACCACTTCGGCGGTCACGACCTCGCCCACGCGGGTTTCGGAGCGTTTCAGTGATTCTTCAAACAGATCGGCAAAAGATTCGGACATTGTGTTTGCGGATACAAACCGCGGGTTAAGTTTTTCCACCGCACGACCAGTGCGCCATTGAGGCGCGAGGGGAGTCGTGAGGACCACCACGGCGGCCGGGGCCGTCGTGTTTTGTTCCGTGGCGCCTAGGCGTCTCGGAACGGCTGCATGCCTTGCCACCAATCCAGCACCTGATCGACCGATGCCTCTACGGTCAGATCTGAGTTGTCCAGTAACCGGGCGTCTTGCGCGGGCTTCAAAGGGGCGGTGCTGCGACCGGTGTCGCGGGCATCGCGTGCTTCCAAGTCAGCGCGAAGGCTGGCAAGTGTAGCCGAAATGCCCTTTGAAATCAATTGCTTATGCCGTCTTTCCGCACGGTGTGCGGCGCTGGCGGTTAAAAACACCTTGAGCGGGGCCTGCGGGAAGATCACCGTTCCCATGTCGCGCCCGTCTGCCACCAGCCCCGGCAGGCGCTGGGCAGCGTGTTGCAGGTCGATCAGGGCGCTGCGCACCGCTGGCAGCGTCGACACCCGGGACGCATTCATTCCCATGGCCTCGGTGCGTACCAGATCGCTGACGTCTTCGTCGCCGAGCAGGATACGTCCGTCGGCGAAATGGATCTGCAAACGCGCAGCCATGGCCGCGATTGCTGCCTCGCCGCTGGCGTCCAGCGGCAGGCCAGCGCGCGTGGCAGCCAGCGCGGTGATGCGGTACAAGGCGCCCGAGTCGAGGAACCGGTATCCGAGCCGTTTGGCCAGTTTGGCGGCCAGCGTACCTTTGCCGGAGGCTGTCGGGCCGTCCACGCAGATGACCGGAATGCGCTGCAGCGGAGTCTGCACCACCGAGAAAAAGGCTTCGAAATAATCGGGGAAGGTCTTGGCAACGCACTGCGGATCGCGGATCCGCACCGGCAGCGTGGCCGGATTGAAGGCCGCCAGCGACAGGCACATCGCCATCCGGTGGTCGTCGTAGGTATCGACGCAGGCTGCGCGCCAATCGCCCGGGCTGGCTGGCGGCGTGATCCGGATGTGATCGTGCCCTTCCTCGACCTGGGCGCCGAACTTGCGCAGTTCAGTCGTCATTGCGGCGATCCGGTCGGTTTCCTTGACGCGCCAACTGGCGATATTGCGCAAGGTGCTGGTTCCGTCCGCATACAAGGCCATGACCGCCAGCGTCATCGCGGCGTCGGGAATATGGTTGCAGTCCAGGTCGATGGGACGCAATCGCCTGTCGGCTGTGCTGGCAGGACTCGACACCTCCAGCCAGTTCGGGCCGCTGACGATCTGCGCACCCATCGCCCGGGCCGCATCGATGAAGCGGATGTCGCCCTGGATCGAGTCCGCCCCGACACCCAGGATGCGCAAGGATTGCCCGTTACCTGGCGCGATCGCGCCCAGCGCTATGAAATAACTCGCCGACGACGCGTCGGCCTCGACATGCAGGTTGCCGGGTGAGACCAGCCGGCTGCCGGCGGGAATCGTGAACCGGCTCCAGCCGTCGCGATGCACCGGCACGCCGTAACGCGCAAGCAGGTTCAACGTGATCGCGATGTAGGGCTTGGAGATCAGTTCACCCTGAACCTCGATGACGATGTCGCGTGCCGCCACCAGCGGCAAGGCCATCAGAAGTGCGGTCAGGAACTGGCTCGATACGTCGCCGCGCACCGCAATCGGCTTGTCCAGCGCAAGTTGCGGCCGGCCGATGCGAAGTGGCGGATAACCGGTGTTCTCGAGATAGTCGATCTGGCAACCGAGCTGGCGCAGCGCGTCCACCAGGTCACCGATCGGGCGCTCGTGCATGCGTGGCACACCCCGCACCGTGAATGCGCCGCCGAGCACCGCCAACGCCGCAGTCAGCGGGCGCATGGCCGTTCCGGCATTGCCCAGGAACAAGTCGGCCTGCTCCTGGAGGAGCGTGGCACCCAGGCCGCCGATGGTGACGCCGCTGTCATGCGGATCCACGCGGCAGCCCAGCGCGCGCAGGGCCTGCAGCATCACCCGGGTGTCGTCGGAGTCGAGCAGGTCGTGCAGTGTCGTCTCGCCTTCGCACAGCGCGGACAACAGCAAAACGCGGTTGGAAATACTCTTGGAGCCCGGCAACGTCACTTGGCCGCCGGCGGTCGCCAGCGGCGGCAGGTCGAGGAAGGCAGTGGAGAACATTATTTCTGCTGCTTGGCCATGCTCCAGTTGGCACGGATTTCACTGGCCTGCGCGATCTGCTCGAGCAAGGCATCGTCGTTGCCGTTGGAGATCATCAGCTCGAGCGCCTGCAGGTTACGCTGGAAGATCTTCGACTGGGTCAGCAGCTCTTCCCGGTTGGACATCAGGACGTCGCGCCACATGGAGGGTTCGGCGGCCGCGATGCGGGTGAAGTCGCGAAATCCCGGCCCCGCCAGCGACAGGAAATCGCGTCCCATGGGCTGGCCCGAGATCGCGTTCATCATGGCAAAGGCGATCAGGTGCGGCAGGTGGCTGACAGCGGCGAACGCTGCGTCGTGCGATTCGGGAGTCATCTTGAGCACCCTGCATCCGAGGGCCGCCCAGACATCGACCGCTTGCTGGACCTGGATCTGATTCGTGCGTTCGATTGGCGTGAGCACCACCTGGCGGCCGTAATACAGGTCGGGGTCGGCATTCTCCACACCCGAGAGCTCCTTGCCGGTGATCGGATGCGCTGGAACGAAACAGCCGATCTGTTCGCGCAGCGATCGCCGGGCCGCATCGACGACGTCGCGTTTTGTCGAGCCTACGTCCATGATCAGCATCTGCGGCGTCACCAGGTGCTTGATGGCCTTGAAGCTGGTCTCGGTGGATGCGACCGGAACTGCCAGCAACACGATGTCGGCACCCGAAGCCGCAAGCAACGCCGACGGCGCTTCCACGTCGATGACGCCGAGTTGACGTGCCCGTTCGGTGGTGGAGGGCGACTTGCTGTAGCCGACGACGCGCTTGACCAGGCCCGCGCGCTTGAGCGCGAGCGCGAACGATCCGCCCATCAGGCCACAACCGATCAATCCGAGTTGCTCAAACATGTACTGCAAACGGCGATGCCATCATGGGGCTGCGACCGGGTATGACCCCAGTATCCTGTAGAACGCGCACAAGCCCTTGAGTTCGGCCAGTGCAGAGGCGACATTGTGCTGGTCCGGATGGCCCTGGATGTCGATGTAAAAATAGTAATCCCATTGCCCCGAGCGTGCGGGGCGCGACTCGAAACGCGTCATCGATACGCGGTGGCGCTTGAGCGGCACCAGCAGGTCGTGTACCGCGCCGGGAATGTTGGGCACCGAGACCACCAGGCTGATGCGGTCGTTGCCGCTGGCAGGCGGTTGCGCCATCACCTTGGGCATGCAGATGACGTTGAAGCGCGTGCGGTTGTGCGCGTCGTCCTGGATTGCGCTGGCAACCAGGTGCAGCCCGAATTCGGTGGCGGCCCGGTCGCCGGCAATGGCTGCCCAAGCCGGGTTGGTGGCCGCCAGTCGCGCGCCTTCGGCATTGCTGGACGCGGCGCGGCGCTCGGCATGGGGCAGGTGGGTGCCGAGCCATTGGTGGCACTGGGCCAACGCCTGCGGATGCGCCAGAACCACTTCAATGCCGTCCATCGCGTTGTCCAGCCGCATCAGGTGATGGCGTACCAGCAGGCTGACTTCGCCCACGATATGCAGCGGCGTATGGAGCAGCAGATCCATCGAGCGCGCGACCACGCCTTCGGTGTTGTTCTCGATCGGAACCACGCCGAAATCGGCGCGCCCCGAGGTGGTTGCATGGAAGACTTCGTCGAAGTTGGCGCAAGCAACGTGGTCGATGCTGGAGCCGAAGAACTGCACCGCCGCCTGCTCGCTGAAGGTACCAGCCGGCCCCAGGTAGGCCACGCGCTGGCGCGCCTCCAGCGCACGGCAGGACGACATGATCTCGCGCCAGACATAAGCGATGGCATCGCTCCTGAGCGGGCCGGTGTTGCGTTCTTGCAGCTCATGGATGACCTGGGCCTCCCGTTCGGGTCGGAACACGACCGAACCCTCGGCGCGCTTGACTTCGCCTACCTCCAGCGCCAGCGCCGCCCGGCGATTGAGCAGGTCAAGCAGATGGGCGTCGACCACGTCGATCTGTTTGCGGAGCTCCGGCAGGTTTTGGGTCATGGCTGGTTTGAAGAAGCGGGGCTGGGCTCAGGCGCCAGTGCGCTCAAATTCTCGCATGTAGTCCACCAGGGCCTGCACACCTGCGTGCGGCATCGCGTTGTAGATGCTGGCGCGCATGCCGCCCAGCGACTTGTGGCCCTTGAGCGACAGCAGGCCATGCGCGCGTGCGCCGGCCAGGAAGGCATCGTTGCGCGATTCATGCATGAGGAAAAACGGCACGTTCATGCGCGAACGGCAAGCCGGATCGACCCGGTTCTCGTACAGCTGCGACTGGTCGATCGCGTCGTACAGCAGGCGCGCCTTGGCAATGTTGCGCTGCTCCAGAGCCGCAACGCCGCCCTGCCGCCGGATCCACTGGAACACCAGGCCGGCAATATAGATCGCGTAGGTGGGCGGCGTGTTGTACATCGACTGGTTGTCTGCGACCAGCTGGTAGTCGAACGCGCTGGGACAAGCCGGCAAGGCGTGGCCGAGCAGATCCTCGCGCACGACGACCACGGTCAGCCCGGCAGGACCGAGGTTCTTCTGGGCGCCCGCGAACGCCAGGCCGACCCGTGACCAATCGACCGGGCGCGACGCTACGTGGGAGGAAAAGTCCACCACCAGCGGCGCGTCACTGCCCAGCGCCCTGAGATCAGGCAGCGACTGGAACTCGACGCCATGGATGGTTTCGTTGCTGCACAGGTGCACATAGGCGGCGTCCGGGTGGAGCTGCCAGCTGGCAGGGTCCGGGATGCGGGTGTGGCCATCGGCCTGGTTGGTCGCAGCAACCCGGGCCGCAAGATAGCGGTCCGCTTCGCGGCAGGACTTCTGGCTCCAGCCGCCGGTGATCACGAAATCGGCCTGTGCGCTCTGGCCCGGTTTGGCCCGGCAAGCCGCGAGGTTCAACGGCACGATGGCGTTTTCGGCCAGTCCTCCGCCTTGCATGAACAGGATACGAAACTGCTGCGGCACCGTGAGCAATTCGCGTAGCGCCGCTTCGGCTGCTTCGTAGATCGAGATGAACTCCTTGCCCCGATGGCTCATTTCCATCACGCTCATGCCCGAGCGCATGCCCCGTGTGTCGGGCCAGTCGAGCATCTCGTCGGCAGCCTGTTCCAGTACTTCGGTCGCAATGGCAGCCGGTCCAGCCGAGAAGTTGTAGGGTCGTGGCGTCATGGCGGGTTCAGGCGCTACCGCCGGCGAACGGACTGGGCCGCACCGGCGGGCAAGGCGGAGGGTCAGCTCTTTTCGCCTCCAGCCGGGTCGTCGGGCGCATCGCCATTACTGCCGGTCTCGCTGTCGGAATCCGCAGCGTCGTTATCGACCAGTCGTTGCAGGCCACTGAGTTGCGAGCCGTCATCGAGCCCTATCAGGGTGACGCCCTGGGTTGCACGGCCCAGCTCGCGGATCTCGCTGACCCGGGTACGCACGAGCACGCCCTTGTCGGTGATCAGCATGATCTCGTCGTCCGCATGTACCAGCGTCGCCGCAACCACCTTGCCGTTGCGTTCGCTCTGCTGGATCGCGATCATGCCCTTGGTGCCGCGTCCATGGCGTGTGTATTCGGTGATGCTGGTGCGTTTGCCGTAGCCGTTCTCGGTTGCGGTCAGCACGGATTGCTGCTCGTCCTCGGCCACCAACATCGCGATCACGCTTTGGCCGTCCTCCAGCATCATGCCGCGCACGCCGCGCGCCGTGCGGCCCATCGGCCGCACATCGTTTTCGTCGAAACGAACCGCCTTGCCGCCATCGGAGAACAGCATCACGTCGTGTTCGCCGTCAGTCAAGGCCGCGCCGATCAGGTAGTCGCCCGGATCGAGGTCAACGGCGATGATGCCGGCC
>JBBRCN010000127.1:0-10624 GCA_038204775.1 Burkholderiales bacterium | reverse complement strand
GTTGTCGATGGGCACCACCTTGTCGCCAGGAGCGTGCAGCACCAGCAGCGGGCGGCGCAGGGCGCGGATGCGTGCGGCCTGCGGTTGGCCGCTCACATCGTCGATGAACGAGCGGCGGATGGTGAATTCGCGCCCGGCGAGCTTGACCAGTGCCTGTCCTTCCCTTTCGATCACTGGCAGGTCGCTGCCGAATTGATGGGTCACATGCGCAGGGTCGCAAGGCGCGCCGACCGTGGCCACTGCGCGCGCATCGGCGATACGGTGTGCAGCGGCGAGCACCGCGGCGCCGCCCAGCGAATGTCCGACCAGCAATGCTGGCTGGCCGTGATGGGCGCGTAGCCAATCGGCCGCGGCCACCAGGTCATCGACGTTCGAGCTGAAATGCGTGTTGCTGAAGTCGCCGCCACTGCCACCCAGGCCCGTGAAATCGAAACGCAGCACGCCAAAGCCGGCATCGGCCAGGGCACGCGCGATGTAGGCCGCCGCCTTGGTGTCTTTCGAGCAGGTGAAGCAGTGGGCAAACAGCGCCCAGCCACGCGGCGTGCCGTCAGGCGTGTCAAGGCGGCCAGCCAGCGCGTGGCCCTGGCTGCCGGGGAAGTCAACGCGGGTACTGGGCATGGTGTGGCCTCCTGTGACTCGTTCGAATCAGTCGCACAGGTTAGCCGTTTATGACACCGAAGATCCGCGCTGCGGCCGAAGCCCCGGTATTGGAGCAGCAGCCGAGTCGTCGCGGCTCGCACCTCGCGGCTCCGTGGCCGACCAACTACTTTGGCTCTGTGTGCTTCTGGACATGCAGTTGGGACCGCGGAACTCGGCCTGCCTTCGCCATCTCTTGCTGTCCACTGACGGCTTGTCCATGCGGCGACCGGCGGTGCCGAGGCCGACTCCGTCGATGCGCTGAGTCGACAACGCTCTACGATTCTGGGTCAACCAGCATGCCCAACAGAGGCGCATAACCGCCGTCGTGCAGCGCCTGGCCGCGCTCTGCGAACACAGCCGGCGAGCCTTTCACGCCATGGCCTTCGAGCAGCCGGTTCATGAAGTTGAACAGGCACACGGTGAGGATGGCGTCATGCAGATCGCGCTCCGTCCACCCCTCGGCAAATATGGCATCGACGTGCTTCTGCGTAGCCTTCGTCGGGGTCAGTGTCAGCACGCGGGCATAGGCCAAGATCGGCATCAGTTTCGAACTGACGGGCGCGCTTTCGAGGTCGGCGAGCAGCGCCTGAAGCAGCGACTCCGGCATGCCGAAAGCCTTGGCAGTCTCGCTGTGCACGCCGTAGCAATACTGGCAGGCGTTCAGCCCCGACACATAGGCGGCGATCAGTTCCTTGTTGGCAGCCGTCAGCTGCGAATCCGTTCGCAACGTTGCGCTGTGGAATTCGACCAGCGCACGCCCGGCGACCGGGTTCAGCCGCAGGATGTGGCGCACGCCGGCATCGTCCGGCAGAGAAGTCAAAAAGGGCATGCTGGTCTCCAGGTTTGCACGTCAACGGCCTGCGGCCGCGCCACTAGCCGAACGCACTGGCGGCGCAGACAAACAGCCCCAACAACGACAACAGGCTAAGGCCGAACGCGATGGATCGCCCCAGTTTGATGTTGGCGTAGTAGAAGCCCATGTGCGCCAGGCGACAGGCCAGCCACGCGATGGACAGCGCGTTCACCCATGGCGGCGACGTTGACAAGAGCATCGCAGACAGTGACAGCAGTGCGAACGCTGTGATGCTCTCGTTGGTGTTCGCGTGCGCCCGCGCGGCTCTGAAGATGAACTTGCCACTGTCCGCGGGAATCGGGTAGCCGGCCTTGTGGCGCTGGCGAATCGCTGTCAGGTCGGCCACCACAAGCTGCAAGACCAGGAGCAAGCCGGCCAAGGCCATGACAACGATCGTGTACCGGTAGTCGGCGGTTGCAGGGATCAGCATCGGGATCGTCTCCTGGATTGAAAGCGTCTGGGCTGGGCTGGGTCCAACCTGCGAATGAAACGTGGGGCCGGCGCGCCTGGCCTGCCAACCGTTCGCCTGCGTTCGTCCTCATTCCACCTGGCAGGCCGCGAAAACGACATCCACCGGCGTGGCGAAGGCGTGGTTGCTGTAGTTTCTCAGAGTCTTCACAGCGATCGCCAGCACGATGTAGAGCACGTCCTTTTCCTGGAAGCCCGCGCCGAGGAAGCTCTGCACGGCGGCGGGGCTCGGTCGCCCCTGGGTCTTCACCATCTCGGCGGTCAGCGCGTAGAGCGCCGCGAGCCGCGCATCCGGGATCGGCTGTCCGGCGCGAATGGCCTTCAGGACGTCGGCGGATACGCCCGATTTCTTCTCGGCGATCATGCTGTGGGCTGCCGTGCAGTAGGTGCAGCCATTCACCTGGCTGACCGCGAGGAAGATCACCTCCTGCTCGGCGGGCTTGAGGCCGGACTCCGAGCGGAACAGACCGTAGCCGTGCAGGTAGGTGCTCAGGTCTGCAGGCGCGCTGACCATGTTCGCGACCATGTTGGGCAGGAAGCCAACCGCCTTGACGGCCTGATCCAGCATCTCCTTCTGTGCCGCGTCGGCGGTGTCGGGAGTGATGGACTTGAGGGTGTGGAGAAAGGCCGCAGCGGCCATGGGTGAATGCTTTCAGAAGGCAATGGGTGGCTGGTGATGCAACCGTGAATCAGGTTTGCAGCGCCAGAGCTGATTGATCGTAGGGGGTGCGCCCTTGCTCGCGGTGACTCGCCGTCCCGTATTGTTGACCGCCCGTCTTGCATTACGGGCTCAACCTCCCGGCGTGCGGGGGGAACCCGATTGCGCCGGTGCCCCGGGACGGGCGACCATCGAGGACTGCAACTCCACACGCGTATTGCCACGGTGCGCCAGACAACCATGAACATCCCGATGGAGCCGATTGGCAGCATACCGCGTCCTCCTGAACTCATCGATTTGCTGCACCGGCAGTCCCAGGGTGAGGCCGTGGGCCCCGAGTTGGAACGGGCGTACGAGGCGGCCCTCGCTGACACGATCGCCCGTTTCGACGCGACCGGCTCACCGGTGCTCGCCGATGGAGAGCAGTTCAAGGCCAGTTTTGCAACCTATCCCCTGGTTGGTTTGACCAATCTGACGCCTGACGGCGTCGTCATTACTTTCTCCGACGGGCACACGCGCCAGTTGCCCCGATTGACCAGCGGGCCTTTTCGATACGGCTGCGTGTGTGGCGGGTTTGTATCGGCGGCACGGCGCCTGACCGACAAGCCCTTGAAACAGGCCGTCATTGCTCCTTCGGCGTTGAGCCTGCTCTATCCGCCCCAAGGTGTCGAAGGCTATCCGCGGGAGCGTTTTCTCGAGGACCTGATCGGTGAGGCCGAGCGTGACATCCGTTCGTGCTTCGACGCAGGTGCAGCGACCGTGCAGATGGACTTCACCGAGGGCCGCCTCGCAGTGAAACTCGACCCCGGCAAGGGCTTGTTGCGCGAGTTCGTGCGCATCAACAACCTGCTGCTGTCTCGCTTTGAGGAGCCACTGCGCATGAGGATCGGCATTCACACTTGTCCCGGCGGTGACCGCGACGCGACGCACTCGGCTGACGTCGACTACGCTGAACTGCTGCCCGACCTGTTCGAGATGCGCGCCGTGCAGTTCTTCATGCAGTTGGCCAGCGAACCGAACAAGGACCGGGTGCTCGAGGTCGTGCGCAAGTACCGCAAGCCCGATCAAGTTGTTTTCGTCGGTGTCATCGACACGATAGATCCCACCGTCGAATCCCCTGAGCTGGTGCGTGATCGTGTCCTTCAAGCGGCCAGGTACATCCCGCTTGATCGGCTGGGCATTACCGACGATTGCGGCTTCTCGCCTTTCGGCGACGACCTGTCCACCGCGCGCGATGTCGCATTCGCCAAGATCCGCGCTCGAGTCGAGGGGGTTTACCTCGCTGAACAGGTGCTGGCGGCCTCGCGCTGACGCGCCCTAAGTCGCAGAAAACTCGGCCGTCTCACGCTCGCGCAGCCAGTCTGTCGGCGGCTGCCCGATCTTGCGGATGAAGGCCCGCGTCAGTGCGCTCGAACTGCCGTAGCCAACCTTGATGGCCACGTGCTTGAGTGGCCGCCCCGCGCGCAACAGGCCTTGCGCCAGCGTGATGCGCCATGTCGCCAGGTAATCGGCCGGCGTGTCGCCGGTGATCGCGCGGAAATGCATGGCGAAGCGCGCGCGCGACATGCCGGCCAACGCCGCCATGTCGGCCAGGTCCCAGGCACGCGTCGGGTTCTGGTGCAAGGCGACCAGCGCCTTGGCCAGCCGGGCGTCGGCCAGGCCGGCGAGCGTGCCACCCTGCGTCAGGCCTCGATCCATGCAGTGACGCAGCAGACGGATCATCAGCAATTCGCACAGCCGGTCGAGCGCGGCCTGCCGGCCGCACTGTTCTGCGAACGCCTCGTGGTGCAACAGTTCCAGCAAGGCCTGCGCACCAGGCAGCTCGGCCAACGGCACCAGCACCAGGCTCGGCAGAGAATCGGTGATCGGGTTGTGGCCGCCGCCGCCGAACTGGATCGATGCGCACACCACGTCGGCGCCATCGCGGTCATCGGCGATCAGCCGGTGGGCATCTGGCCGGGGCATGAACAGCAGGCTGGGTTCGGTGATCCGCAGCGTGCCGTCGAGTCCGCCAGTGAGCTTGACCGGCCCGCGCCTGACGAGGTGCCCATGCCCGCGCCGGGTGTCGCGCTCGAAGTTATGCACGCCGCAGATTTGCCCCGAATGGAAGACGCCCGCGCTCAGCGAGAAGCGCTGCAGGAGAAGCGAAAGGCGGTCCATCGTCAAGTGATACCTTTGATCAGAAACAGGGTACTGCAGAGCACCTGTCGTTTCATGATGCCGCCCAAGCGGGCGCAACCCTTGGCTCCGCCGATGCCTGCCCACGTCGAACCCTTCAAGCCGCGAGTCTGTTCCAAGTGGCCGACGACAACTTCGACCCGCGCCGTTGTTTCATGGCCACGGCGGCGAAACGGGGCAAGGCGCAGTTCACCGTCCGTCATGTGGGCGCGACCCACCGTTTCGCACCGGCTGCCGATCGCGAAACTCGTTATGCGTCCGGCACGGTAGGCGCCCGCATACGGCGGCGGTTGCGCCATGGACGTGGCACTGGAAAGGAAGCTCGATGGCGAACGGAAGGCGTTGAGGGTGGCCGATGGCAAGCTCGACCTGAACGTGGACAAGGACGTGCAGAAGCGCTGGCTGGACGACGTGACGGGCCCTCTGACCGAGGCCGAGCAGCACTGGCCGCAGCTGAAGGTCCGCGTGCCAACGTCGCAGTGAGCGCACCAGAGGTCGGACTTGCCCGACCCCTGGCCTTGCTCAGAACTTCAGGCGCATGCCGGCGCTCACGAAAGTGATGTTGTCGAAATTGCTGCCTGTGCGGTCGAGCTTGTGCTGCTTGGCGCCCGAGTAGAGGTCCAGCCACTTCGCAGCGGTGTAGACGTAACCCACGCCGATGTACTTCGAGCTGTCGCCGGCCAGCGCAAAATCCTCGCCGCGCCCGTAATCCACCGCGACGGCATGCTTGCCGCTGATGTAACCCAGCTTGCCGTAGGCGAACTGCTTGCGAACGGTGGCGGGGTTGTCGTCATCGCTGCGGCTCACCGCCAGTGTGACGTTCAGGCCGTTGTTCGCCAGGTAGGACACCGAGCCGCCGACTGTGTCTTCGTTGCCTGCCAGGCCGCCCCGCTTCTCGCGCGACCAGCCCAGCACCCCGGCCAGCTTGCCGCCAGCGACCGTGGTTCCCAGGTTGGTGGCCAGTTCGTACACGTCGTTGTTGCCCTTGGTGCCGTAGCTGCCCGAAAAGGTGAGCGGGCCCAGCTTCGGGCTGTCGTAGCGCACGCGGTCGTAGCGGCTCTCGAAGTCGAGATTACCGATCGTCGAAGCGATCGTCGGACCGAAGCTGGCGCCTTGCCGGAACGCGAAGTTGCCTCCGATGTCGGTGATGCCAGAGTAGGTGATGGTCGAGGTGCCGGACAAATCGACTTCCATGCCGCCGTTGGCCGCACCATCGCCCTGGCCGAAGCTGGCCTTGCCCCAGGGGCTGGACAGGAAGACCTCGGCATGGCGTTCGTTGAAGGTCGCGTCCACACTGCGCGTGCTCATGCTGATGCCACTGGAGGGATTCGACGTGTAGCCCACTTCCCAGTTGATGCCGGCCGTCAGTCCCGGCGCGAATTCCTGCGAACCGGTGAAACGAAAACGCGTCTGTGAGTTGACGTTGTCGGCGTGGAAGAGCCGGCTCTGCGTGCCGTCGTCCACGCTCGTCAGCAAGCGGTTGACGTGGCCTGAGAGCTTGTAGTCGAAAGCCTGGGCCGAACCAGCGGCGGTGAACAGGGTCAGCACAGCCAAGACCGTGCGGTTGGCTCGTGTGCGTTGGGGGTTCAGGCGGGTGTGCATGAGGGGGCTCCTTCAGAGGGTCTGGTGAGTGGTTTCGACAGGCAAGTAAGGTTGTCGGGCGCGAAACCGGTCGGGGTGTCGCGACCAGCGTCCGCACATCACCAGGTGATGAGGGTCTTCATGCCGATTCCTTCAGGTTGAGGGCGTGGGCCGACAAGGCTCTTGACAGCGCTGCGGTGTGCTGCGCTGGCATGTCTTTAGTCGTCCGCTGGCCTGAAAACGTGACGGTGGGCGTTCGCGAGCCCGCGCCGGTCGGCGCCACGCCGCATCAATGAACCGCGCTAATGAACCGCGCTAATGAACCGCGCCAATCAAGGCGCGGACTGCGATCTCGGCGCCCAGGTTCCGGGCCGGGCTTTCGGCGCCGGTGCCCGCTGCCATGGCGTCGTCGCCGAGCGGCGGGTCGGCGCCGAACAGGTCCCGCGTCAAGGCCTCCATGCCCAACATCTGCTGTTCGACGTTGCGACAGTTGTCGCACATCGACAGGTGGATGCGCATGCGCACCTGGTTGAACCGGCCCAGGGGCTCGTCCAAGCGCTGTGACAGCAGTTCGGCCACGCGCTTGCAGGAATGCGCCAGGTTCATGGTTTGGCCTTGGTGAGGATCCAGTCGCGTTGCATGCAGTCGCGCAGCGCCGCACGTGCCCGGTGAAGAATAGTGCGGCAGTTTTCGGCGCTGATGGCGGCGCGCTCGCAGATCTCGGCCGTCTCGAAGCCCAGCCACTCGCGCATCATGAAGACACGCCCCGTCTGCCTGGGCAGGCAGCTCATGCAGCGGTCCAGCACGGTCAGCATCTGGCGCTGTTCCTCCCGGTTTTCCGGTTGCTGCCAGGCCGGCACGGGGTCGACGTAGACGCCATTGGCGTCATAGAGGGCGTCGGTGCGCTCCTCCAGGCGGTCGTCGTCTTCGCTGAGTTGCACCATGCGCTTGCGCGAAGGTGATCGGTACCAGTCGGCGACCTTGTTCATCAGGATCGCCATGGCCCATGTGACCAGCGAGGCATCGCCTCGCCGCTTGGCATGCTGCTCGACGACAGCGATGAGGGTGTCCTGCACCAGGTCCTCGGCCAGGCTGTGGTTGTGCACGGCAAAACGGGCATGGCGCAGCAGGCACAGCCGCAGGGCCGCCCACTGCCCCTCCAGCTCGGGCTCACGGCCTGCGCGCGGTGTTGCGGCGATGGCCGCGGGGGATGGCGTCGCAGGCCCGTGGGCATCCGGTCGTCGCAACAAAGTCATGGCTTGTCTGCCATCGTGATCTGACATGACCGGGTTGGGTCGGACATGCGTTGTGCAGGGTCAGCGCTCATGACGACACGCCAGACGAAGGCAAAGCGGCTGGTCGGTCATCGCAACCTTCGGGTGAGCAGGTGACGACTGGCATCGAAACGTACGCCAGTCGCATCAGCCCAAGCATCAAGGCAATGCCCAGCACCATCGACACGTAGGCGGCAACCGCTGCCGGCGCCAGCGAGGGCAGCCCACCCAGCAGCAAGGTGTCGTTGCCGCCTGGCACGAGCGCGGCGCCCAGGCCCATCAGCGCGCCGCCGCCTGCGTGGCGAGCCCAGCCGGTCAGGCGTTGTGGCTGCCGCCAGGCCAGCGAGCCGCGTTCCAGCGCAGAGACCAGCATGCCGGCCAGCAAGCCCAGTACCAGGATGCCGTGCCACGCCGAAGGCGCGGTGGTGTGCGCGGCCCGATGCAGCACCTCGCCGCGAAGGAAGTTGCTGTAGGACCAAGCGCCCTGCGTCGCGTACAGCAGGCCGGCCGCAAGGCCCATCAACGCTGCGGCAACCGAGAGGTGATAGGTCGGCGCCAGCACCCGCCGCCACAGCGGGGTGGCCGTACCGTGCTGCGCCCGCAGCCACAGTTCGCGCAGCTGCCACAAGGCCCAGCCGAACAGCAAGCCGCCGACCCAGGGCGCAAGATCGGGCCAGCGCAACCAGGGCGACACGGCCGGCAGCAGGCGCATGAGGGCGCTTTCGGGAAGCAGGCGCATGAGGGCGCCTTCGGGAAACAGGCCCAGGGATGCCCATACGCCCGCCACGAAGCCTGCCAAGGTGGCCAACATGCCCAGGTCACCATCGGCCAGTCGGTGCAGGGTGGACAGGGAACATCCCCCGTTGACGGCAGCACCGACGCCGAAGAGCACGCCGCCCAGCGCAGCCCATTCGATCGGCGTTCGTGTGAGGGTCGGGCGTGGCGCCAGGCCGAAGGCAAGCACCAGCAGGCCCGTCAGTGCGGCCATCCACAACACCGACTGCAGCAGGCTCCAGAGCATGTGCGCGCGGCCTGTGCTCATCACTTCGGCCACGGCCCGCACGTTGCACAAGCTCGCGCGGTGCGCGGCAAAGCCGATCAGCACGACGCACAGCAAGGCGATGGCATTCAGCAGCATCACCATGGCGCTGGACAGGCGCTAGGGCACCTGCAGCACCTCGGTCTTCGGATGGAAGGCGACCCATGCGAACCAGTAGGCCATGGTGCCTGGCCAGGGCTTGCCCTGCTCATCGGTTGCCTCGGCCGTGCCATGCGCGGGGTCGAAGCGGATGCGCAGCTTCTTGCCGGCCACGGTGTCGACCCATTCGCCGCGTTTGTTCACGGCGCGCGCCAGGACGCTGAACGGATAGGCTTTGTGCACGTCGCCCACCTGCACACCCAGCACCCATTCCTTGAGCGGGAAGCGGTCGTCGCGGTGCTGAACATCGAAGATCAGGCGCTGCACCTGGCCGTAACCGGCATAGGGGTCGCGGGCGTAGTCGCGCTCGAAACCCGTGTCGGTGGACAGCACCTGCGTCGCCGGGTAGCGCTTGCGCCAGTCGGCCCAACTGGTGTGCGTGAGTGGCAAGAGTTGCAACCGTGTCCCCTTGAGCGGGCCGCTCACTGCGGTTTGCAGGATCTGCGACCACAGCGACAGCGTGGCGCGGTCGTACAGCAGGACATCGCTGTTGTAGAGCAGTCCGGAGACGCCGAAGCTCATCGGCCGCGCGCCAGCCTGCGCATCGAAGGCCATGCCCGTGCCGCACAGCGGACAGAAAGTGACCACGACAGCGCGGTCGCCAAAGCGGTCGTTGACGACCTCGTGCCAGTTGAGGATGCGGATCGGGTAGGCCCGCGCATCCGTGCCCAGGGCGAGCCCCAAGACGCGGTCCGCGTCAGCGAGGCCTGCCTTGGCGGCGGGCACGAACCGCGGCCGGTCGATGGCCGGAATGCCGTCTTTGGGCGGGCCGCCGCGCTCGATGGCTTGCACCGGCACGCTGGCCCCGGTCAGGTCGAAGCCATTGAGTGATTCGGTCGCCTTGCCCGCCCAAGCCGGCGCTGCGGCGCAGGCAAGAACCGCGGCAGCAACGATCAGTCCAGTCCAAAGCGTCATTCGCATGGCATCCACTCCGATGAATGTGGCGACGAGGGCCCTTGCGTGGGGCACATCGCACAGCCACTGCGACGCCTGGTTCACGGCGAGGGCCAAGCTCGTCACTGCTTAGACGTGCGCAATGGAGGACTTATTACAGCGTCGGCAGGATTGGCCTGCGTCGGGGCCACTGCGGCGCGGGCCATTGCGTTCGGGTCGACTTGGCGCTGTCACGTTTGGTGGCCCGGTGCCGACCAAAGCTGTGACCGCAACGCTTGCTTCACAACGGCAAGCACCGGCGGTTTCCGCAAGCCATGTCATCCACCTGATTCAAAGGAACCCACCATGAAGAACTTCACCATCGCAGCCACGCTGTTCGTCGCCTCGTTCTCGGCACTGGCCGACGGCGCTACCTACGACTACCCGCAGCCCATCACTTCCAACATCAGCCGTGCCGAAGTGCAAGCACAAACGGCCGCCGCTGCTGCACGTGGCGAATTGGTGGGTGGCGAACTCAGCTACGTCGCGGCCTCCACGGGCCGCGCCCTCTCACGCCAGGAAGTGCGCGTCGAGCTGGCGGCTGCCCGCGCCAACGATGAACTGATCCAAGGCGAGCGGGTCTTCGTGGCCGAGACGCATGCGCGTCGC
This sequence comes from Burkholderiales bacterium, assembly GCA_038204775.1. GTDB lineage: Bacteria > Pseudomonadota > Gammaproteobacteria > Burkholderiales > Burkholderiaceae_C > Rubrivivax. The sequence goes on along the minus strand of JBBRCN010000127.1, from coordinate 233 downwards.
GACAATGCTTCTGTGCTGGCCGCCAAGACCAATGTCACCACGCGCTGATCGCGCGTCCGCGCGCGCCGTCGACGACCAGCTTCCATGCAAGTGCAAGCTGCGACGGCTCGTTCGTTTGCGTGATCTTCCGACAGGTGACCAGACAACGGACAGGGTGATCAGACCCATCCCCGCAGCCACTTGCGAAGCAGGCCATTCCTGAATGGCGTCAGACGCGTGCGGTTGTAGGCGTC
>JBBRCN010000126.1:0-10625 GCA_038204775.1 Burkholderiales bacterium | reverse complement strand
AGCTGTATGACATGGCAAGCAACCAAGCTGCCCCTGGTCGCTCCGGTCGCCGGCGTTAGTCCGAGGCCTGGCGCGTGACGCTAGGGCGAGCGACCGGTTTCTGGCGATCAACTCCGGACTTCGAATGTCGCTTGTGGGTCGGAAGGGACAGTTCGCCGCCAGCGGGGGCAGTCGCTGGCCTGAGACGGACGCGGGTGCGTCCTTCATGCCGGTGTAGGTCGGCAGCCCGGCGCATACCTGCCCCTCATGCCGCCTAGGAACTTGCGCTGCTATGACCGGTGTGCTGCCGAGACCCTGAGTTGAACCGCTGGCCGCCACCGACAGAAACCGCTGCATTGCTGACACCAGGACTCGACGGCAGTAGCGTCAAAGGACGAGCATGTTGTTGTCGCCTGGCCTTACCCGGCGTCAATCTGCACTTGCTGCTGGAGGCGCAACGCTGCAGCGCATGCTGGCAGCGCAGCGACCACCACCGGGTTCTACATCGCGATGTGTCACGACGCACGACGCCGCACACCAGTGTTCAGCAACCGCACATCACTGACGTCAGAAATCAACTGCCTCTATACCGAGGCGGGCAAACGTCGACAAATCACTCCTGAGAGGTGACCGGAGCGGGACCCTACCTGCAGAAGTCAGTCCAGTCGCAACAATTAGCGACCGCCAGTCGCAGAACTGTGGCGCGAGTCGCAACTAATTCGGCGCCCTACGCCACTTTCAGCCTCACACGTCAATATTCGCCGCCCTCAGCGCATTGCTCTCAATGAACTCCCGCCGCGGCTCCACCTCGTCGCCCATCAGCATCGTGAACACCTTGTCGGCTTCGATCGCGTCGTCGATCTGCACTTTCAGCAGGCGGCGCACGGCGGGGTCCATGGTCGTTTCCCACAGCTGTTCGGGGTTCATCTCGCCCAGGCCCTTGTAGCGCTGGCGGCCGACGGCGCTTTCGGCTTGGGTCATCAGCCAGGCCATGGCCGCGCGGAAGTCGGCGACCTTTTGCTCTTTCATCTTTTCGCCTTCGCCACGGCGCACCACCGCTTCAGTGCCCAGCAGGCCCAGGAAGGACGTGCCGGCGTGGGCCAGCGCGGCGTAGTCGGCACCGTGCAGGAAGTCTTGTGTGATGACGCTGCTTTTCACGTTGCCGTGGTGGCGGCGGCTGATGCGCAGCAGGTGTTTGTCGCTGCGGGCGTCAAATTGCGCTTCGACGCTGGCGTCTTTCAGTTTGACTTGCAGGGCCATTGCACTCTGTTCGGCCTGCGCTGCGTCGTCCAGGCTCAAGGTCAGGCCGCTGGCAATGGCGCGCACGGCGTCCACGTCCATCCAGTTGCTCAGGCGGTCGGTCACGGCATTGGCCACCAGATAGCTGCGGGCCAGAGTCTCCAGCGCGCTGCCTTCAAGGGTGGGCCGCCCGCTCGGGGCCGCGCCGTCGGGCTTCTCGCTGGCACCTTGAGGACCATCCGGATAGATGGCTGCGCCATCCAGTGCCACGTTCAGCAAGAAGGCGTCCAGCGCCAGACCGTCCTTCAGGTACTCCTCGTGTTTGCCCAGCTTCACCTTGTACAGCGGCGGCTGCGCAATGTAGATGTGGCCACGTTCCACCAACACCGGCATCTGGCGGTAGAAGAAGGTCAGCAGCAGGGTGCGGATGTGCGCACCGTCCACATCGGCGTCCGTCATGATGATGATGCGGTGGTAGCGCAGCTTGTCGACGTTGAAGTCTTCGGCGCCGATGCCGGTGCCTAACGCTGTAATGAGCGTGACGATGCTGTCGCTGGACAGCAGCCGTTCATATCGTGCACGTTCCACGTTCAGTATCTTGCCGCGCAGCGGCAGGATCGCCTGGAACTTGCGGTCGCGGCCCTGCTTGGCGCTGCCACCGGCGCTGTCGCCCTCGACGATGTAGATCTCGCACTGGGCGGGGTCTTTTTCCTGGCAGTCGGCCAGTTTGCCGGGCAGGCCCAGGCCGTCCAGCACACCCTTGCGGCGCGTCATCTCGCGCGCCTTGCGTGCGGCCTCGCGGGCACGTGCTGCGTCGACGATCTTGCTGCAGATGATCCTTGCGTCGTTGGGGTTCTCCAAGAGCCAGTCGGTCAGCAGCTTGCCCACGATGTCTTCCACCGGGCCGCGCACTTCGCTGCTGACCAGCTTGTCCTTGGTCTGGCTTGAAAACTTGGGCTCGGGCACCTTCACGCTCACCACGCATGCCAGGCCTTCGCGCATGTCGTCACCGGCGATTTCGACCTTGGCCTTTTCAGCGATCCTGTTTTCGCTGATGTAGTTGTTGATGACGCGTGTCATCGCCGCGCGCAGCCCGGTCAGGTGGGTGCCACCGTCGCGCTGCGGAATGTTGTTGGTGAAGCAGAGCACGTTCTCTGCATAGGCGTCGTTCCACTGCATGGCCACCTCGACACCGATGTTGGTGCCCTGGTCGCTGAGCTTGTCGCCCATGGCGTGGAAGATGTTGGGGTGCAGCACCTTCTTGCCGGTGTTGATGAAGCCCACGAAGCCCTTCACGCCGCCGGCAAACGCAAAGTTGTCTTCCTTGGCGTTGCGCTCGTCGACGAGCTTGATCTTCACGCCGTTGTTCAGGAAGCTCAGCTCGCGCAGGCGCTTGGCCAGCACGTCGTAGTGGAAGTCGATATTGCTGAAGATGGTGTCGTCGGGCAGGAAGTACACCTCGGTGCCGCGCATTTCGGTTTCGCCAGTGACCTTCATCGGGCTGACTTCGAAGCCGTCGCGCATTTCCAGCAGGCGGTCTTGCGTGACGCCGCGTTTGAACTCCAACTGGTGCACCTTGCCTTCACGCCGCACGATCAGGCGCAGCCACACGCTGAGCGCGTTGACGCAGCTCACGCCCACGCCGTGCAGGCCGCCGCTGACCTTGTAGCTGTTCTGGTTGAACTTGCCGCCGGCGTGCAGTTCGGTCAATGCGATCTCGGACGCACTGCGCTTGGGCTCGTGTTTGTCGTCCATCTTCACGCCCGTGGGAATGCCGCGGCCGTTGTCGGTGACGCTGATGCTGTTGTCGGTGTGGATGGTGACGACGATGTCGTCGCAATGGCCGGCCAGCGCTTCGTCGATGGCGTTGTCCACCACCTCGAACACCAGGTGGTGCAGGCCGGTGCCGTCGCTGGTGTCGCCGATGTACATGCCCGGCCGCTTGCGCACGGCTTCCAGGCCTTCCAGGATCTGGATGCTGCCTTCGCCATAGGCCGTGCTGGCCTCACTGCCGGTGCTGGCGGCCTGGCCTTCAGCGGTGGGCACGGCACGCTGCACAACACCGTCGTCAGGGGTGGCCTTGGCGTCGGGCTTGGTGTCTGTCTTGCCGTCTGTTTTGCCGTTCGCTTTGACATCAGTCGGCTTCTTCGGGTCGCTCATCGGGGGCTCTTTTCAACTGCTGGCCGGCTTTTGCCGGCCCCATTAGAAACGCTGAAGCGGGCCAAGGCCCGCTGTGTGCTGGTGGTGAAAAGGCTGTTCGCGCTAGATGCGCATGGGCATCACCACGTACTTGAAACCGGGTTGTTCAGGCACGCTGAACAATGCGCTGGCGGCACTGTCGGCCAGTTCAAGCTTGACCATCTCATGCGGGTTGTTGGCCAGCACGTCGATGAGGTAGGTGACGTTGAAGCCGATCTCGATGGCGTCGCCGTTGTAGTCGACCTCGAGCTCTTCCTTGGCTTCTTCCTGTTCGGCATTGCTGGACGCGATGCGCAAGGTGCCGGGTTCGATGTTGATGCGCACCCCCTTGAACTTTTCGCTGGTCAGGATGGCGGCGCGCTGCAGGCTGGCCAGCAGCGGCGCACGACCCAGCGTGACGCTGTTTTTGTGGTTCTTGGGAATGACGCGGTTGTAGTCGGGGAACTTGCCTTCGACCAGCTTGGTCACAAATTCCATGCCGCTGAAGGCAAACTTGGCCTGGTTGTTGGCAAAGCGCATCTCGATGGCCGTCTCTTCGTCCTTCAGCAGGCGCTGCAGCTCCAGCACGGTCTTGCGCGGCAAGATCACTTCCTGCTTGCTGGGCACATCGTTGTCCAAAGTGGCCTGCGCCAAGGCCAGGCGGTGGCCGTCGGTGGCCACCAACGTGAGCAACTTTCCTTCAGCGATGAACAGGATGCCGTTCAGGTAGTAGCGGATGTCGTGCACCGCCATCGCAAAGTGCACCTGGTTGATGAGCTCGCGCAAGGTTTTCTGCGGCACCGCGAATGTCGGCCCGAAGTCCACACTTTCGTTGACCAGCGGAAAGTCATCGGCCGGCAAGGTCTGCAGCGTGAAGCGGCTCTTGCCCCCTTGCAGCGTGAGCTTGTTGGCCGTGCTGCTGAGCGTCACCACCTGGTCGGCCGGCAGGCTTTTCAGGATGTCGATGAGCTTGCGTGCACCCACGGTGGTGCTCAGCTGGCCTGCATCACCGCCCAGTTCGGCAGTGGTGCGCACCTGGATCTCGAGGTCGCTGGTGGTGAACTCCACCGCACCACCGTTCTTGCGCATCAGCACGTTGGCCAGGATGGGCAGCGTGTGCCTGCGCTCGACGATGCCAGCCACCGACTGCAAGGCTTCAAGCAGATTGGCCTGCGCAGCTTTCAGAACGATCATTGGGTTTCCTCTTTATAGATGTAGTGGTAGCTAATAGAGCAGCACCGAATCTGGGGACAAGCCTATTTTCACCTTTTCCATCAACACCTTAGGAGGCGGCCAACCCTGTGCGCCAAGGCCCGTGGCTGCTGTACCGGAAACGGGGACAAAACCCGGATTGTCGCAAGCCTTGTGGACAACCCCAAGCTTGTGCCAGATCGCTCCACAGCTTTGTCAGACGTTCCACTAAGCACCACAACTGCCAGGCCCCCCGGGCCAAGTTACCCGCCACTGGGCCGGCTCGGCCGGCCCGTCAGCGGCGCCTCCCCCACGGGGGGCGGCGAGCGCCAGCGAGCTGGGGGGCTAACCTTTCAATGTTTGCTCCAGCACGTGCAGCTGCTGGTTGAGCTCGGGGTTGATGGTGCGCTCGGCGCCGATCTTGCGCACCGCGTGCAGCACCGTGGTGTGGTCCCGGCCACCGAAGAGTTCGCCAATCTCGGGCAGGCTCTTCTTGGTCATGTCCTTGGCCAGGTACATGGCAATCTGACGCGGCCTTGCGATGCTGGCCGGGCGCTTCTTGCTGTACATGTCGGCGACCTTGATCTTGTAGAAGTCGGCCACGGTCTTCTGGATGTTCTCGACGCCGATCTGGCGGTTCTGGATGCTCAGCAGGTCTTTCAGGGCCTCGCGCGCCAGGCCGATGTTGATGTCCTTGTGGCTGAAGCGGCTGTAGGCCAGCACCTTGCGCAGCGCGCCTTCGAGTTCACGCACGTTGGCGCGCACGTTCTTGGCGATGAAGAAGGCCACGTCCTCGGGCATTTCGCTGCCTTCGGCCAGCGCCTTGCGCTGCAGGATGGCGACGCGCATTTCCAGCTCGGGCGGTTCGATGGCCACGGTCAGGCCGGCGTCGAAGCGGCTCGTGAGCCGTTCGTCGATGTCCACCAGCCCCTTGGGGTAGGTGTCACTGGTCATGATGATGTGGGCCCGCTTGGTCAACAGCGCTTCAAAGGCGTTGAAGAACTCTTCCTGCGTGCGGTCCTTGCCGGCGAAGAACTGCACGTCGTCGATTAGCAGCAAGTCCAGGCTGTGGTACTTGGCCTTCAACTCGTCGAAGGTCTTGCGCTGGTAGTTCTTGACCACGTCGCTGATGAACTGCTCGGCGTGCAGGTACAGCACACGGGCATCGGGGCGATCTTTCAGCAATGCATTGCCCACCGCATGCACCAGGTGGGTCTTGCCCAGGCCGACGCCGCCATAGATGAACAGCGGGTTGTACATGGCGCCCGGCGCGCCGGCCACGTGCAGCGCTGCCGTACGGGCCATCTGGTTGGCACGGCCTGGCACCAGGGTGTCGAAGGTGAGTGCGGTGTTCAGGCGATGGGTGGTGGCCGCCGGGGCGTATGGGCGCGGGGCCGGGCGGGGGTTGGACGGGTCCGTGGGGCGGTCGGCAGGGCCTTCCCAAGGAGCGCCGCGGCCGTTCAGGCTGGTGACCGCGCCTGGGGCACCCAGTGTCGCCAGATCCAGCGCGTCCAGGGCACTGACCGCCACGGCCGCCGCCGCCACGGCGTGGCTGCGGCGCAAAGGCATGGCGGGGGGTTCGGCCCTGTTGGGGGCCACCGACAGTTCCAGGCGCACTGGCCCGCCCGAAAGTTCGCTCAACAGCGCTTCGATGCGGCCGGCATACTGTGCGCGTATCCAGTCCAGCTTGAAGCGGTTGGGCACACGCACCACCACGGTGGCGCCGACACCGTCCAGGCCTTCGCCGACCGCGACCGAGCCTGCCAGCGGCCGGATCCAGGTGTTGAACTGTTGTTCGGGCAATTCGGCAGCCAGGCGTTCACACCCGCGCTGCCACAAGTCAAGGCTCATTTGTGGACATCTTCTTGTTGGAGCCGCCGGATCTTGCGTCCCTCGCAACCGGCGGACCGCAGTTATCCACACAAACGGAAGCAGCGTCAAGCCCCGCCAGATGTGGCGTCTTGTGGTGCAAGTGTTTGACCGCAAAGGCGATTTTTGCTGTAATCATGGGTTTCCCGGATTCAAGCTTGTTTGCAGCGCAGCGAAGAAACGTCGGCTGCGCAGCAATCCAGCAGCAAGGACGCACGCTCAACAAGCACGGATGCTCAACAAGCACGGGCCCTTTGCCTAGCGGCATGGCCCAAACCGGCCCCAAGCCGCGTCTGCGTCCTGAATCCCTCTTTTTCTAGCCCGGCCTTGATGGCCACAACGGTGACTGGCCAGCCATGAAGCGCACCTACCAACCTTCCAAGATCAAGCGCGCTCGCACGCACGGTTTCCTTGTGCGCATGAAGACGCGCGGCGGCCGTGCCGTGCTGAACGCCCGGCGCGCCAAGGGCCGCAAGCGCCTGGGCGTCTGAGACCAGGCGCCGGGCCTTCAACGCCCCCGTTGTTGCCCTGCTTGCCGACGGACTGCCCCATGCTCGGCCGCCTTGTGCACAAGGCCGACTTCGAGCGCTTGCTGTCCACCCGGTCGCGGGTGCGGAGCACTCACTTCGCGCTTCACCACGTCAGCGGGGCCCCGCAGGGCCCGCCCACGTGGGTGTGCAAAGCGGGGGCTGCCGAGTTATCCACAACCCCTGCACCGGTTCTCCCACCGCCTGTGGATGACTCTCCTGCCGGGCACTGGGTAGGCTGTGTGGTGCCCAAGCGCCACGCGCGCCGGGCGGTGACACGTAACCTGCTCAAACGCCAGATTCGGGCCAGCTTTGATCGCCACGCGGCCAGCCTGCCCGGCGGTCTTTGGCTGGTGCGGCTGCGCGCCGGCTTTTCGACCGCCGAGTTTGTCTCTGCACGTTCTGTGGCCCTGGCCCAGGCGGCCAGGGCCGAGCTGGACGGTTTGCTGGCCCAGGCGGCCTGAAGCTGCCTGCTGCCCCAGGCCCACCCGACCCCGCCCTGAACGCGCCCTGACCCCGTCCTGACCCCGTCCAGACTCGTCAACATGTGGATCTCACTGCAATCTCTGCCGCAACGTGCCCTGATGGGCCTGGTGCACGGCTACCGCCTGTTCTTCAAAGCCTGGCTGGGCAGTGCCTGCCGCTTCGAGCCCAGCTGTTCGGCCTATGCGCTGCAAGCCTTGCAGCAGCATGGCGCGGCCAAGGGTGCCATGCTCAGCGCAGGCCGGCTTTTGCGCTGCAACCCCTATTGCGCCGGGGGCTCAGACCCGGTGCCACAGAATTTCAAGAACCCTGCTGCAGGCCTGTTCGCCCGGCTCGGCCTTGTTCGTGACGACCTGACCACCGATACCCCAGCCGACAGGCCACCGATCCGGAATCTGCCATGACCGATATGCGCCGCACCCTGCTGTGGGTGGTTTTCACGATGTCTCTGGTCCTTTTGTGGGACGCCTGGAACAAACATACCGGGCAGCCGTCGATCTTTGGCGGCGGCTCAAGGCCAGCTGCCACGGCGCCAGCCCCGCCGCAGCCCACGGCCGCTGGTCTGCCGACACCGGCGGCTCAATTACCCCAGACGCCCCAGAGCGCAGCAGTGCCAGGCGCAGTGCCTGCAGCCGTGGGCACGGCGGTCACTTCAGCCGCAGTGCCCTCGGCGCCGGCCGCCATCTCCGGCAGCGAACAGGTGGTGCTGACCACCGACCGCGTGAAGGCCACCTTCGACACCCAGGGCGGCTCGCTGGTGCGCCTGGAGTTGCTGGCGCACAAGGACGCGCAGGACCCCTCGCGCAATGTCGTGCTGCTGGAACAAAGCCCCAAGCGCCTGTATGTCGCGCAGACCGGACTCGTCTCGGCCCAGGGCGGTGCCCCGCTGCCCAACCACTTCACACAAATGTCGGTGCTGCCGGGTGAGCGCACACTCGCGCCAGGTGCCAATGAATTGAGCCTGCGGTTCGAGTCGCCTGTAGGCCCAGACGGCGTGAAGCTGGTCAAGACCTACACCATCAAGCGTGGCGAATACACGATGGCCGTCAAGCACGAGGTCATCAACCAGGGCACGACAACCATCAAGCCGCAGCTGTACCTGCAACTGGCGCGCGACGGCAACCCGCCAGAAGGTGAAAGCAGCTTCTACTTCACCTTCACCGGTCCGGCCATGTACACCGAGGCGCAGAAGTTTCAGAAGATCGACTTCAAGGACATCGCCAAGGGCAACACCAGCCACGAAAAAACCAGCACCGGCGGCTGGGTGGCGATGGTGCAGCACTACTTTGCCTCGGCCTGGTTGGTGCCGCAGGACGGCCCGCGCGAATTCCGCACCGCCAAGGTGGCCGACAACCACTACACCGTGGCCATGGTGCTGCCCATGGGCGACGTGGCGCCGGGTGCCACGCAGGCCTACGACGCCATCCTGTTTTCGGGCCCGCAAGAAGAAAACAAGCTGGCCGCCTTGGCGCCGGGCCTGGAGCTGGTCAAGGACTACGGCTGGTTGACGGTGCTCAGCAAGCCACTGTTCTGGCTGCTGGACAAGCTGCACGGCATGCTGGGCAACTGGGGCTGGGCCATCGTGGCGCTGGTGGTCCTGCTGAAGATTGCCTTCTATTGGCTGAATGCCAGCGCCTACCGCAGCATGGGCAAGATGAAGGCCGTGGCGCCCAAGGTCAACGAGCTGAAAGAGCGCTACAAGGACAAGCCGCAAGAGATGCAGCAGGCCATGATGCGCATCTACAAGGAAGAGAAGGTCAACCCGCTGGGCGGTTGTTTGCCCATCCTGGTGCAGATGCCGTTTTTCATTGCGCTGTACTGGGTGCTGCTGTCCAGCGTGGAGATGCGCAACGCGCCCTGGATCGGCTGGATCACCGACCTGGCCGCCAAGGACCCCTGGTTCATCCTGCCGGTGCTGATGACGCTGTCGTCGCTGCTGCAGGTGTGGCTCAACCCCAAGCCCACCGATCCGATGCAGGAAAAGCTGATGTGGTTCATGCCGCTGGCCTTCGGCTTCATGTTCTTCTTCTTCCCGGCCGGCCTGGTGCTGTACTGGCTGACGAACAACCTGCTGTCGATCGCGCAGCAGTGGTTCATCAACAAGCAGCTGGGCGTGCTGGGCAAGTAGCCGCGCATCGGCCCGCAGCCGGCGACCATGGCTCCACTGGACCTGGTCGTCATCGCCATCTACCTGGGCGCGAGCCTGGCGCTGGCGCTGTGGATGCGCGAGCGGGCGCGCACGTCCGAGGACTACTTCCTCGGCGCGCGCCAGCTGCCGGCCTGGACGGTGATGCTCAGCATCGTCGCCACCGAAACCTCGGCGTTGACCGTGATCTCGGTGCCCGGCATCGCGGCGCGCGGCGACTACACCGTCCTGCAGCTGGCCTTCGGCTACCTCGTCGGCCGCATCGGCGTGGCGATGTGGCTGCTGCCGGGTTACTTCAGCGGTCGCCAGCAGACGGCCTACCAGCGGTTGGAAGCCCGGTTCGGCACGCCGACCCGGCAGCTGCTGTCGGCGACCTTCCTGAGCACGCGGTTCCTGGCCGACGGCGTCCGCATCTATGCCGGCGCCATCCCGCTGGCGCTGCTGACGGGCTGGGACCTGGGCACGGCGATCGTGCTGATGGGCGCTGTGACGCTGGCCTACACCCTCGTTGGCGGACTGCGTTCGGTGGTCTGGGCCGACGCGCTGCAGCTGACGGTTTACGTGGCCGGCGGGGTGTTTGCGTTGGCGGTGGCGCTGCGCATGGGCGGCGGCTGGGCCGAGGTCTGGGAACGCGCCGACGCAGCCGGCAAGCTGCGGGTGTTCGACGTCGAGCTGTCGCTGACGACGCCCTTCACCTTGCTGGCCGGGTTGGTGGGCGGCGCACTGCTGTCGGCGGCCAGCCATGGCACCGACCACATCATCGTGCAGCGGCTTCTGGCCACGCGCGGGCTGCGCGCGGCGCAATGGGCGCTGGTGGGATCAGGCGTGCTCGTGATCGCGCAGTTCACGCTGTTCCTGGCCATCGGCACGGCGTTGTGGGCGGCGGGCCAGGCGCCCGAAGGACAGGCCGGGGACACGCTGTTTCCGCAGTTCATCGTGCAGCACCTGCCGGCCGGCGTGGCCGGGCTGCTGATGGCCGGCATCCTGGCCGCGGCGATGAGCACGATCAGTTC
>JBBRCN010000125.1:0-10728 GCA_038204775.1 Burkholderiales bacterium | reverse complement strand
GGCTCCAGAAAGACTAAGGGCCTAGAAAGTTAGCTTTCGCTCACCTTCTAGGCCCCGTCATTACTGGTGCGGCTGGCAGGAATCGAACCCACGACCCCTTGGTTCGTAGCCAAGTACTCTATCCAGCTGAGCTACAGCCGCACGTAGCCTTTCAGTGTAGCACGCAGCAGGTGTGATTCTAGGCCGTGGAAGGTCGCCAGCTCCGGCCTTCAGTCGATGGCCGCGGCCGCACGTTCGCACCCGGCCGCGCGGGCTTCGTCGGACTCTTGGCGTGCCACTTGCGCCAGCTGGCGCCATGCCAATCGGCGGGTGCGACCGGGCAAGGTAGGTGATGCGGCGGCTTGTTCCAGCAGCTGACGCGCCTTGCCCCACAGTTGCCGCTCGGCGAAGCACATGCCCACGGCTGCAACGACTGCACTTTCGTGGCCGAAGGCCTGGGCTGCACTTTCCAGACGTGGCAGCCACTCGTTGCCAATACCCTCGCGTGCGTCCACCATGGCCAATGACACGGCCTCGCGGTCTTCGCGCGGCAGTTCCGACAGGCGGTCCCAAAAGGGTCGCAGCCACAGGCGTGCGTCTTCGCTTGCACCCAATGCCACGGCCCGTTGCGCGGCGCGACAGGCGACCTGCGGATCGCGTCTGTCGGCCGCGTCAAACTGGCCCCACAAGCGGCGCAGCTGCTGCACATCGTGTGCCGTTTCCAGCGTCTCGCTGGCCAGTGACCGCAAGAGGCTCTGCGCCACGATGGGCGAAAAGGCCTGGTGATTGGCCAGCAGGCGTGCCGTGTGCATGGCTTCCAGGGGCTGGCGCGCCAGACGGGTGGCCTGCAGGCGCAGGCGCAGCGCCTGCGTGCGCCGTGCGGCGCCCGGGGGCAAGGCGTCCAGCATCTCCAGCGCGCGCGCAGCGTCGCGGTCGTCCAGGGCCCATTCAGCGGCCAGCAGGCGGGCCGCATCGTCGGTGACGCCCAGGCTGCCGCGCGCTGTCTTCACGGACTTCATGGCGCTGTGAAGGGTCGTGTCACGCCCCGCGCGGTCTTGCAGCTTGTGCAGGCTGCCAGCGGCCAGCAACTGGGCCAGCAGGCGGAACTGGTGGTCACCGGCCAGTTCTGGCGCGTCGAGTTGCAGCGCCAATGCACGTTGGGCAGCCTTGCGGGCACGGCCGTAGCGAGCGCCGAAGTACTCAGCCAGGGCCTCGCGCAGCGCGGACTGAGCCGCCCGTTCACGCCGCAGCGCGCGCCATTGCCCGGCACGTTGCGGCAGGCTGACCAACGCGTTGAGCGCCTGCACCGACAGCATCAGCACCGCACACGCGCCCAATACCAGGATGACGAAAAGATTCAGCGACAGGTCGGTGCGCCAGCCGCGCCAGTACAGGCTGACCAGGCCGTCGTTGCTGCCCAGCGTGGTGGCGACGACCACCGCCACGACGAACAAGAGCACCAGCCAGATGACGCCGCGCATCGTGTAGCCGCCCTGCCGCCGCCGCGTGGTGCTCAGCGCCCCGCCGACGCGGTGGCAATGGCCGCCAGCGTGGCGTCGGGGCGTGGCACGGTCACCAGGCGGGACTGCGTGGACACCTGCTTGACCAGATCCATGGCCAAGGTGACTTTGCGCGCGCTGCGGTCAAAGTAGCGGTCCAGTGCAGCTTGCGCGTCGCGCAGGTCGGACTGCGCGGTGTCGAACTGGCGCGACAGCAGCGCCAAGCGTGCATTCAGCAGCCGCAGCTTGAGGTTCTCGCGCAGGAAAAAGGCTTGTTCGGGTGCCACCAGCATGGCCTCGGGCTGGTCGATGCGCGTCACACGCACCAGGCCCTTCACTTCGTCCCACAGGTAAGCGCCAAACGTGCCCCAGCGCTGGCCAAACTGGGCGGCCCAGCTTCGGGCCTGCGATGCAGCCGAGGCAGAACCTGCGGCTGAAGCCGCTGAATTCGCAGAAGCCACGTCGGGTGCGGTGGCCTGCGCGGGCCTTGCAGGTCGGGGCGCGACGCGGCGTTCGGCTGCCGAAAGCAGCGGCAGTTCGTCAACCTGGCGGATGACCTCGTCCAGGCGGATGGTGAGCACGTTGATGTCCGTCACGCCGGCCGCACGGGTGCGTTCCAGGTCTTGCGCCACGGCGCGCCGCACCCGTTCCAGCCGCGGCTGGTTGATGCGCGCCAGCCGTTCCTCGGCCTGCTTGAGCGTCAACACCAGCGGGTCAGCACTGCCGGTGATGGCCGACTGCTGCATGGCCACGCGTATGGCGGCGTCCAGGTCGGCCAGCACGTTTTCGTCACGCGAACGGGCCAGCGCCTGGATCAGCTCTTCGATCTGCGTGCGCTGCATCGAAGTTTCTGCGACTCGGGCTTCCAGCAGCGCCAGCTTGGCCGCCGTTTCGCGCGCCGTCAGTTCGGCCTGGCGGGCCAGGGTGCGCGCTTCGGTGGCCTGGCTGCCGCTGTCTTGCTGGCGTTTGACGAGTTCGGCTTCCAGTCCCTCGACCTGCTTCTGGGCGCTCCAGGCCAGCACGGCGGCGGCTGTGGCCAGGGCGGCCAGCACGGCGGCGCCTGCGGCTATCCAGCGACCCGGCAAACCCGGAGTGGCAGGTACGGGCGCGACCGAAGGCGCGGGCACAGACGCGGGCACGGACGCGGCTCCGGGGAGTGCAGATTCAGCGCTGACAGGGGCGTCGTTCACAGGGGCGCCGATTGTAGGTGCGGCCACCCGCCACCCTCTTGCGCCACCCTCTTGCAAGAGCCGCACCTGCTGCGCCACGGCCAGGGGCTGCGGCGCGACCAGGCCTACCCAGCCCCAGCCGGCACGCCGCGCCGCGTCGGCAATGCGCGGGTGCGAGGCCAGGGCTGCAGCCGCTGACCAGTCCGCCAGCGGCGCCAGCGTGCGCAAGTGGCCCACCGCCTCGCTGCTGGAAAAAAGCCACAGGTACTGGCCGGGCGCGGCCAGCGCCGCCAGCAGCAGGGCTTGCGAGGCTGCGTCCAGCGTAGGCGGCCGGCGGCGGTAGGCGGCCACAAATGACAGCTGCGCGCCGTGTTGACGCAAGCGGTCGGCCAGCCAGTCGCGGCCCTCTTCACCGCGCACCACCAGCACCTGACGGCCGGCCCAGGGCCAGCTTGACAGGCGCGCCCACAGCGCTTCGGTGTCGAACTGCTGCGCGTCGGCGGCGGGTGCTTCGATCTGTGTCACACCCGCCGCTTGCAGCGCGGCCGTGGTGCCCGGACCGGTGGACCCGGCGGGCAGGCCGTCGGGCCAGGTCGCACCCGCCGGGCGCGCAGCGAAAAAATGTTCAACCGCATTGGCACTGACAAACATCACCAGCGACAAACCCGACAGCTGCAGCCATGCTTGCTGAATAGGCGCCAGGTCGTCAGCGGGCGCGATGTCGATCAGCGGCAAGGCCTGGGCGTCAAGGCCCAGCGCCTGCAACTCGGCAACCCAGCCCAGGGCCTGTGCCAGCGGCCGCGTGACGATCAGGCGCATGGCGCCGGCCCTGCCCGGCTCAGGCCGCCGGCAGGTAGCCGCCAGCGCCTGCGGCTTGCAGCTGCGCCACGGCCAACGCACCCAGCGTGCGTGCGCCGGCTTCGTCGGTGACAGCGGCGCTGACCTGCACCTTCAGCAGCGGCCGTGTGGGCTGTTCGGCGTCGCCCAGCGCCGCATCCAGCCGCAGCTGGCTGCCGTGCCACACCGCGTGTGCGGCCAGCGGCATGCTGCAACTGCCGCCCAGACCGCGCGACACTGCACGTTCGGCGTGTGCGGACAGGAAGGTGGGCGGGTGGATGGTTTGGGTCAGCAGTTCGCGCAGCGCGGTGTTGTCTTCGCGCACCTCGATGCCCAAGGCGCCCTGGCCGGCCGCAGGGATCATCTGCACCGGGTCGAATCGCGAGCGGATGCGCGATGCCAGCTTCAGCCGCATCAGGCCGGCCGCCGCCAGCACGATGGCGTCGAAGCCGCCTTCATCCAGCTTGCGCAGGCGCGTGTCCAGGTTGCCGCGCAGCGGCTCGATCTGCAGGTCGGGCCGCACGGCCAGCAACTGCACCACGCGGCGCAGGCTGCTGGTGCCCACCACCGCGCCTTGTGGCAAGTCGCACAACTGCGCATAGCGGTTGGAGACAAAAGCGTCGCGCGGGTCTTCACGTTCCCACACCGCAGCCAGCACAAAGCCCGGTGGCAGGTCCATGGGCACGTCTTTCAAGGAATGCACGGCCAAATGGGCGGCGCCGGTTTCCAGCGCGGTTTCAAGTTCCTTGACGAAGAGGCCCTTGCCGCCCACCTTGGACAGCGCGCGGTCCAGGATCTGGTCGCCCTTGGTGGTCATGCCCAGCAGTTCCACCTGCAGGCCGAAGCGGCCCTGCAGCACGTCGCGCACGTGTTCGGCCTGCCAAAGGGCCAGGCGGCTTTCTCGGGTGGCAATGATGGTGGCTTGGGTCATGCGCCGATCATAGCCAGCGGGTCGACGCGGCCGAGCCGGTGACAACACCACTTCTCCTGCACGCCAGACGGCGTCAGGCCCGGAGCTTGCAGGCAGAATTGGTAACTCGGTTACATCGCCTGGAGAGCCCGATGGCACGCGCCGCTTCGAAGTCAGCCACCCCGCACGCACGCACCAAAACAGGCCGCAGCCTGGCCCAGAACGAGGCAGCGGCGAAGAACAAGCCGCTGGTTGAAGATATCCGGTTACTGGGTCGCATCCTGGGCGACGTGATCCGCGAGCAGGAAGGTTCGGCCGCATTCGAGCTCATCGAACGCGTGCGCCAGCTGTCGGTGGCCTACCGCCTGAAGGCCGACGCCAGTGCCGGGCGCGTGCTGGACCGGCTGCTGAAGAACCTGTCGGCCGAGCAGACCGTGACCGTCATCCGCGCCTTCAGCTACTTCAGCCACCTGGCCAACATCGCCGAAGACCGCCACCACGTGCGCCGCCGCGCGGTGCATGAAAAAGCCGGCAACCTGCAGGAAGGTTCATTGGCGTTGACCTTCGAACGCCTGCACCGCGCCGACCACCGCGCCGCCGACATCGCACACACGCTGCAGCACGCCTACATCAGCCCCGTGCTGACAGCCCACCCCACCGAAGTGCAACGCAAAAGCATCCTGGACGCAGAACGTGCCGTGGCCGAACTGCTGGGCGAACGCGACGACCTGCCCAGCCCCGATCGCCTGGCCGACAACGAAGCGCTGATGCGCGCCCGCGTGACGCAGCTGTGGCAGACGCGCATGCTGCGCACGGCCAAGCTGACCGTGGCCGACGAGGTGGAAAATGCGCTCAGCTACTACCCCACCACCTTCCTGCGCGAGATTCCGCGCCTGTACCGCGAGATCGAACGCGCCCTGCCCGGCCACCCGGTGGCCAGCTTCCTGCGCATGGGCCACTGGATCGGCGGCGACCGCGACGGCAACCCCAACGTCACCGCAGCGACGTTGAAACACGCCCTGTCACGCCAGGCCGAAGTGGTGTTGCGCCACTACCTGACCGAGGTGCACTCGCTGGGCGCCGAGTTGTCCATCAGCGGCACGCTGGCGCCGGTGTCGGCAGAGATGGCGGCGCTGGCCGAGCGTTCGCCCGACACCAGCGAACATCGCAAGGACGAGCCTTATCGCCGCGCACTGATCGGCATGTACGCCCGCTTGGCCGCCACCTTGAGCACGTTGACCGGCACCGAGGCGCTGCGCCATGCCGTGGCACCGCAAAAGGCCTACACCACGCCAGAAGAGCTGCTGCAGGACCTGCAGGTCATCGAACGTTCGCTGGGCACGCACCACGCCCAGGCCCTGGTGGGCCCGCGCCTGGCGCCGCTGCTGCGCGCGGTGCAGGTTTTCGGTTTCCACCTGGCCACGCTGGACTTGCGCCAGAGCAGCGACAAACACGAAGCCGTGGTGGCCGAACTGCTGCGCGTGGCGCGGGTGCAGGCCGACTACAGCGCGCTGCCTGAAGCGGCACGCCGCCAGTGCCTGCTGGCGCTGCTGAACGACGCACGCCCGCTGCGTGTGCATGGCGCCAGCTACTCGGCACTGACGGTGGACGAACTGGCCATCTTCGATACCGCGCGCCAGGCGCTGGCCAGCTACGGCAAGGGCGCCATCCGCCACTGCATCATCAGCCACACCGAAGAGGTCAGCGACCTGCTGGAGGTGCTGCTGCTGCAGAAGGAAACCGGGTTGCTGACCGGCACGCTGGACGGCGCCTGCCGTGCCGCCTTGATCACCGTGCCGCTGTTCGAGACCATCGGTGACCTGCGCCGCAGTGAGCCCATCATGCGCGAGTTCTACGCCCTGCCCGGCATCCTGCCGCTGGTCATGGCCAGCGGCGCCGAGCAAGACGTGATGCTGGGCTACAGCGACAGCAACAAGGACGGCGGCGCCTTCACCAGCAACTGGGAGCTGTACCGCGCCGAGATCGCGCTGGCCGCGCTGTTTGCCGACATCCGCAAGACCCACGCCGTGACGTTGCGCCTGTTCCACGGCCGCGGTGGCACCGTGGGCCGAGGCGGTGGTCCCAGCTACCAGGCCATCCTGGCACAACCCCCAGGCACGGTGAACGGGCAGATCCGCCTGACCGAGCAGGGCGAGGTCATCGCCAGCAAGTACGCCAACCCCGAAATCGGGCGCCGCAACCTGGAGACGCTGGTGGCAGCCACCTTGGAAGCGACGATGCTGCACCCGACCAAGAGCGCGCCCAAGGCCTTTCTGGAAGCAGCGGCCGAGATCAGCGAAGCCAGCTTCAAGGCCTACCGCAAACTGGTCTACGAAACACCGGGCTTCACCGACTACTTCTTCGCGGCCACGCCCATCCGCGAAATTGCCGAACTGAACATCGGCTCACGCCCGGCCAGCCGCAAGGCCACACGGGCCATCGAAGACCTTCGTGCCATCCCCTGGTCCTTCAGCTGGGGCCAGTGCCGCATGGCGCTGCCCGGCTGGTGCGGTTTTGGCGCCGCCATCGAGACCTTCCTGGCAGGCCCCGAACGCAACCAGCGGGTCGACCTGCTGCAGCGCATGCACAGACAGTGGCCCTTCTTCCGCACCCTGCTGTCCAACCTGGACATGGTGCTGGCCAAGAGCGATCTGCGCATCGCGTCGCGCTATGTGGAACTGGTGGAAGACAAGGCCGTGGCCAAGCGCATCTTCACGCTGCTGCGCGCCGAATGGCAGCGTGCCAACGACGCGCTGAACCTGATCACCGGCGACACGGACCGCCTGCAGTCCAACCCCGCGCTGGCACGCAGCATTGCACACCGCTTCCCCTACCTGGACCCGCTGAACCACTTGCAGGTGGAGCTGATGCGCCGCTACCGCAACCGACCCTCTGCCGAGTCGGGGCCGGACAAGGTGGAGCGGCTGCAACGCGGCATCCACCTGTCAATCAACGGCATCGCCGCCGGGCTGCGCAACACCGGTTGAAGGGCCGAGAACCCTGCCACGGCACTCGACCCATCCGGTTGCCCCGCACTGGCGTGGTTGCCATCGCTTGATGGTGCCGGTGCGTGTGGCGCGATGGGTTCACACCGGTGGATGGTGCGGTGAAACGGCGTGGATCGCCGCTTTCACCTCGGCCAGTTGCCGCCGTGACACCGGCAGCCATTCGTCCAGCGGCATGACGTGCACGGCCCAGCCGTCGCTTTCAGCGCCGTCACCGGCCGTGCCACCGCGCAGTTCCAGCGCCTGGATGGCCGACACGGCCACCAGGGTGCTGCGGTGCGTGCGCACGAATGCGGCCCCCAGGCGCAGTTCCAGATCGGCCAGCGGGTCGTCCAGCACCAGCGTGCGCGTGGCGGTGCGCAAGGTGACGTACTTCTGCTCGGCCTTCAACACCAGCACCTCGCGCACGGGCAGACGCAGCACGCGGCCGCGGTCACTGACCACCAGCACCGGCTCGATCGGGGCCGCCGGTGCGGCTGCGCGCGCGCCCTGCAGCAAGGCCATGCGCTGCTGCACACGCAGCAGCGCGTCCAGCAAGCGATCCCGGCGCACGGGCTTGGTCAGGTAGTCCAGCGCTTCCAGCTCAAAAGCCTGCAGCGCGTGTTCTGCATGCGCCGTCACGAACACCACGGCCGGCGGCTGGGGCAAGGCCTTCAACGCCGCCGCCAGCTTCAAGCCGCCCAGCGGGCTGCGACCGGGCAGGCCGATGTCCAGCAGCACCACGTCCGCGGCCTGCTCGCGCAGCGCGCGCAGCGCTTCGTCGGCGTCGCCGGCTTCGGCGGTCAGGGCTGGCGCCAGGACGGCGCTGTCGCTCAGGTCCTGGATCAGGCCGCGCAGGCGCAGCCGGGCCAGCGGTTCATCGTCGACGATCAACACCTTCACGGCTGAGCCCGCTTCAAGGCGCCGGCAACACGATGCGGGCGTGGAAACAGGGGCCGGCCGGCCCGGCCGGCGGCGACTGGTCGCGCCACACGTCGCACTGCGCGGCCACGTCATGCAGCAGGCGCAGGCGCTCGCGCACGTTGTGCAGCGCCATGCCGTGGCCCTGGGTGGCTGTGCCTGGTGTGTCGCTGCCGTCTTCGTCGTCGGCCAGCGTGTTGCTCACCGTCACCACCACCTGGCCACGCTGCCGCTGCGTGTGCACCCAGACCTTGCCACCGCCCGTGGCCGGTTCGATGCCGTGGCGCACCGCGTTTTCAACCAGGGGCTGCAGCACCAGCGGCGGCAGGCGGGCCGGCCCGGCCTGCGGGTCCAGTTGCCATTGCACAGCCAGGCGTGCGCCAAAGCGCACCTGCTCGATGGCCAGGTAGCGGCGCGCCAGATCGATCTCGTCGTCCAGCGTCACCGACGCGCCCACCTCGGCCAGCGCCACCCGGAACAGCTGCGCCAGGTCTTCCAGCACGCTCTCTGCCCGAGCCGGGTCCACACGCACCAGCGCCAGCGCGGTGTTCAGCGCGTTGAACAAAAAGTGCGGGCGGATGCGCGACTGCAATTCGGCCAGGCGCGCGCTGGCGTTGGCCGGGTGCCAGATGCGGGCGCGCAGGTCCAGCCAGGCCCACAGAACGGCCGCCACCGCCAGGCCACCCAGCACCACAGCCGCTGCTTGCAAGCCACCGCCTTGAACCAGATCAGCCCAGGCCAGTGGTGCCCAGGCCAGCAGCGCAGCCACAACGCCCAGCAGCAGCACCACCACCGCACGACCCGCAGCCTGCAGGCTGCGCAGCGGGCGGCGCAGGGCACACAAGACAACCAGCCACACGCCAGTGGCGGCCACACCGCCAAAAGCCAGCGTGGCCTGCCGGCCAAGCCACTGCGCCGTGTCCTGTGCATGCACCAGTGCCACCAGCGCCAGCACGGCCTGCACCAGCAGCACGGCGCGCAAGGCCAGCGCGGGGTGGCAGACGTCGAAGGCGGCCGCGCCCAGTTCGTCCAGACGTGCACGTTCTTCGGCCAACGGGTCGAAGCGTGTCGGCGCGAAGCTGGAACTGGCAGCGCCGGCACGGGTGCTTTCGGGCCACAAACTGGTGGGTCGCGTGGCCGCCGCCGACAGGTCAATGCCCAACGGCCCCGAAGGGGCCCTGGCAGCATCGGCAGCGGAAGGTTCGTCAGAGCCCGGTGGCTTCATGTCGGGCCGGATAATACGAAGTTCATCCGCAGCGGCCTTCCGGCACCATCACCGCATGTCCCACGATCCCCTGGCCAACAAGCGCCAAGCCTGGTCCGCGCTGTTCAGCGAACCGATGAGCGAACTGGTGCAGCGCTACACCGCCAGCGTGGGTTTCGACCAGCGCCTGTGGCGTGCCGACATCGACGGCAGCCTGGCGCACGCAGCCATGCTGCAGGCGCAAGGCATCATCGGCGCCGACGACCTGGCCGCCATCCAGCGCGGCATGGCGCAGATCGTGGGCGACATCGAAGCCGGCCGGTTCGACTGGAAGCTGGAACTGGAAGACGTGCACCTCAACATCGAAGCACGACTGACGGCCCTGGTGGGCGATGCCGGCAAACGCCTGCACACCGGCCGCAGCCGCAACGACCAGGTGGCCACCGACGTGCGCCTGTGGCTGCGCGGCGAGATCGACAACCTGGCGGTGCTGTTGACAGACATGCAGCGTGCCCTGGTCGAACTGGCCGCAGGCCACACCGACACCGTGATGCCCGGCTACACACACATGCAGGTGGCGCAGCCGGTGAGCTTTGCACACCACCTGCTGGCCTATGTGGAGATGTTCTCGCGCGACGCCGAACGGCTGCAGGACGTGCGCAAACGCACCAACCGCCTCCCCCTGGGCGCAGCCGCGCTGGCCGGCACCAGCTACCCGCTGGACCGCGAAGCCGTGGCGCGCACGCTGGGCTTCGACGGTGTCTGCCAGAACAGCCTGGACGCCGTGAGCGACCGCGACTTCGCGCTGGAGTTCAGCAGTTTTGCAGCCATCACGATGGTGCACGTGTCGCGGCTGAGTGAAGAGATCGTGTTGTGGATGAGCCAGAACTTCGGCTTCATCGACCTGGCGGACCGATACTGCACCGGCAGTTCCATCATGCCGCAGAAGCGCAACCCGGACGTGGCCGAACTGGCGCGCGGCAAGAGCGGTCGCGTGGTGGGCCACCTGATGGGCCTGATCACACTGATGAAGGGCCAGCCGCTGACCTACAACAAGGACAACCAGGAAGACAAGGAGCCGCTGTTCGACACCGTGGACACGCTGAGCGATACGCTGCGCATCATGGCCGAGATGGTGGGTGGCACCCTCGACCCGGAAACCGGGGCGAGGTCGGGCGGCATGACGGTCAAGAAAGACGCCATGGAGCGCGCTGCGCTGAAGGGC
>JBBRCN010000124.1:0-10968 GCA_038204775.1 Burkholderiales bacterium | reverse complement strand
CATGCTGACGCGGCGCCCCGAAGGTGTGGTCGTCACCGGTGGCAGCCACACCCCGGCAGCGCGCAAGCTGCTCAAGGCCGCGGGTGTGCCGGTGGTCGAGACCTGGGACCTGGTGGCCGACCCGATCGAGCACACGGTGGGCTTTTCCAACGCCGAGGCCACTGCCGAGTTGGTGCGGCACCTGCACGCCAAGGGCTACCGACGCATGGCTTTTCTCGGAGGTACGCCCGAGAGCGATGCGCGTGGCGCCGACCGGCGCGGTGGCTTCGTGCACGCCATGACGGAACTGGGGCTGGACGCCAGTCGCATCCTGAGCGTGGGTCAGGCCCCGGTGGCGATGGCCGACGGCGCCCAGGGCATGGCACAACTGATGTTGCGTTGGCCGGATGTGGATGCGCTGGTCTGTGTCTCCGACCATCCGGCCTTTGGTGCCCTGATGGAATGCCAACGTCGCGGCTGGGCGGTACCAGAGCGCATCGCGATCGCCGGCTTCGGCGGCTTCGAGGTGGCGGCATCCTGCCACCCGCGGTTGACGACGGTGGCTGTCGATTGTGTGGGCATCGGCCGCGCGGCTGGCCAGCTGCTGCTGCGGGCTATCGAGGCCGCGCGCAGCGGCCATCGGCTGCCGGCCGAGACCGTGATGACGCCGTTCCGGGTCGAGATGCGCGGCAGCACCTGAGCCGGGCCACGTCACCGGTATGCACGTCAGGTGTGTGGGTGCGGCGAATGCCGCGCGCTGCCTTCAGCTTGCTGGCCTGCCAAAGGCTGTGCAGCGCACAGCCCGCCTCCAACGGGGAACGGTTTCACCCCTCGATGCCATGCAAGGCGAGCAACGTGCGCATGCGGCGCACCGCCAGTTCCGGCTGCTCGATCAGGCCGGCCGCGTCGGCCAGGCGGAACAGTTCGGCCAAGTGCGGCAGCGAACGTGTGCTTTGCTGCCCGCCGACCATCACGAAGTGGTCCTGGTGGCCGTTGATCCAGGCCATGAACACAACACCGGTCTTGTAGAAACGCGTCGGCGCGCGAAAGATATGGCGCGACAGCGGCACCGTGGGCGCCAGGATGGCGTGGAAGCGCACCTCGTCGCCGGCACTCAAGGCTGCCAGCGCGGCACTCGCCGCCGGCGCGATGGCATCGAAGATGCCCAGCAGGGCGTCGCTGTGCCGGTGCGTGGGTGCCGCGCCGACGCCGTCGCCAGCGATCAGCTCGGCATAGTTGAAGTCGTCGCCGGTGTACATGCGCACGCCCGCGGGAAGCCGGCGGCGCATCTCGATCTCCTTGTCCTTGTCGAGCAGGGAGATCTTGATGCCGTCAACCTTGGACGCATGGGCCTCGATGATGCCCAGCGCGGTGGCCATCGCGACCGAGGTGTCGGCACTTCCCCAGTAACCCGCGAGAGCCGGATCGAACATGTCGCCCAGCCAGTGCAACACCACCGGCTGCTTGGCCTGACTCAGCACGCGGTCGTAGACCCGTTCGTAGTCGGCCGGGCTCTTCGCCACGCGCGCCAGTGCGCGGCTGGCCATGACGATGAGCTTGCCACCGAGTTTTTCGATGGCCGCCATCTGCATTTCGTAGGCGTGGATCACGTCGTCGACCGACGCCGTGTCTTCGACTGCCAGGTGGTCGGTGCCGCAGCCGCTGGCCAGCAAGGCGCCGGGCACGTCGCGCGACGCATCGATAGAGCGGCGGATCAGTTCCAGCGAGGTGGGCCAGTCCAGCCCCATGCCGCGTTGTGCCGTGTCCATCGCTTCGGCCACGCCCAGCCCCATGCGCCACAGCCGCTGGCGGTAGGCGATGGTCGTGTCCCAGTCGATCGCACATTGCAGCCACGGGTCGATGGCGGCCCGCGCATCGGCCACCACATGCGCCGCCGAGTAGGCGATGCGGTTCAGCTTCGTGCCAGGTGCGGCGGGCACCAGGCCGGCCGGGCCGCGCAGGGTGTAGGGCTGCAGCGAGCCGTCGGCGGCGGGCAGGGTGATCTTCATGTTCACTGGACTACCCTTCGCACTGCGTGCTCCGGTATTCGCCCTTGGGGGCGGCCCGGCGGGCTCATAGCGCCAGCGCCGGCAGGTCGACCCAGCGCCGCTCTTTCCAGCTCTGCAGCGCGGCCTCGACCAGCTGCACGCCCCTGGCGCCTTCGGGCAGCGTCCACATGTAGGGCGCGTCCTCGGCAACATGGCGGATGAAGGCTTCCCACTGGATCTTGAAGCCGTTGTCGTAGACCTGTGTGTCGGGTACTTCCTGCCATTGTTCGAAGAAGTTCATCGTCTGCTTCACGTCGGGGTTCCAAACCGGCCGCGGCGTGGTCACGCGGCTTTGCGCGCGGCAGCTCTGCAGGCCGGCCACGGCTGAGCCGTGGGTGCCGTCGACGTGGAAGGTCACCAGGTCGTCGCGGCGCACGCGTGTAGCCCAGCTCATCGTCAGCTGCGCCACCACCGGCTCGCCGTTGTGGCCCCTCAGTTGCGCTGTGGCGTAGGCGGCGTCGTCCGCAGTGGCCGTGTAAGGCTGGCCGGCTTCGTCCCAGCGTTGCGGGATGTGGGTCGCACCCAGGCAGCTGATGGACTGCACCTCGCCGAACAGGTTGTCCAGCACGTAGCGCCAGTGGCACATCATGTCCAGGATCATGCCGCCACCGTCTTCGGCGCGGTAGTTCCAGCTGGGGCGCTGGATTGGCTGCAGGTCGCCTTCGAAGACCCAGTAGCCGAAATCGATGCGCACATTGAGCATGCGGCCGAAGAAGCCGGCGCGGCGCAGCATGTCCAGCTTGCGCAGCCCGGGCAGGAACAGCTTGTCCTGCACCGCGCCATGTTTCAGGCCCGAGGCCTGCGCCAGGCGGCAGACCTCGACCGCCTCGTTCAGGTTGGTGGCGATGGGCTTTTCGCAATAGACGTGCTTGCCGGCGCGCAGGGCCTGTGCCAGCAAGGCGGGCCGCATCTGTGTGGTGCCGGCGTCGAAGAAAACGGTGTCCTCGCGGTTGTCCAGCGCGGCATCCAGATTGGTGCCGAAGCGCGCAATGCCGTGTGCCTTGGCCAGCGCTTCGATCTTCTCGGCATTGCGGCCGATCAGCACCGGGTCGGGCATCACCTTGTCACCGTTGGCCAGCACCACGCCGCCCTGGTCGCGAATGGCGACGATGGAGCGGATCAGGTGCTGGTTCATGCCCATGCGGCCGGTCACGCCGTTCATCACGATGCCCAGGCGTCTTGTGCTCATGGCGGTTGCTTTCTTGGCAAGGGTTTGCAACTCAGCTGATTTGCATCATCAGCGAATCGTCGTAGGGCAGGGCGGGGTGCACAAAACGTGTACCCGCGTTGACGTAGTGCAGCGCGCAGGCTCGGCGCCAGCGCGTCGACAGGTTGGCGGCCGACTGATGGAAGGTGTTGCCGTGGTGGAAGGACACGCCGCCGCGCGGCACCGGGGCCGGCATCATCGGCTGGCGTTGCAGGATGGCCGCGGGCAGTTGCAGGTTGTAGGGTTCGTCCTCGGGCGCCTCGTGTGCGTAGACCGGGCCGCGGTTCGAGCCTTCGCCGAAGTACAGGCAGCCGTTTTCGAGCGTGGCGTCGTCCAGCGCTACCCAGGCCGTGACCAAACCGTCGGGATCGTTCGGCCCGAAGTAGAAGTTGTCCTGATGCGCCGGCTTCGGCCCACCGCCTTCGGGCGGCTTGAAGAAGATCTGGCTGAAGTACACGGACACGCCGGGCCCGATCAAGGCCTCCACCAAGGACACCAACCGGGGGTCGCGTGCCAGGCGCTGCACCGAGGCGCGGTGGTGATGCGGGTTGTCCAGCTTGCGCAGCACTTGCCGTGCCTGCACGCCGCCATCGACATACCAGGCGCGTTGCGCGGCCGGCAGATCGGCCAGGAACTCTTCGCCCCAGACCTGGATGTCGGCCACCACCGCGTCGGTGTCGCTGGCCGTGAACACGCCCGGCACGGTGAGGTGACCGACATGCCTGTAAAAGGCCAGGTCCACTTCAGACAAGGTCATGGTGCGGTCATCTCCATCTGGTGAATTACTGTACGGTCGCATTCGAGCATCGTCAAGCCTTGCCTTGGGTGAACCCACCGTGCTTGACGCCTGCAAGGCCCACGGATAGCATGATTCATCACCATTCAGTTAACTGCCCGGAGCGCCGCATGCCCAGAATCAAGACCACCGTCGTCGGCTCGTATCCGGTTCCCGACTGGCTGGTGTCGAACCCTTCAGAGCAGGCGCTGATGGATGCGACGCGCGTGGTCATCGACACCCAGGAGCAGGCGGGGGTGGACGTGGTCTGCGACGGCGAGCTCTACCGCTTCGACATCAACCATCCAGAAACCAACGGCATGATCGAGTACTTCGTGCGGCCGATGGACGGCATCACGCAGCGCTTCTCCTTCGACGACCTGATCGCCTACCGATCCAGCAGCGGCATGAAGTTCCGCACCCGCCCGCCGGGCACCGTGATCGGCCCGATCGGCCACGGCAGCCTGGACCTGCCCTTGGCCTGCGCGCGTGCCAAGGCACTGGCCACGCGCACCTTCAAATTCACCGTCACCGGGCCGCACATGCTGGCCAAGACGCTGATCGACAAACACTATGGCGATACCGCACAGGTCGCCCATGCCATTGCCGACGCCCTGGCCGAGCAGGTCAAGCACCTCGATGCCGACATCGTGCAGATCGACGAGGCCAACTTGCCGGGCCATCCGGATGAATGGCAGTGGGCAGCCTCGGCCATCAACCGCATGCTCGATGCGGTGCCGGGCACGCCGGCCGTGCACCTTTGTTTCGGCAACTACGGTGGGCAGACGGTTCAAAAGGGCACCTGGGACAAGTTGATGAACTACCTCAATGCGCTGCATGCCGACCATGTGGTGCTGGAATGTGCGCACCGGCCGCCCGAGGAGTTGCAGGCCTTCAAGGACCTGAAGCCGGAGATCGGTTTCGGGCTTGGCGTGGTGGACATCAAGGCCACCGACGTGGAAAGCGCCGATCAGGTGGCGCGGGCCATCGAGCGTGCTGAAAAAGTGCTCGGCGCAGGGCGGGTGCGCTACATCCACCCCGACTGCGGTTTCTGGATGCTGCCGCGCTCGATTGCGGACGCGAAGATGCAAGCGCTGGCACGGGGCCGCGACCGTTTCGAAGGCATCGCTGCGGCAGCCTGAATCTGAACCCGAACCTGAACCCCAACAACAGCACGCGCATGTCCACGCTTCCGCAGTTCTTCAAGGACGTCGAGGCCCTCGAAACCTTCATGAGCGAGCCCACGCCCGGGCTGATTGCCGACCTGGCCACCCTCGATGGCGACATCATCGTGCTGGGTGTCGGCGGCAAGATGGGGCCGACGCTGGCGCGCATGGCCAAGCGCGCGGCGCCGGACAAGCGTGTCATCGGCGTGGCGCGTTTTTCTGACGCAGGCGTGAAGGCTTCGCTGGAAAGTCATGGCGTCGAATGCATCGCCTGCGACCTGCTCGACCGGCAAGCGCTGGAGCAGCTGCCCAACGTGGCGCAGGGCGTGCGCAACTGCGTCTTCATGGCCGGCCACAAGTTCGGCGCAGCGGGCAATGCATCGCTCACCTGGATGATGAACGTGGGCGTGCCGATGATGGTGGCCGAGGTCTTCCGCGGCATGCGCATCGTGTCCTTTTCCACTGCCTGCGTGTACCCCTTCGTGCCGGTGGACGGACCTGGCGCGGACGAGAACACGCCCGCCACACCGCCGGCCGGTGACTATGCGAATTCCTGCGTCGGCCGAGAGCGCATGTTCGAGTACGGCTCGCGCAAGAACGGCACGCCCGGGCGCATGGTGCGGCTGTCCTATGCCATCGACATGCGCTATGGCGTCTTGCACGACGTCGCCCGCGCCGTCTTCGAAGGCCGCGAAATCGACCTGACGATGGGCCACGCGGATGTCATCTGGCAGGGCGACGCCAATGAACAATCCTTGCGCCTGCTGGCGCATTGCACGGCGCCGGCCACGCCGATCAACATCACCGGGCCGCGCCACACCCGCATCCGCTGGCTGGCTGCACAATTCGGCAGGCGCTTGGGCAAGGTGCCGGTGTTCGTCGGGCAGGAGGCCACCACGGCCTGGCTCGAAGACACCTCGCAGTCGCAGGCGCTGTTCGGTGAACCGCGTGTCAGTCTGGACACGATGATCGATTGGGTCGCCGACTGGATCCAGCGCGGTGGTGCCAGCCTGGGCAAGCCGACGCACTTTTCCACGCGGGATGGAAAGTACTGAGCCCGGACCGAGCCAGTGCTCGCGCACTGGCGAGAGCCTGGCGAAGGCCGACGCGCCTGCCCGCGCGGCGGCTGAGCCCGGCCCGATCCGGCCATTGACGCTGGCCGATCTGCCTGCGGCGCTGCGGCTTTCGGTCTCGGCATCCTGGAACCAGAACGACAGCGACTGGCGCACGATGCTGCAGTTGGGGCAGGGCTTTGGCATCGACGCGATCGACAGCGAAGGGCAAACACAGCTCGCGGCGTCGATCATCGTGCTGCCGTACGGGGCGCACTTCGCCTGGACGAGCATGGTGCTGGTGCTGCCCGAGTTCCAGCGCCGCGGCTACGCACAACAGTTGCTGCGCTTCGTATTGCCCTATCTGGCCTCGCAGGGCCGCGTGGCCGTGCTCGACGCCACACCTGCGGGGCATGCGGTGTACGTGCAGCAGGGCTTTCAGGACACCTGGGGCTTCGCACGCTACCGGCGCGAGGCCAACGCGCCGCCGCCAGGCCAGCGCGACGGGCCGCCCACGCGCGCGCTGCAGAGCGACGACTGGCCGGCCATCGAGGCCATGGATGCACCTGCCTTCGGCGCCAGCCGCCTGCCCTTGCTGCGCGCGCTGGCGCAACGGCTGCCGCAAGCGGCGCGCGTGGCCGAGCAGGGTGGCCGCGTGTGCGGCTTCGTGCTCGGGCGTGATGGGCGCGAGGCCTGCCAGATCGGCCCGCTGCTGGCCGACGACGACGCCACCGCCACAAGCCTGTTGCACGATGCCTTGCAGACGCTGGACGCTGCCGTGTATGTCGATCTGCTCGACCGACAGCGCCCCTTGTTGCCGTGGCTGGAGCGGCGTGGGTTCACTCACCAGCGCCCGTTCACGCGCATGGTGCACGGTGCGAGCACCGCGCCCGGAAACCCGACGACCATTGTCCTGGCCGCTGGCCCGGAACTGGGCTGAGGATGCCCGCAGGCCGCCGCAAGGCCCGGCACGCGATCGAAGGGCCTGAGTGCACGTAGTGCACCCAGGCCGCGAGCGTCGCGCCTACTTCGTCATCTTGATCGAGCGATCCAGAAACTCGTTGGTATAGGTCGACTTCACGTCGAAGGGCTTGTCCACGCCGATGTACTCGACCACCAGCGCATAGTCGGCGGCCATGCGTGCATCGTCGTGGATGCCCAGCGCGACATCGCGCGAAAACTTGTCGCTCATCAGCTTTTCGACCAACTGCCAGTTCACCAGTTCATTGTCGAACTTGAGCGCGCCGTTGGCATCGATCAGGGCCTGCACACAAGGGTTCGAATCTTTCACGCAGGCAGCAAAGGAGCGCTGGGTGACCTTGACGAACTTGTCGACCAGCGCCTTGTTCTCGGCCAGGTACTTGGCGTTGACGATGATCGAATTGCCGTAGGGGTTGATGCCGGCGTCGCGCCAGGCCAGGAAGCCCATGTCGCCGCCCAGTTCGCGCTGGAAGATGTGGTGGATGTTGTAGAACGAGGTGGTGACGTCGACCGACTTGGCCTTCAGCGCTGCCAGCTTGGCATTCGCGTCGATGTTGACCCAGGTCACCGATTTCGGGTCGATGCCGTTGGCCTTGGCCAGCGCCGGCCACATCACGCGCGCGCCGTCGGCCGCGGGGTTGCCGATCTTCTTGCCCGGAAAGTCCTTCACGCCGGTGATGCCCGAGCTCTTCAGCCAGTACATGCCCTGCGGTGAATTGGCATACACGTTGAACACGGCCACGGTGTCCGCCCCCTTGCCCTTGGCCACCAGCACACCGCCCATGTCGGCCAGGCCGATGGGCGTGGCGCCAGCGCCGACGCGCTGCGTGGCCAATGCGGAGCCCTTGCCGGGCTCGATGTTCAGGTCGATCCCGGCCTGCGAATACCAACCCATTTTCTTGGCGTAGTAATACGGCGCGTGGTCGCCTCCGGGCACCCAGTTCAGAACGAAGTCGACCTTCTGTTGTGCGTGGGCCGACATCGATGCCAGGCCGGCGGCCACCATCGCAAAGCGAAGAATGAAGTGCTTGGTCATGGAGACTCCTGTTGCCTTTGGGGGTGGGACTGCAGTAAATTCACCAACTAGTGATTTCCTGGCAAAAGTATAGAACAGCCCCTCCGATTCACCCAGTGCTTGACGTGGGTGCGGCTACTGAGTTTCCCTGATGCCCATGCACTGGTCTGAACTGCCGCAAGAGGTGCTGGCGCTGTTGCGCCGGGGCACCGTGATTCCCGCTCACCCCTTGGCTCTGGACGGTGCCCGCCGTCTCGACCCGGTGCACCAACGTGCATTGACGCGCTACTACCTCGATGCCGGGGCTGGCGGCTTGGCGGTGGGCGTGCACTCCACGCAATTTGCCATTCGCGACGTGGGCCTGTACGAGCCGGTGCTCGAGATGGCCGCGCGCACCACGCGCGATTGGACGCAGCGGCCGGTGGTATTGATGGCCGGGCTGTGCGGCGGCACGGATCAAGCCTGCCGTGAGGCCGGCATCGCCTGCGGCTTGGGCTATCACGCCGGCATGTTGTCGCTGGCCGCCATGAAGGGCGCCTCGGTCGATGAACTGGTGGCACATTGCACGGCGGTGGCTGCGCGGATTCCGCTGGTCGGCTTCTATCTGCAAACGGCCGTGGGGGGCATCGTGCTGCCGATGGCGTTCTGGCGCCGCTTTGCCGCCATCGACAACGTCATCGCGATCAAGATGGCACCCTTCGACCGCTACCGCACGCTCGACGTGGTGCGCGGCGTGATCGCCGCCGGTGCTGAAGATCGGGTGACGCTGTACACCGGCAACGATGACCACATCGTGCTCGACCTGCTGGCGCCGTTTGCGGTGAAGCGTGGCGACGCCGAGGTGCAGGTGCGCATCCGCGGCGGCCTGCTCGGTCACTGGAGTGTGTGGACGCACAGCGCCGTGCAGCAGTTGCAACGCATTCACCAGACCATCGACACCGGCGTGGTGGACGCATCGCTGCTGGCACTGGATTCGCGCGTCACCGACTGCAACAGCGCCTTTTTCGACGTGGCGCATGGCTTCGCCGGTTGCATCCCGGGCTGCCATGAGGTGCTGCGCCGGCAAGGCCTGCTGCAAGGCATCTGGTGCCTGGACCCGAATGAGACACTCTCGCCGGGCCAGGATGCAGAGATCGACCGCGTCTGTCGCGAGCATGCCGATTTGTCCGACGATGCTTTCGTCGCACAGCATCTTGCGCGTTGGCTGGATTGAGAGACCAAGAGGCAATCGCGCATGGACCGCTCCGAATCCAGGCTCAAGCAATATTCGCTCGGCGTGCTGGCGCACCTGTTGCTGCTGCTGGCCTGGTACCTGTTCGTGCGCCTGGGCGACGTGCCCAAGTTCGTCATGCCCTCGCCGGGCGACACGCTGCGCGCGCTGTTCGTGTCCGACTACGGCTGGTGGGCCAATACCGCCGTCACGGCGACCGAGATCTTCGGCGGTTATGCGCTGGCGCTGGCGGTGGGCGTGCTGCTGGCGCTGCTGTTCACCTGGTCGAAGACGCTCGAATCGTTGATGTTGCCGCTCTTGGTCACGTTGAACATGATCCCGAAGGTGGCGCTTGGGCCGCTGTTCATCGTGTGGTTCAAGTACGGCGTGTTCCCGAACGCGATGATGGCGTTTTCGATCGCTGTCTTCCCGATCCTGCTGACCACTGCGCGTGGCCTGCGCGAGGTCGAACCCGACCTGCTGGACCTGGTGCGCTCGCTGCGCGGTTCGCGCTGGCAGCTGTTCACCAAGATCCAGTTGCCCGGCGCGCTGCCGTATGTGTTTGCCGGCATGAAGGTGGCCGCCATCCTGGCAGTGGCCGGCGCCATCGTCGGCGAATTCCTCGGTTCGGACCGTGGCCTGGGCTACCTGATGCTGCAGGTGCAGGTGACGCTGGACACGCCGGCGATGTTCATGGCGGTGATCCTGATCACGCTGCTGGGCATGCTGCTGTACGGGCTGGTGCTGCTGCTCGAGAAACTGTTCGTAGCCAAGGATGCGCGGGTGTCGTGACGCTCGCCTGTTCGCCATGGGTAAACCCCGAAACCGCAGGCCGCGTCGTCCGGATACATTTAACTAAGTTATTACTTAGAATGAGCGGAAGCGACAGCCTGATCAACGATGCACGCGTGACATGACGGTCGAAGCTTTCATCCATCTTTCCGGGGTCACCAAGACCTACAAGTCCGGGCGCAAGCAGCATCTGGCGATCAGCGACGCCAGCTTCGACGTCATGCCCGGCGACCTGGTCGCGCTGGTTGGTCCGTCCGGCTGTGGCAAGAGCACGCTGTTGAAGATCCTGGCCGGGTTGCACACGCACGACGGCGGCACGGTGCGCATCGGCTCGGCCGCACATGCCTTCGACCCGGCGCGCGACATCGGCATGGTGTTCCAGGCGCCGCTGCTGCTGAAGTGGCGGCGCATTCTCGACAACATCCTGCTGCCGGCCGAGATCCTGGGCTTGCCGATGGCCGCGGCGCGCGAGCGGGCGCGCGGCCTGATGGCCATGGTCGGCCTCCAAGGCTACGAGGACAAGTATCCGTACGAGCTGTCTGGTGGCATGCAGCAGCGCGCCGCGATAGCGCGTGCGCTGGTGCATGACCCGAAGCTGGTGTTGATGGACGAGCCCTTCGGCGCGCTGGACGCGCTGACGCGCGAAAAGATGAATCTGGAACTGCTGCGAATCTGGAAGGAATCAGGCAAGACCATCGTCTTCGTCACCCACGGCATCTCCGAGGCGGTGTTCCTTGGCACGC
>JBBRCN010000123.1:0-11325 GCA_038204775.1 Burkholderiales bacterium | reverse complement strand
TACGACCTGGAAGTCTTCGAGCGCACCGACACCGGCAACAGCTACCTGGTGGAGATGAACGACTCTGAAGAGGTGCGCGCCGACTACCTGGCCAAGGGCTTCAACTTCCCGCAGAGCGCCGACGTCAACAGCTACATCATCGGCTTCAACATGATCGACCCGGTGCTGGGCCGTGGTGACACGCCCGAGCAGGACGAGCGCAACCGCAAGCTGCGCCAGGCCATCTCCATCGCCATCGACTGGGAAGAGTATTCGAAGATCTTCCCCAAGAAGGCCGGCGAAACCGCGATGAGCCCGCTGCCGGCCGGCATTCCCGGTTCACGCGAAGGCACCCCCGCAGGCCTGAACCCGGTGACCCACCGGCTGGTGGACGGCAAGCCCGTGCGTCGCAGCATCGAAGAGGCGCGGCAGCTGATGGTGCAAGCCGGCTACCCGAACGGCCGCGACGCGCGCAGCGGCCGCCCGCTGGTCATCAACTACGACTACTACGCCCCGGCCACGCCCGAGCGCAAGCCAGAGATCGACTGGGTGGTGCGCCAGTTCGCCAAGCTCAGCATCCAGCTGGAAGTGCGTGCCACCGACAACAACCAGTTCCAGGACAAGGTGCGCAAGAACAAGCACCAGGTGTTCTGGCTGGGCTGGAACGCCGACTATCCCGACGCCGAGAACTTCATGTTCCTGCTGTACGGGCCGAACTCGAAAAGCGTGTCCGACGGCGAGAACACCGCGAACTACCAGAATCCGGCCTACGACCGCCTGTTCGCGCAGCTGAAGTCGCTGGACGACGGGCCGGTCAAGCAGGCCGTGATCGACGAGATGGTCGGCATCCTGCAGGCCGACGCGCCCTGGAGCTTCGGCTTCTATCCCTATGCCTCGGTAGCGGTGCATCAGTGGGTGCACAACTCCAAGCCCGCCATCCTCGTCCGCGACCACGGGCGCTACCTGCGGCTGGACACCGAAGCGCGCGTGGCCGCGCTGGCGGCCTGGAACCGCCCCGTGTGGTGGCCGATGGCGCTCATCGTCGCGGTCATCCTGGCCCTGGTGTGGGGCGCCAGGCGCAGCCTGGGCAAGCGCGAGCGCATGAATGCGCGCGGGGAAGTGCTGGGCTGAACGGCCCGCACCAAAACTGACGACTCGATAACGATGCTGGCTTATCTGTCCCGACGCCTGATGTACGGCGTGCTGGTGCTGCTGGGTGTGAACCTGGCCACCTTCTTCCTGTTCTTCACCGTCAACACGCCCGACGACATGGCGCGCATGAACATCGGCGGCAAGCGCGTGACGCAGGAACTGATCGAGAAGTGGAAGGTGGAGCGCGGCTACGACAAACCGCTGTACTTCAACACCGACAAGCAGGGCAGCGAACAACTAACCGAAACGATCTTCTGGGAACGATCGGTGTCGCTGTTCACGCTGAACTTCGGCCGCGCCGACAGCGAAAGTGCCGGCGACATCGGGCACGAGGTGTCCAGCCGCATGTGGGTCAGCATCCAGCTGGCCCTGCCCATCTTCATCCTGCAGGTGATTGCCAGCACGGCGTTTGCGGTGCTGCTGCTGATGTTCAGACACACGCGGCTCGACCTGGCGGGCGTGGTGCTGTGCGTGCTGATGCTGTCCATCAGCAGCCTGTTCTACATCATCGTCGGCCAGTACCTGTTCTCGCGCGTGCTGAAGCTGGTGCCCATCTCGGGCTATGCGGGCGGGCTGGACGTGCTGCGCTTTCTCATCCTGCCGGTGGCGCTGTCGGCGCTGTCGCGGCTGGGCGCCGAGGCGCGGCTGTACCGCGCCATGCTGCTGGAAGAGGTGGGCAAGGACTATGTGCGCACGGCGCGCGCCAAAGGTCTGAAAGAGACGGTGGTGCTGTTCCGCCACGTGCTGCGCAATGCGCTCATCCCCATCATCACCAGCGCCGGCGGCTACCTGCCCTATGTGTTCATGGGCTCACTGGTGTTCGAGAGCTTCTTCGGCATCCCCGGCCTGGGCGCTTACGTGATCGAGGCCATCAGCAAGCAGGACTTCGCCATCGTGCGCACCATGGTCTTCGTGGGTTCGCTGCTGTACATCGCCACCTACATCCTCATCGACGTGGCCTACACCTGGGCCGACCCGCGTGTGCGGCTGACCTGAAGAAGCCGCCATGCTGATGCCGAAGTTCGTGATGCTGTGGACCGACGTGGCCGTGTGGCTGCTGGTGGCCGCGCTGGTGCTGTACGTGCTGTACGTGCGGCGCCAGCCCAACCTGGCTTCCAGCTGGGTGAAGGTGTTCCGCAATGCGCCGGCCATGGCGTCTTCGGTGGTGCTGCTGGCGTGTCTGCTCGTGACCCTGGCTGACAGCCTGCACTACCGCGCTGCGCTGCCGCCGGCCGAAGGCGTGCCTGCGGCTGCAGCGACAGATGTTCCGCAAGCTGCCGTGGCCTATGACGCGCGGGTGAAGTCACTGCTCGACGCCGCGCTCAGTCATGTGATCGATTCGCGCGAGGCCACCTACTCACGGCCGCTGGCCTACGTGGGCTTCACCAAGGAGTCGGAAGAGGTGAACGGCGTGCTGGTGCGCGTGGCGCCGCGCCTGCTGCATGGCGGCGCGCACCTGACCGACCCCCAAACGCAATGGGCCGGCGACGTGTTGATGCGCGCCGGCCTGGGCCTGCTGGGCGGCGCACTGCTCGCCGGCCTGGCGCTGGCGGCATTGGCCGGCCTGCTGGCCCGCCACAGCCGCCAGCCCTGGGGCAGCGAGTTGCGCCAGGTGCTGCAAGGCCACACGCCCTTGCCCTGGCGCGCAGCGGTGCTGGCACTGGCAGGCATCTTCATGCTGGGCGGCGCGGTGCTGGCGCTAATGGGGCATTACCACGTGTTTGGTACCGACGTGACCGGCAACGACGTGATGGTGCAGACGCTGAAGAGCATCCGCACCGCCTTCGTCATCGGCACGCTGGCCACCATGGCCACGCTGCCGCTGGCGGTGGTGCTGGGCATCATGGCGGGCTACTTCAAGGGTTGGGTGGATGAACTGATCCAGTACCTGTACACGGTGCTGTCCAGCATCCCCAACATCCTGCTCATCGCCGCCTGTGTGCTGATGGTGCAGGTGTTCCTGGACAAGAACCCCGAACTCTTCGAGACCGGCGTGGAGCGCGCCGACGTCAAGCTCTTCCTGCTGTGCGCCGTGCTGGGCCTGACGGGCTGGGCCGGCCTGTGCCGGCTGCTGCGCGGCGAAACCCTGAAGCTGCGTGAGCTGGACTATGTGCAGGCCGCACAGGCCTTCGGCGTGGGGCATGGCCGCATCATGGTGCGGCACATATTCCCCAACGTGGCGCATCTGATGCTGATCGTCACCGTGCTCGACTTCTCGGCCCTCATCCTCTACGAAGCCGTGCTGTCCTATGTGGGCGTGGGTGTGGACCCGTCGATGAACAGCTTCGGCGGCATGATCAACTTCGCCCGCAACGAGATGAGCCGCGACCCCGTGGTCTGGTGGCCCTTCGCCTCGGCCTTCTTCTTCATGGTGGCCCTGGTGCTGGCGGCCAACCTGTTTGCCGACGGCGTGCAGGAAGCCTTCGACCCGCGCACCCGCGCCGTGAAGCCGCGCCTGGGCCTGCGCCTGCGCCGGGGCAGCCAGGGCAGCAAGGCGGTGCCGAGGTGATCCGCGTCGACGACCTGCAGGTCGAGCTTGAAGGCGAAGCCGGCATCGTGCGCGCTATGGACGGCCTGCGCCTGAGCATCGAACGCGGCGAGACCTTCGCGCTGGTAGGCGAAAGCGGCTGCGGCAAGAGCATGACGGCGCTGGCGCTGACACGGCTGCTGCCCGACAACGGCGCCGTGGTCGGCGGCCAGGTGCATCTGGACGAGGTGGACGTGCTGGGCCTGCCCGAGGCGGGCATGCGCGCCGTGCGTGGCGGCCGCATCGGCATGATCTTTCAGGAACCCGCGACCAGCCTGAACCCGGTGATGCGCATCGGCGACCAGATCTGCGAAGCCATCGAGACGCACACGCCCCTGCGCGGCGCCGCTGCACGCGCCAAGGCCATCGAATGGCTGGGCCGGGTGGGCATCCCCGAGCCCGAGCGCCGCATCGACGAGTACCCGTTCCGCATGAGCGGCGGGCAGAAGCAGCGCGTGATGATCGCCATGACGCTGGCGGCCGAGCCCGAGTTCCTGATCGCCGACGAACCCACGACGGCGCTGGACGTGACCATCCAGGCGCAGATTCTTGACCTGCTGCGTGAACTGCAGCGTGAACACCGCATGGGCCTGATGCTGATCACGCACGACCTGGCCGTGGTCTCGGGCATGGCGCACCGCGTGGCGCTGATGTACGCGGGGCAGATCATCGAAGTGGCGCCGGCGGCCGAATTCTTCGCCGCGCCCAGGCACCCCTACGCCCAGGCCCTGCTGCGCGCCTTGCCGGGCAGCCAGCGCCGGGGCGAACCGCTGGAAGCCATCGCCGGCACCGTGCCGCCGCTGCACCTGGCCTTCGAGGGCTGCCGCTTCGCGCCGCGCTGCGCCCGCGTGATGCCGCACTGCGCCAGCACCCTGCCCGAGCTGCTGCGCACCGGGGCCGAGCACGAGGTGCGCTGTCTGCTGTATGTCGACGGGGCCGTGCCCGTGGCTGCTGCGTCGGTTGCTGTTCCGGTGACGACCGAGGCCATGGCGCCCGCGTCGGCAGCGGTGCCGGCAGCCGCACCGGCCAAGGCGTCAGCGCCTGCCTCAACGCCTGCCTCAACGCCGGCCCCAGCCGCACCGCTGCTGTCGGTGCAGGGCCTGAGCGTCAGCTTCGCCAAGCGCGGCGGCATTCTGCAGCGCCCGCAGGGCTGGTTCGACGCGGTGCGGGACGTGTCCTTCGACGTGCAGCGCGGCCAGACCCTGGCGCTGGTGGGTGAATCAGGCTGCGGCAAGACCACCACCGGCAAGGCCATCGTCCAACTGCTGCGTGACAGCGCCCGCATCGGCGGCAAGGCGCTGCTCGACGGCCAGGACCTGTTCACGCTGCAAGGCGCGGCGCTGCGCGACGCCCGCCGCCAGGTGCAGATCATCTTTCAGGATCCGTTCGCTTCGCTGAACCCGCGCATGCGCGTCTTCGATGTGCTGGAAGAGGGCCTGCTGGCGCTGTGTCCTGAGCTCGACGCCACCGCCCGGCGCGCGCGTATCGAGCGGCTGACCGAGCAAGTGGGCCTGCGGCGCGAGGCGCTGGCGCGATGGCCGCATGAATTCAGCGGTGGCCAGCGCCAGCGCATCGCCATCGCACGCGCGCTGGCGGTGCAACCAAGGCTGATCGTCTGCGACGAGCCGACCTCGGCGCTGGACGTGTCGGTGCAGGCGCAGATCCTGAACCTGCTGCGTGAACTGCAGCGCGAACTGGGCGTGTCCTACCTCTTCATCACCCACAACATCGGCGTGGTGGAGTACATCGCCGACCGCATCGCGGTGATGAACGGTGGGCGCATCGAAGAGCAGGGCGCTTGCGATGACGTATTGCAGCGGCCGCAATGCGACTACACGCGCAGCTTGCTGGCGGCAGTGCCCAGGCTCTGAGGCTGCATGCGCTTTCCGGCGGGTCGTCTTCCCCGGGGCCCTTGATAAAGCTTGGTGCTGCCGAAACGACGTCGCTTGTTGTAGTTAACCAACGACCTGGGAGCCGCCCTGGCCCGGCGTGATCCCTCGCCTGCAGGGGGCGAGCGAATCCGAGGCGAGGCCTGTTTGCGTGCTGAACCGCCCGCCCGTCAGCAAATACGTGCCATTTCAGGCCTTTCGGGCGCTGTTCGGCCCTCGATTTCGGCCTGTTGTGCACTTGCAACAATTCGAGCTAGGCGGTTTCCCTGAGTCGAAGGGTGGGGGGTGGTCCGTGACAATGAAAGTACGGTGGGCTACGGGCTAGACACACTTAACTGCGAAAGCCGGTATGGGTCTTGCTCGCCCCCTTCGGGTCAATCGATCAACTTTCCCACGAGGAGTTCCTTCCATGGCATTCAAGAAGACCAAGGTCTGCACCGCAGTGCTGACGCTCGTCGGCGGCGCGCTGGCGCTGCCAGTCGCGGTGCAGGCGCAGACCGCAGCAGAAACGGCGGCTCCCACGGGTCAGCGCATCGAGATCACCGGCTCGCGCATCAAGTCCATCGCTGCCGAAGGCGCAAGCCCTGTGGCAGTCATCGGCGCTGCGGACATCAAGATCGACGGCGTTCGCAACGTCGAAATGCTGTTGAACAACCTGCCGCAGGTGTTCGCCGACCAGGGCGGCAACGTCGTCAACGGCGCGACCGGCACGGCCGCAGTCAACCTGCGCGGCCTGGGCCCTGCACGTTCTCTGGTGCTGGTGAATGGCCGGCGCTTGCCCGCCGGCAGCGCGAACACCACATCGCCTGACCTGAATCAGATTCCTGCGGGCCTGATCAAGCGCGTCGAGATACTGACTGGCGGTGCCTCTGCCGTCTACGGTTCCGATGCCGTGGCCGGCGTCGTGAACTTCATCATGAACGACCGCTTCGAAGGCGTTCAGATCGATCTGAACCACAGCTTCTTCAACACCAAGCAGCAGAACCCGGCAGGCATCGGCGACATCGTCGCGGGCCGCGCGCTCACCAATCCGGCGCAGTTCAAGGTGCCCGGCGACAAGAGCGCCGACGGCAAGGAGACCAACCTCAGCCTGCTGATGGGCAGCAACTTCGCAGGCGACAAGGGCAACGCGACCATCTTCATCAATTACAAGAAGACTGACGCGCTGCTGCAGTCCGAGCGCGACTTCAGTGCCTGTTCGCTGGGTGCCGGTGCGGCGGGCTTCTCCTGCGGCGGATCGGGCACCAACGCCACCGGGCGCATTGGCGTCGGCACGGGGTTCACCACGCTGTGGACCAACGCCGATGCCCAGGGCACCCCCAGGCGGTTCAACAACGCCCTGGACCAGTACAACTTTGGCCCGGTCAACTTCTTCCAGCGCCCGTCTGAGCGCTATGGCTTCAACGCCTTCGTCAACTACCAGGTCGCCGACAGCGCCAACGTCTACAGTGAATTGTCGTTCCACGATGACCGCACGGTGGCGCAGATAGCCCCGGGCGGCGCGTTCATCGACCTCTACACCACCACCTTCGAGAACCCGCTGCTCTCGCCCGCCTGGAAGACGGCGCTGGGCCTGACGGCCCCGGGGCAGTCCGTCGACTTCACGATGGGCCGACGCAACGTCGAAGGCGGAGGGCGTCAGTCTGACTTCCGCAACACCTCGTTCCGCACGCTCGTCGGCGTCAAGGGCGATGTGGGCAAGTGGAGCTACGACGCCTATGCCATTGCCTCACGGGTGATCTACAGCCAGAACGAAGAAAACTACTTCCTGGCGCCGCGCATCCGGAATGCCATGGACGTGGTGAGCGTCGGTGGCGTCGCCACCTGCCAGTCGGTGGTGAACGGGTCCGATCCGGCTTGCGTGCCCTACAACATCTGGAAGCTGGGTGGCGTGACACCCGACCAGTTGGCCTACCTGCAGGCGCCTGGTTTCCGCCGCGGTTCCACCTCTCTCGACATGCAGGGCATTACCTTTTCGACGGACCTGGGCGAATACGGCATCAAGCTGCCGAGCGCCAAGGAAGGCGTTGGCTTCGTGTTCGGCCTGGAGCATCGCAAAGAGGCGCTGGCCCTGGCGACGGACGCGGCCACCCAGGCCGGCGAGTTGTCGGGCTCGGGCGGCGCCACGCCGGGCCTGAAGGGTGGCTTCTCGGTCAATGACTTCTTCACCGAGTTGCGCATCCCGATCCTGGCCGGAATGCCATTGGTCGAAGAGTTGAATGCGACAGCAACCTACCGCCGGTCGAGCTACAGCAGCGACATCTCGACCAACACTTATGGCCTGGGCGTGGAGTGGTCGCCGGTGAAGTTGGCCAAGTTTCGCGCCAGCTACCAGTCTGCGGCACGGGCGCCGAACGTGATCGAACTGTTCACGGCTCAGGGTTCCAACCTGTATGACCTGAATGCAGACCCCTGCAGCGGCCCGACACCGGAGTACACGCTCGCGCAGTGCCAGCGCACAGGCGTCACTGCAGCCCAGTACGGGACCAACCTCGACAGCCCGGCCGGGCAGTACAACTTCCTGCAGGGCGGCAACCGGAACCTGCAGGCCGAGTCGTCCAAGAGCCTGACCTTCGGCATCGTGCTGCAGCCGATCAAGGACATGAGCGTCACGGTCGATTACTTCGACATCAAGGTCGAAGACACGATCGGCATCGTGGAGCCAGAGACGACGCTGCGCCAGTGCGCGACGACCGGCAATCCTCTCTTCTGCAACCTGATCACCCGCGACCGCGCCGGTACGCTCTGGCTGCTGCCCGAGTCCTCGATCGCCGCGACCAACCAGAACATCGGTGGCACCTCGACCAAGGGCTTTGACCTCGGCTTCAGCTACGCGATGGCCTTGGGTGGCATGGGCAAGCTGGGTGTGACCGTCCTGGCCACGCGTCTTTCCAGTCTCGTCACCGAAGAGATCAAGGGCCTGGGCACCTACGACTGCGTGGGCCTCTACGGCCTGAACAAGTGCGGCTCGCCAAACCCGGAATGGCGTCACAAGGCGCGTGCCAACTGGACGACACCTTGGGACGTCGACCTGGCGGTCACATGGCGCTACCTGAGCAAGGTGGAGATCCAGGAATCCACCGACCAGCCACTGCTGAGAGGCGGCTTCGCGGCGGTCAACAAGACGCTGGACGCTCAAAACTACCTCGACCTGGCGGGCAGCTGGCGAGCGACGAAGGGCCTGACCGTCGGCTTCGGCATCAACAACATCCTCGACAAGAGCCCGCCTGTCGTCGTTGTGGGCACAGGGCAGGGTAACGGCAACACCTTCCCGGGTGTGTACGACGCGCTGGGCCGCAAGGTCTTCCTGAACGCGTCGTACAAGTTCTAAAGCCGGTTCGGTTCTTGACTGTCCCGACGGCGAGCTCAGGCTCGCCGTTTTTCATTGTTTCGGCCTTGGCGTCGATGGGCTGTAGAGTCATGTTTTCCTCGATAAGGAAGGCCCCAGACCTGGCCTGCATGAACCCATGACGACCACTTCACTGGCGATCGAATTGGCCACCATCGAACGGTTGGCCATCGATGCAATGCAGTCCGGCCGGCCACAGGACGCGCTCAATGCCTGGGCGCGTGTGGTTTCTCTGCAGCCCGACCACGTTGTCGGGCTGACACAACTGGGGCAAGCCGCCTTCAAGCAGGGTGACTTCGGCGCGGCCCGCCTGGCCTTCCAGCGTGCGGCCGCTGCCGACGGCAGCAAGCCGCGCCAATGGATCAACGTCGCGCTGGCCAGCCAACAACTGAAGGACGACGCCGCCGAAGAGGCGGCACTCTTCAAGGCCTTGGCGGTCGACCCTTACGACCTGCTGGCACTGGTGTTGCGCGGTGCGCTGTTCGAACGCCAGGGCAAGGCGCACCAGGCTGCATCATCCTATGGTGCCGCCGCCAGTGTGTCGCCGCCGTTGGAGCGTCTGAGCCCCGAGTTGCGCCCGGCAGTGACCCACGCCATGAACTTCCGCGAGCAGCATTACCAATCGCTGGGCAGTTTCGTCGACAGCCAACTCGAACCGCACTTCAAGGATTGCGGCCCGGCAGGGCTGGATCGATTCCGGCTGTCCGTCGACATCCTGCTGGGCCGCAAGCGCCGCTTCGAGTCGCAGCCCATGCGCTACTTCATGCCGCAGCTGCCGCTCGTCGAGTTCTTCGATCGCAGCAGCTTTCCGTGGCTGGGTGAAGTCGAGGCGGCCACCGAGATGATCCGCGATGAGTTCCTGGCGGTGTTGCGTGACGACCAAGCGGGCGCTGGCTTCGTGCCCTACATCACCTACGACGCCGATCAGCCTGTGGCGCAGTGGAAGGAGCTCAACCATTCACCGCGCTGGAGCGTGTTGCACCTGGTGAAGGAAGGCCTGCCCGTGGCCGAGAACGCCGCACGCTGCCCTCAGACCATGGCCATCTGGCAGGCCACACCCTGGCCCGAACAGGCGGGCCGAACGCCGGTGGCGATGTTCTCGCTGCTGAAGCCGCGCACGCACATCCCCCCCCACGTGGGCGCCAGCAATTGCCGTCTGGTCACCCACTTGCCGCTGATCGTGCCCCCGGCTTGCAGCTTTCGCGTCGGCAACACGACGCGCGAATGGGTGCCCGCAAAGGCCTGGGTCTTCGACGACACGATCGAGCACGAAGCCCGCAACGACAGCGATCAACTGCGCGTGGTGCTGATCTTCGACACCTGGCATCCGCTGCTGAGCGCCGAGGAACGGCGCATGATCACGGCGCTGAATGCCGCATTGAAGAGCTTCGGAGATGGCGACACCGGTTCTTACGACGTCTAGATTTTGGACGATTGCCGCAGAGATCACTTTCGGATGAAGAAGCGAATGCACGTTCTTGGCCAATCCACCCCTGGGTGTGCGCGCAGGGGTGCGGCGTTGGCCCTGCTCCTGACGATTTCGGGTTCGGCCTGGGCCGACGATGCCGCACTGTTGCGTTGCCGCGAGTTGGCTGCACCGGCCGAACGCTTTGCCTGCTATGAAGCGATCGTTGTCAAGGGGCCGACCTTGGCGCCGGTTCGGCCGGTCCCTGCCGCACCGCCGCCCGATGTGCCTTTCGGGCTGGAAAACAAGGTGCCCCCGCCGGCATTGCAAGCCATCGAAAGCAATATCCCTGGCCGCTTCGAGGGCTGGGGTCCGGGCGACATCATCGTGCTGGCGAATGGTCAGCGCTGGCAAGTCAGCGATGACAGTCGGGGCGCAATGGCGGTGACTGATCCGAAGGTGAAGGTGCGCCGCGGCGCCTTGGGAAGCTTCTACCTGGAGATCGACGGCACGAACCGATCGCCGAAGGTCAGGCGCCTGCCATGAACGGTCGTGAGGGCGTTGCCCGGCCGCTGCAGCGCCCGCCCGGCGATGGGTTGCGGTGTTCGAGGCGGGAGGGGCGGTGCCGCTGACGTCTGCCGAGTCGCGGGCCCTGACCGAACGCGGCGTGATGCAGTTGCGGGCCGGGCAGGCGGCCGCGGCGAGAGACACTTTTGCACGCCTGATCGTCGAGGGCGGCGACAACGCCGATGCGCAGTTGGGTCTGGCGCACGCGCACAGGCGGCTGGACCAGCATCAGCTGGCGGCGGCGGCGCTGGATGCGGCCCTTGCGCTGCAGCCCCGGCATATCGGCGCCCTGGTGCTGAAGGGCGACTGGCTGGACGCTGCCGGCAACACCACGGCTGCATCGTTCTACCAGGCGGCGACCAAGTGCGCGGCTCAACTCGACCTCTTGCCACGCGAGTGGGCGGCTGCCGCTGCACATGCCCAGACCATGTGCGAGCGTTACGCAGAGCGCTTCGAG
>JBBRCN010000122.1:0-11382 GCA_038204775.1 Burkholderiales bacterium | reverse complement strand
TGGCCTGGCCCCTGTGGCAACGCCGGCGCGAACTGCGGCGCCGAGCGCTGCCGCTGCTGGCTGCCGCGCTGGCCGGTGGTGCGGTGGCGGCCGGCAGCGCCGTGGCCATCGGCTGGGCGCTGGGCTTGCCGGCCGACGTGCTGGCTTCGCTGGCGCCCAAGTCGGTGACCGCGCCGGTGGCCATGGGCATCGCCGCGCAGTTGGGCGGCATCCCGGCGCTGGCGGCGGTGTTTGCCGTGCTCACCGGGCTGGTGGGTGCGGTCAGCGCCAAGTACCTGCTGGATGCTTTGCGGGTGCGCAGCCCCCAGGTGCGTGGTTTTGCGCTGGGTACCGCCTCGCACGGCGTGGGCGCGGCGCGAGCGATGCAGGTCCATCCCGACGCGGGCGCCTACGCGGCGCTGGCCCTGGGTTTGCAGGTGGTACTGGCGGCGCTGTTGATGCCCGTGCTGCTGCCGGCTCTCCAATTTCTTTCCACAATGGCCCCCTGAATGCAAACCAAGCTCGCTGAAGAGTTCAAAGGCACAGCCGAAGGGCAGGCCGCCGAGGCCATCCTGCGCAAGTGTGTGCACTGCGGTTTCTGCAACGCCACCTGCCCCACCTACCAGCTGCTGGGTGACGAGCTGGACGGCCCGCGCGGCCGCATCTACCTGATGAAACAGGTGCTGGAAGGCGCACCCGTCACGCGCAGCACCCAGCAGCATCTGGACCGCTGCCTGACCTGCCGCAACTGCGAAACCACCTGCCCCAGCGGTGTGCAATACGGCCAGCTGGTGGACATCGGGCGCAAGATCGTCGACGAGCGTGTCCAAAGGCCAGGCAAGGAAAGAGCCGTGCGCTGGCTGCTGAAGGAAGGCCTGACCTCACCGCTGTTCGGGCCGGCCATGAAGCTGGGCCAAC
The DNA here is from genome assembly GCA_038204775.1 of Burkholderiales bacterium. GTDB lineage: Bacteria > Pseudomonadota > Gammaproteobacteria > Burkholderiales > Burkholderiaceae_C > Rubrivivax. The sequence continues at coordinate 10,485 of JBBRCN010000122.1, read as the reverse complement.
TGATGCGCCCGCTGCTGCCGGCGGCGCTGAAGCTCAAGGTGCCGGCACCTGGCGGCGCGAAGGCGCACCAGTGGCCTACGCGTGAACACAAACGCAAGGTGCTGATGCTGCTGGGCTGCGTGCAGCCGGCCATGATGCCCAACATCAACAGCGCCACCGCTCGTGTGCTCGACGCTGCGGGCATCCAGACCCTGGTGGCCGACGACGCGGGCTGCTGCGGCGCCATCCGCAGCCACCTGAGTGACAGCGCAGGGGGCCTGGCCGACATGCGGCGCAACATCGACGCCTGGTGGCCGCTGGTGCAGGGCCTGACCTCGCAGGGCAAGGTCGAAGCCATCGTGATGAACGCCAGCGGCTGTGGCGTCACCGTCAAGGACTACGGCCACGCGCTGGCCCACGACCCCCACTACGCCGACAAGGCGCGCCGTGTCAGCGAACTCACGCGCGACCTCAGCGAACTGCTGCCCGGCCTGGTGGACACGCTCAAGGGCCAGCTGCGGGGCCCCAAGACCATGCGCCTGGCCTTCCACCCCCCGTGCACGCTGCAGCATGGCCAACAGCTGCGTGGCGGTGTCGAAATCCACCTGAGTGCCCTGGGCTTTGAGGTCAGCGTGGCCGCGAGCGAAAGCCACTTGTGCTGCGGCAGCGCCGGCACCTACAGCGTGCTGCAGCCCGAACTGGCCTACCAGCTGCGCGACCGCAAGCTGCACAACCTGCTGCCGCTGGAGCCACAGGCCATCATCAGCGCCAACATCGGCTGCATCCAGCACCTGCAAAGTGGCACCACCACGCCGGTGAAGCACTGGGTCGAGGTGCTGGACGAAGCCCTGGTCTGAGCCGGTGTGAACGAACCCCGCGCAGCCGCTCAGGTGCGGGCCTGGCCGACAAAGATGTCGGTGTCGGGCAGCAGGCGGCGCAGCGTGTCAAAGGCGATTTCTGCCGAGCCCAGGCTGTCGAGGCCCAGACCAGGCGCCACGGTGACAAAAGCCTCGCCGCCCTCGAGTCGCAATTCGCGCAACCAGCCGGCCGGTGTGTGACCCAGGCCGCTGGCGACGGCCACCTCCAGCGCGGCGCGCACACGCTCGACATGCTCGGGCTGGCCGACCAGGCGCGTGGGCAACCAGGCCGGCGGCGCGGGCCTGGCCCGCAAGATCGGGATGATGCGCTGGAGCATGCCCGCATCTTGCGCCCGCCGCCTGACACCTGGCTTGACCTGGATCAGGGGCGTCTGACCCGCTGCGCCCGCCAGCCGTTCGGGTACTTCCGGACCCTCACGCGCGGCCTCAGCCCTCACGCGTGAAATCGCGTTCGGGCCTTCGGCAGCCGTTCGGGTCCTTCCGGACCCTCACGCGCGGCCTCAGCCCTTCTTTGCGTAGCCGCTGCACCAGCCGGCGGCGGCCACCTGGCGGCCGGCAAAGAGGGGGCAGCCACCTGCCGCGTCGCCGGCCTTGCCTTGGAACAACGCGCAGTTGGCGCAGTTCTGGCCAGCGGCGTAGGTCTTGAACTTCGAGGTGTCGACTTTGGTGGCATCGGACACATAGCCCAGGGCCACGGCCGTGGCCTCGGCGGGGTCGACCATCGCGCCGGCTGCGGCAGATGCAGCCGGCGCAGCAGCGGGTGCCGCCGCCGTGTCGGCAGCCGCTGGCGTTGGTGCTGGGGCTGGGGCTGGTGCTGGTGCTTGGGCAGGGGCAGGGGCAGGGGCAGGGGCAGGGGCCTTGTCGGAACAGCCCGCCAGCCAGGCGGTACCGGCCAAGGGGACGATGGTGATGAAGCGACGGCGGCTTGTCATGGGCTGGTCTCCTGGGTTTGTGATGGTGGCATTGTCTGCCTCTGCCCGGAAGCTGTGCGTTACGACGCGTGGGCCGGGGTCTGGCTGCCACGCAGCGCCATCATCACGCCGGCCATCAGCAGCGCCACGCCCAGCAAGGTCAAAGGCTGCGGCAGCTGCGCGCGCAGCATGAAGGCGTAACTCAAGGCCGCCAAGGTCTCGAACACGATCAGCTGACCCGCCAGCGCGGGCGGCAGGCGCTGGCTGGCTTCGTTCCAGCACAAGGTGCCCAGCCACGAAGCAAACAGGCCGATGGCCAGCATCAGGCCCAAGAAAAGGCCGGGCTGCGGACCCAGCGGCATGGCGAATCCCGGCTCTGTTGCCGATCCACTGGCCGCCGTCCAGGCCCACAGCAGCGCATAGCCCAGCAGCGCCATCGGCAGCGTGACCAGGCCCTGCGCCGTGGCCCAGGCACTGGGCGAACGGTCTGCATGGGCGCGCAGCCAGTCGGCGTTGCGGATGGGGTACCAGGTCCAGCACAGCACGGCGCCCACGGCCAGCAGCGCACCCCAGGCATAACGCGCCACGTCCACACCACCGGCCGCCTGCAGGTGCTGCATTTCAGCCTGGTTGACGCAGCCGATGCCGGCAGCGATGAGCAGCAAGGAAGGCAGCATGCGCGCCCAGGGCACACGGCCGTCACGCGCTTGCACGGCCGCCGACCCGCGCAAGTTGGACGCAATGGCGATGACCACCGGCAACGTGCCGATGATCATGGTGGGCAGCGGCCCGCCGGCGCGCTGGATGGCTGCTGCCAGGCACAAGTAGTACAGCAGGTTGCCCACAGCCGACAGCTTCAGCGCTTCAAGCCAGTCGGCGCGCGTCAACTCGGCCAGGCGCGCACGGCTCAGCCAGGCCAGCGGCAGGGCAATCAGGCCGAAGGCCAGGTAGCGGCCCACCACCAGCAAGGCTGCCGGATAGTCGCCCAGCAGGGTGGGCGCGACGAACACCAGACCCCACATGAGGCCTGCGGCCAGGGCGTAGAGCGTGCCGGTGATGAGCGCGCGTTTATGCGCGGACATGGGCTTGCGGATGAGGCTGCGGATGTCGCTTCGGTCGAGGTGGCGACACGGCCCGGCGCAGCTCCGCCGTGTGGATGGTGCTCAGGGCAAGACCTCGCATGGCGGGATCATGTCACCGATCAAAATGCCGCTTTGACCGCAGATTTCCCGATGAACAGACAAAGCCCGAATCCGCATCGCCGCTCTCGGCTGCTGCCAGCCCTCATGGCCACACTGCTGGCTTGCGCCAACGGCAGCTGGGCAGCCTGGGCGGCCGAGCCCGCGGCAGTGCCTGTTGGCGCTCAAGCGGCGCAGCCCGCGCAGCAAGCGCTGAATGCCCTCCTGGACCGGCACTGGGCCTGGAGTTCAAGCACCTTCCCCGAGTTTGCCAGCTACCGCGGCGATCACCGCTTTGGCGACCGGCTGTCCGACGCATCGGCAGACGCCATCGCTCAGCGCGACCGCGACGTGGCGGCCTTCCTGGCTGAAGCACGCGCCTTCCCGCGCGACGGGCTGACGGCTACCGAGCGGGTGTCGCTGCAGTTGTTCATCGACAACCAGCAGCGCCAGGTGGACATGAGCGCTTTCCCGGCCGCGCGGGGCATGAGCTTGCGCGCGCTGGGCGGCCCGCAAACCCAGATGGCCGAGCTGCTGCAGATCATGCCCACCGGCACGTCCGCGCAGGTGGAACAGATGCTGGCCCGCATCGCTGCGTTTCCACTGCGCATGGCGCAGGAGATGGCGCTGATCCGCGCCAGCGCCGTCGCGGGCTGGGTGCCCGCGCGTGGCGTTTTGCACAGGGTCGTTGCGCAGATCGACACCCAACTGGCCACACCAGCCGTTGACATGCCGCACTACCGGCCCTTCCAGCGCCTGGGCCGCGACATCCCGGCGCCACAACAGGCGCTGCTGCAGCAACGTGGCCGCGCCGCCATCGAACAGCACGTGGTGCCGCCGCTGACGGCCTTGCGCGCCATGATCGTGGACGAACTGCTGCCCAAGGCGCCGCTGGAAGGTGCGCTGCGCAACTACCCCGGCGGTGAAGCGGTGTACGCGGCCCATGTGCGGCAGCAAACCACCACTTCCTTGACGCCGCCGCAGATCCACGCCATCGGTCTGCGCGAGCTGGCCCGTCTGCGCGGCGAGATGGAAGCGGTGATGCAGGCGGTGGGCTTCAAGGGCACGTTTGCGCAGTTCGTCGTGCACCTCAACACCGACCCGAAGTTCTTCCACACCAGCCCCGAGGCGCTGCTGGCCGGTTACCGTGAGATTGCCAAGCGCATCGACGCCGAAATGCCCAAGCTCTTTGCCGAGCTGCCCCGTGCGCCCTACGGTGTGCAGGCCATGCCAGCGCACATGGGCGCCAACCGCGCCGAGTACTACAACGGCCCCGCCGCCGACGGCAGCCGCGCGGGCTTCTTCTTTGCCAACACCCTGGCCTGGCGCCAGCGCCCCATCTGGGGCATGGAGACCCTGGTGGCCCACGAGGCCATGCCCGGCCACCACATGCAGATCGCACGCGCTGCCGAACTGCGCGGCCTGCCCAACTTTCGCCGCAGCGGATTTGGCTACACGGCCTTCAGCGAAGGCTGGGCCCTGTACGCCGAGACGCTGGGTTTTGAGCTGGGCCTGTACACCGACCCCTATTCACGTTACGGCCATCTTCAGTGGCAGGCCTTTCGTGCGGCCCGCCTGGTGGCGGACACCGGCGTGCACGCACTCGGCTGGACCCGCCAGCAGGCGATCGACTTCATGGTCGAGCACACGGGGGTCGAACGCGACTTCGTCGCCAGCGAAGTGGACCGCTACGTCTCGCAGCCTGGGCAGGCCCTGGCCTACATGATCGGCAAGCTCAAGTTCGACGAACTGCGCGACCGCGCCAAGGCCAAGCTGGGCCCGCGCTTTGACATCCGCAAGTTCCACAACGCGGTGCTGGACAACGGCGCGCTGCCGCTGGCCACACTGGACGTTTTGATCGACGAGTGGATCGCGCAGCAGGCGGCCGGGCCCGTTGCCAAGAACACCCACGGCACCGGCCGCTTCGTGTTGATGCCGGTGCGGTGCAAGAACTGCGTGTCGACAACGGCGCCAGCGTCAACGACTTGCTGATGCGGTTTCAGGCCGACTTGCTGGGCCTTGCGGTGCTACGCCCGCAGGTGGTCGAGACCACAGCCTGGGGCGCGGCCGGGCTGGCCACGGGTGTATTCGCCAGCCTGGACGAACTGAGCGCCTGCTGGCAGGAGCAGCGGCGCTTCGAGGCCCGCAAGCCACGCGAGCGGGCAGGGGAACTGATGCGGGCCTGGGAACGTGCGGTGGCGCAGACCACGGCGCATTGACACGGAACGGGCGCGCCCGGCGCCCGTTCGGGCCGCTTACTTGACGGCGAAGTCCGACAGTTGCTTGCCGCTGTTCAGCGCGTCGCGCAGCCAGGTCGGACGCTTGCCGCGGCCACCCCAGGTGCCGCCGGTGCCGTTGGCAAACTTCACCACGGCCGGCGCCTTTGCGGCGGCGCCTTTGCGCTTTTTGCTCTTGGCCGGTGCGGCGGCCTTGGGGCCGGGCTTGGCCTTGCCGGACAGGCCCAGGTCGGCCGCGCTCAGGTTGTAGAACGAGATGGCGCCGCGGATGCGGGCGATGACGCCATCTATTTCGTTGCGACGAAGCTTTTCTGCTTCGAGTTTCAGAGATTCAATCTGCTTGACAACTTGTGCGTAGGTCTTGGTCATGGTTTCCAGTCGGTGAAGTGCTCCCTGATGTGGGCACCGTCATTGAGTGGGTGCCCCAGCGGTGCCGATTTTTATTTTATCGATGGCACCACCGAGGGCTGGAACATAACACGCTGTTGCAGGGACTTTGTTTTTCAGTTTGTAATGCGCCTGCAAATGCAGCGTTCTGTCGGGCGTTTGTTGCGCCAATGATTCAGCGCCTGGATAAGGGGGTGGTGCCGGTCCACAGCAAGGGGTCCACGCCATACAACGAACGGAACTCAGCGTAAAGCGCCGCGTGTGCGGTAGCCAATTCGAAGGGTCGCTCGAAGAACAGTTCGCTGACCACGGCGAAAAACTCCGCCGCATGGGTGGCGGCATAGGCTTCGATCAATCCGCCATCTCCATTCGCCAGCCGCTGTTGAAGGGCCTGGAACTCGGCACCCAATACCCGAGCCCAACGCGCACGGCGCTGCGCATGGGGTTGCCAGGGCGCGCCATTGGCGGCGCCCGTTTCCTGGTCCAACTGGTGAGCAAATTCGTGAATCACGACGTTGCGGCCGTCTTGCGGGTCGGCCGCGCCGGCCAGCACGTCGTCCCAGGACAAAATCACCTGGCCTTGCTGCCACGATTCGCCCACCAGTGCCTGCCGCTCCTCACGCACCAGGCCCGCGGGGTCGGGCGCCTGGCGGTTGACGACGAAGGCACCCGGGTAGATCAGCACCTGGCGCAGTTGATCGAAGTGGCCGCGCCGGCGCAGCAGCAGCAGCGAAGCCTGCACGGCCACCAGCACCCGCATCTCGTCGGAGACCTGCAGGCCAGCGCAGCCGATGAAGGGCTTTTCGGCGATCAGCACCTGGGCGTGTTTTTTCAGCCGCAACTGCACGTCGGCTGGCAGGCGTGCAAAGGCCGGCATGCGCTGGCGCAGCGTTTCGCGCCACGGGGCCGGAAAGGGCTGGCGGCGGATGCGTGCGCGGCGCCAGTGCCGCCAGGCCAGCGGCCCCCACAGCCAGGCGGCCACGCTGAGCGCCATCGCCAGCAGCAGGAGACAGGCAAACCAGACCGTGGGCGATGCAATCACCTGCACATCTGGGCGCTCAAGGGCCCGGTTTCAAGCCCTGTGCCGACCTTCAAACGCGGGGTTCGCAGCGCAATTCGGACTTCACCGAATTGGCGAGGTAACACGAGGCGTGGGCTTCGTGGTGCAGCGCGTGCAACTGCTCGCTCGTGGGCAATGTGCTGCCGCCAAACACCACCCGGGGCCGCAAGGTGACCACCGTCATGGCCATGCGGCCTTCGGCATTGCGCGTCATTTCGCCCGCCGCGTCGTCCTCGTAATGGTCGACGCAAAAGCCCTGGTGGGCCGCCAGGCTCAGAAACCACAGCATGTGGCAGCTGGCCAGTGAAGCGACAAACATCTCTTCCGGGTCCACCGCGCTGGACTCGCTGAAGGGCAGCGGCACCACCTGCGGTGACGAGGAGCCCGCCCACTCGGCGCCGCCATCAAAGCGCATGGTGTGTCGGCGGCTGTAGCGCTTGTCGGTGAAGGTTTCGCCTTCACCGCGCCGCCATTCAATCTGGGCCAGATAGCTGTGCATAGCCCCTCCATTGTGCGGCGCCTGGCGTGCATCTTCCGTATGTGCCCCGCGCACGACCTGCATGCGACCTGCATGCGATGATGGCTCCATGATCACCCTGCACTATTACCCCGGAAATGCCAGTTTCACGCCGCACGTGGTGCTGCACGAACTGGGCGTGCCTTTCGAATTGAGTCTGGTGGACCGCACGGTCAATGCCCACAAGGGGCCCGAATATCTGAAGCTCAACCCGAATGGGCTGATTCCGGCGCTGGTGGACGGCGACCTGGTGCTCTACGAAACCGCCGCCATCTGCCTGCACCTGGCCGACACCCACCCCGCGGCCGAACTGGCGCCGCCCCTGGGCACTGCCGAGCGCGCGCAGTTCTACAAGTGGCTGATGTGGCTGACCAACAGCGTGCAAGCCACGCTGATCCATTATTTCTATGGTGACCGCATGCTCGACGCCGGCAACATTGAAGGCACGGCGCAGCTCAAGGCCCACGCCCAGGCGCGCGTGGTGGGCTATCTGGCGCAGATCGACGCCCACCTGGCCAGCCACGGCGGCCCGTGGATGATGGGCGCGAACTACACCGTGCTGGACCCGTACGTGTGGATGGTGTCGCGCTGGACCCGGGGCTTCAGCGAGCGGCCTGCACGCAGCTTCCCGCACATCGCTGCCTTCTTGCAGCGCATGCTGGAGCGGCCGGCCATGCAGCGCGCCTTGGCGACTGAAAAGCTCAGCCAGCCCTTGTACTGAGCTTTACAACGGCCCGCTGCCGCGCAGCTTTTCCAGCCGCAGCGCCAAGCGCTGGCGCATGTCGGCCAGTTGTTGCCGTGCCGCGGTGTCGTCGGGCGCGGCATCGACGCGCAGCCGCTGGGCTTCGATCTGCCGCATCAGTTCCACCTCGGGGGGCGCCACGCCGGCGTCTTTGAGGATCTTCATGCCCATGCGCAGTTCGGCCGGCGTTTCTTCGTAGCCGTCGCCCAGGTTCAGCGGCTTGCCGTAGCTGGGCGCGCTGCGCAGTTCGCCGCTGCTGTGGCTTTCGGCCAGTTTGCGGCCGATATCGTCTTCCAGCAGCTTCAGCCGCTGCTCGCGTTTTTCTGCTGCGCCGGTGCCTTCGCTGCTCATGCTCTTTCCTCGGTCGGTGGTGTCAGGCGTTCGATCCAGTGCCGCGTCAGTGGTGTGACTGGTTTGGCCATGGTGCGTTCGTTGATCAGCGCCCGGCCCAGGCTGCGCCGGCCACCACGTGCGGCTGCGGCCAGCAGGGTCTGGTCGATGAGGTCGCGCTGCGCATGGCTGCCGCCCAGGCGTGTGGAATGGGCGCGTGCTGGCGCGATGAGGTCCACTGCACCGTCGGCGTCGCCACGGGCCAGCGCCAGCAGGCCGCGCATCAGCGGCAGGCCCACTTCGCGCGCCATCTGGTGGTTGCTGCGGCTGGCGTCGGTGGCCATCAGCGCACGCTCGGCGCAGCGCGCCAGCCAGGCCTCGGCACGCGGCACCTCACCCGCGCCAATCAGCGCCAGCACCACGTGCACGTCGTTGAAGGCGTAGTGGCCGGCGTGTTCGTCGGGTAGTGGCCAGTCGCACAGCACGGCGGCACAGCTGGCGGTCACATCCACGTCCAGCAGGTGCAAGCGCCACAACATCGACACCGCGTCCACGCGGTTGAGCGTGACTTGCAGTGCGCTGCCGCTGAGGTGGTTGTCGATCAGCCGCAGCGTGCCGGCGGTGTCCATGGCCTCCAGGCGGAACAGACTCTTGTGCCACCACAGGTGGCAGGCGAAGCCGTTGCCTTCGGCCCAGCCGGGCTGATGGTGGCGCAGCCAGGCCGCGCCGTCTTCAAAACGGCCCTGCATCTCCATCACATGTGCCACCGCATGCATGGCCCAGGGCACCCGAGGGTCGATGGACAGTGCGCGGCGCCCGGCTTCTTCGGCCAGCGAATAGAGGTTGTTTTCTTCCAGGCCGAAGGCGTGGAGCGCCAACACGCAGGCAAAGAGCGGGTCGTCTTCCTGCCATTCGGGCAGTGCACGTGCAGGGCGCTGGCGCAGGCTGCTGGTGTCGCCGCGGTAGAAGTCCCACAGGTGGGCCCACTGCAGGGCCAGCGCGTCGCGGGGGTGCTCCACCAGCAGCGCATCCCAGATGCGGCAGGCGTGGTGCCAGCGGCCTTCCAGCACCATCTGCGTGGCTTCGAGGTGGGCCTTCTCGCGCGGCGTGGCGTGCGTCTGCAGCGCGCGGGCGTGCGACAGGTGCGCGTCGGCTTCGTGCAGCAGGCCGGGCTCGGTCAGGCTCAGCAGAAAGCCGGCCTTCATGATGTGCGGCAGCGCCCAGGCGGGGTCGGCCTGCATGGCGGCGTCCAGGTCAGCCAGCGGCGGCTCGTAGAACGACATCATGCGCCACAGCGCCAGTTCGGCCGCGTCACGCGCGGTGGCGCTGGCGCTGCTGCAGGGGTTGCCGCGGAGGTCCGGGGTGGCCATGGGGCGGAATGTAGCGCGGCTGCGTGACGGCCTGGCCGGCGAGCCGCGAGCTTCAGAACGATTCAGGCGGGAGGCCGGGGCCAAGGCCGCAGAGGACCACACAATTGTTCCCAGGCGTGCGCCAGGCGCAGCACGCCGATGTCGTCGTGCCGGCGGCCGATGATCTGCAGGCCAATGGGAAGGCCCGCAGCCGTGTGCGCACACGGTACGCTGATGGCCGGTTGTTCACTCATGTTGAAGGGTAGCGTGAAGCCGATGTGCTCCATCGCGCGCAGCGGGTCGTTGCTGGGCATGGCCCATTCGGCAGCAAAGGCCGACACCGGCGCCACCGGCGAGATCACGAAGTCGAATGGGTGGCAGGCGGCCACGGCTGCGTCGCGCAGCGCGGCAAACTGGCTGTAGCCGTGGAACAGCTGCGCTGCGCTGCAGCCATCGGCGGCGGCCACCCAGGCGCGGATGAAGGGCAGCACCTTCTGCTGCTGCGCTTGTGGCAGCGCCTGGATGTCCAGCCACGAGCGGGTGCGCCAGAACAGGTTGATGCCGTCGGCCATCTCGCGCGTGGTGAAGGCGGGCAGCGCTTGCACGCTGGCGCCGGCGGCCTCCAATCGGCGCGCGGCGTCTTGCACGGCCGCCGTGATGTCGGCATCCACGGGCAGGCCCCAGCCGGCGTCCAGCATCAGGCCGATGCGCAGGCCGCGCACACTGGCCGCGTCGTGCAGGTCGAGCCAGTCGATGGCCTGCCAGGGCAGGCGCGTGGCATCGCGGTCATCGGGCAGGCTCAGCACCGACATCATCGCGGCCGCATCGGCCACGGTGCGGGTCAAGGGTCCGGCCACCCGGCCCAGGTAAGGCGGCTTGATGGGCACCCGGCCGGCGCTGGGCTTGAAGCCCACCAC
>JBBRCN010000121.1:0-11665 GCA_038204775.1 Burkholderiales bacterium | reverse complement strand
CGCCCTGCGCTATGGTGCGCTCGACCACCGCGTCCGGTCGCTGGCCGGCGCCCTGCGCGCCCTCGGCATCAAGCGCGAGGAGCGCGTGCTGCTGCTGATGACCGACGGCAACGACTGGCCGGTCGCCTTCCTCGCGGCGCTGTACGCGGGCATCGTGCCGGTGGCGGTGAACACGCTGCTGACGGCGGACGACTACGCCTTCGTGCTGGAGCATTCACGCGCGCAGGCGGCGTTGGTGTCGGGCGCGCTGCTGCCGGCGCTGACCGCGGCCATGACCAAGAGCGATCACGAAGTGGGCAAGGTCATCGTGTCGCGCCCGGTGGCGCCCTTGCACCCGGCCGAGACCGACTTCGATGCTTTCGTGCAAGCCCATGCACCTCTGCAGCGGCCAGCAGCCACACGCGCCGACGACCCCGGCTTCTGGCTCTACAGCAGCGGCTCCACCGGCCGCCCCAAGGGCGCGGTGCACTCGCACGCCAACCCCTACTGGACCTGCGAGCTGTATGGAAAGGCCATCCTGGGCCTGACCGAACAGGACGTCTGCTTCAGTGCCGCCAAGCTGTTTTTCGCTTACGGACTGGGCAACGGCCTCACCTTCCCGATGAGTGTGGGCGCGACCACCCTCCTGATGGCCGAGCGGCCCACACCCGACGCCACCTTCAAGCGCTGGCGCGGTGAAGTGGGCGGCGTCAAACCCACCGTGTTCTTTGGCGCACCGACGGGCTTTGCCGGCATGCTGGCCTCACCCAATCTGCCTTCGCGCAGCGAAGTCGCCATGCGCGTGGCCTCTTCCGCCGGTGAAGCGCTGCCGGCTGACATCGGTGAACGTTTCCAGCGCCATTACGGCGTGGACATCGTGGACGGCATCGGCTCGACCGAGATGCTGCACATCTTCATGTCCAACCTGCCCGGCAAGGTGCGCTACGGCACCACGGGCTGGCCGGTGCCCGGCTACGGAATCGAACTGCGTGGCGAAGAGGGTGGCGCGGTGCCTGACGGCGAACCCGGCGACCTGTACATCCACGGCCCGAGTGCGGCCATGATGTATTGGGGCAACCGCGCCAAGACATGCGAGACCTTTCAAGGCGGCTGGACCAAGAGCGGCGACAAGTACGTCAAGAATGCCGACGGCACCTACACCTACAGCGGCCGCAGCGACGACATGCTGAAGGTCAGCGGCATCTACGTCAGCCCCTTCGAGGTGGAAGCCACGCTGGTGCAGCACCCGGCGGTGCTGGAAGCCGCCGTCATCGGCGTGCCAGACGCGGAAGGCCTGACCAAGACCAAGGCGTTCGTCGTGCTGAAGCCCGGTGGTCAGGCCAGCGAAGCCGAGCTCAAAGCCTTCGTCAAGGACAAGCTGGCGCCCTACAAGTACCCGCGCCTGATCGCGTTCGTGGTCGAGTTGCCGAAAACGGCCACCGGCAAGATCCAGCGATTCAAACTGCGAGAGGCTGAGGCCCCCAAGCTCGCTGACGCTCGCCACCCCCCGGCAGGGGTGTCCGCTGGCGGTCCGGCAGAGCCGGTCCCGCGGCGGGAAGCTTGATTGGCTGCGTCTGCTGCTGAATCTGGACCGCTGCCGATGCCGTTGATCGACATTGATTGGGCCGGCCTGCCGGTGCGCATCGAACACGCCTGGGTGGGCGTGGACGACCCGCATGCGCCACTGATCGTGTTCCTGCACGAAGGCCTGGGTTCGCTGGCGATGTGGAAGCACTTTCCGGCGCAGCTGTGTGCCGCAGCGGCCTGTCGGGGGCTGGTGTTTTCACGACCGGGCTACGGCCGCAGCACGCCGCCGGTGGCAGACGAGGTGTGGGATCTGGACTTCCTGCACCAGCAGGCGCTGCAGGTGCTGCCGGCTGTGTTGCAGGCGCTGCGGGTGGACACACCGGTCTGGCTGTTCGGCCACAGCGACGGCGGCTCCATCGCGCTGCTCTTTGCTGCGCACCACCCATCGCAAGTGGCTGGCGCGGTGCTGCTGGCACCGCACATCATGGTCGAAGACCTGTCCGTCAGCAGCATCGAACAAGCGCGCACGGCCTTTGAGCAAACCGATCTGCGCGAGCGCCTGGCCAAGTACCACGACGACCCCGACCGCGCCTTCTGGCGCTGGAACCGCATCTGGCTGCACCCGCCATTCAGGCGCTGGTCCATCGAAGAAGAAATCGGTGCCATCCAGTGCCCCTTGCTGGCCGTGCAGGGCCTGGACGACGAGTACGGCACCCTGGAACAAATACGGGGCATCCAGCGGCGTGTGCCGCACACACAATTGCTGGAGATGGCCGGCTGCGGCCATTCACCGCACCGCGATCAGCCCGAAGCGCTGATCGTCGCCGCATCCCACTTCATTTCCCGTTCGATGCAAACCCCTGGAGACGCACCATGAACCTGTTCAAGATCACCCTCATTGCCGCTGCCGCGATTGCCACGTCCGTGGCTTCGGCCCAGGGCGCCAAGCTCAAGGTGGGCCTCATGCTGCCGGCCACCGGCACCTTTGCCGCGCTGGGTACGGCCATCGAAAACGGCTTCAAGCTGTACGTGGCCGAACAAGGCGGCAAGCTGGGCGGCCGCGAGATCGAGTACGTGAAGGTTGACGACGAGTCCGACCCGTCCAAGGCCACCGACAACGTCAACAAACTCGTCAAGCGCGACAACGTCGACGTCATCATCGGCACCGTGCACAGCGGCGTGGCCATGGCCATGGCGCGGGTGGCCAAGGAAAGCGGCACGCTCTTGATCGTGCCCAATGCCGGCGCCGGTGCGGTGACGGGCGCCATGTGCGGCAACAACATCTTCCGCAGCAGCTTTTCCAACTGGCAGCCGGGGTATGCCATGGGCGAAGTGGTGGCCAAGAAGGGCCACAAGCGTGTCGTCACCATCACCTGGAAGTACGCCGCCGGCGACGAAAGTGTGGCCGGCTTCAAGGAGGCCTATACCAAGGGCGGCGGCCAGGTCATCAAGGAACTGAGCCTGCCCTTCCCGGGCGTCGAGTTCCAAGCCTTGCTGACCGAGATCGCCTCGCTCAAGCCCGATGCGGTGTACACCTTCTTCGCCGGTGGCGGCGCGGTCAAGTTCGTCAAGGACTACGCCGCGGCGGGCCTGAAAAAGAGCATCCCGCTGTACGGCGCCGGCTTCCTGACCGACGGCACGTTGGAAGCGCAGGGTGCCGACGCCGACGGCATCCTGACGACGCTGCATTACGCCGACGGCTTGAACACACCGCGCGACAACGCCTTCCGCCTGGCCTACGCCAAGGCCTACAAGCTTCAGCCCGACGTGTATGCGGTGCAGGGTTACGACGCGGCGCAGATGCTGGGCATCGGCCTGAACGCTGTCAAAGGCGACGTGAGCAAGAAGCCCGAGTTTGCCGCCGCCTTGCGCAAGGCCAAGATCGACAGCCCGCGCGGCCCCTTCACGCTGAGCCGCAACCACGACCCGGTGCAGGACTTCTATCTGCGCGAAGTGGGTGGCAAGATCAACAAGTCCATCGGCATCGCATCCAAAGGCCTCAGCGATCCGGGCAAGGGCTGCAATATGTGATCCCCCCCCGAAGGCGCTTCGCGCCTCCCCCCCCCAGGGGGCCGCCGCCAGCGGCCCGGCAGAGCCGGATCCGCGGCGTCAGAGGTGGGTTCCCCCCGAAGGCGCTTCGCGCCTCCCCCCAGGGGGCACCGCCATCAGCCCGGCAAAGCCGGTTCTGCGGCGGTTACTTGATGACCGGCTTCGCTGCTGAAACTTGCCAATGGACTTCGCCACCTTTCTCATTCAGTGCCTGAACTCGCTGCAGTACGGGTTGCTGCTGTTTCTGGTGGCGTCGGGCCTGACGCTGATCTTCGGCATCATGGGCGTCATCAACCTGGCGCACGGCAGTTTCTACATGATCGGGGCCTACATGGCCTATGCGCTGGCGCCGTTTGTGGCGGCCACTTTCGGCGGCGGATTTTTCTCCACGCTGGCCGTGGGGCTGGTGTTGGCGGTGCTGTTGGGGTACGTGCTGGAGTGGGTGTTCTTCAGCTACCTGTATGAGCGTGAGCACCTGCAGCAGGTGCTGATGACGTACGGCCTGATCCTGGTCTTCGAAGAACTGCGCAGCCTCCTGGTGGGCGACGACGTGCACGGTGTGAAGGCGCCCGACATCCTGGCCGGCACGCTGCCGCTGGGCGAATTGATGACCTACCCGGTCTACCGCCTGTTCATCAGCGGCGTGTGCCTGCTGCTGGCGCTGGGCATGTACCTGGTGTTCACGCGCACAAGGCTGGGCATGATGATCCGCGCCGGCAGCACCAACCGAGAAATGGTGCAGAGCCTGGGTGTGGACATCAGCTTCCTGTACCGCGTGGTGTTTGCCGCCGGTGTGGCCATTGCGGTGTTTGCCGGCATGGTGGCCGCGCCGGTCAGCAGCGTCTACCCCGGCATGGGCAATACGGTGCTCATCATCTGCTTCGTGGTGGTGGTGATCGGTGGCATCGGCAGCATCCGCGGCGCGCTGGTGGCGGCCCTGCTCATCGGTTTTGTCGACACCTTCGGCAAGGTGCTGCTGCCCTCCGCAGCCGGTGTGCTGGTCTACGTGATGATGGCTTTGATCCTGCTGTGGAAACCAGACGGCCTGTTCAAGGCAGGTTGAAGCAGATGAACACCGACAAGAGCAAGTTCATCTTCGTGATCGCCTGTTTTGCGGCGTTGGCGGCGTGGCCCTTCATGGCCGGGGCCTACGGCGTGGACCTTGTCACCAAGATCATGATCTACGCCATCTTCGCGCTCAGCCTGGAACTGCTGGTGGGCACCACGGGCCTGGTGTGTTTTGGCCAGGCGGCGTTTTTTGGCATCGGTGCCTATGGTGCCGTGCTGCTCAGCCCCGAGAGCGGCTCTGCCAGCCTGCTTTGGCTGCTGCCGGCGTGCATCCTGCTGGCGGCGCTGTACGCGCTGGCCGTTGGCGCGCTGTCGCTGCGCACCAAGGGCGTGTACTTCATCATGGTCACGCTGGCCTTTGCGCAGATGGCCTATTACGTGGTGCACGACACACCGCTGGGCGGTGGCACCGACGGCATCTACCTGTACGGCAAGCCTTCTTTTGCCGGCCTGATCGACCTCAGCCAGGGCCTGCAGCTTTATTTCTTCACCTGGCTGTGCCTGCTGGCTACTTTCGTGAAGCTGGCGGTGCTGCTGAAGAGTCGTTTCGGCCGTGCATTGGCGGGCATTCGCGTCAACGAACAGCGCATGCGCGCCACCGGTTTTTCCACCTACCCCTACAAGCTGGCGGCCTTCACGGTGTCGGGTGGAATTGCCGGTCTGGCGGGTTTCCTGTTTGCGGTGAAGGACGGTTACGTCAACCCTGAACTGCTGAGCTGGCACCTCAGTGGCGCGGTGCTGATCATGATCATCCTGGGCGGACTGGGTCATCTGCGCGGTGCGCTGATCGGGGCCTTTGCCTTTGCGCTGCTGCAGGAGTTTTTCAAGTCCGAATCCATCTTCGGCAACTTCGCAAGACACTGGCATCTGGGTCTGGGCATCACCATCATCCTGAGCGTGGCGCTGCTGCCCAAGGGCCTGGTCGGCCTGCCCGCGCAGTGGCGCGACAGGCTGCTGGGCCGCAGTGCCAGGGCGCGCGGTGCGGTCGGGGAATCGCGATGAGTGCATCGTCGAAGACCGACGACATCCTGCTGCGCGGCCGCGAGATCACACGCCGCTGGGGCGGCCTGGTGGCCGTTGACAGTGTCTCCATCGAGCTGTCCCGCGGCCAGGTGCACGCCGTGATCGGCACCAACGGCGCGGGCAAGTCCACGCTCATCAACATCCTGTCGGGCGAGATTGCGCCCAGCAGCGGCCAGGTTGAACTGCTGGGCCACGACGCCACCACCTGGACCCAGCCGCGCCGCGCCCGCGCCGGCCTGGGCCGAAGCTACCAGCGCAGCACCATCTTCCCCAGCTTCACGGTGTTCGAAAACTGCCGCTTGGCCGCGCAGGCCCACACGCAGAAACCCTGGCAGTGGTGGCAGGACGCACAACGCTGCACGGCCAGCACCGGCACCGCGCGCGAGGTGGCCGCCCGCGCCGGTCTGGATGCGCTGCTGGACCGCCCGGCCGGCCTGCTGAGCCACGGCCAGAAGCGGCAGTTGGAGATCGCGATGTGCCTGGCCACCGAGCCGCAGGTGCTGCTGCTTGACGAACCCCTGGCCGGCATGGGCGCTGAAGAAACCGACCGCATGCTGGCGCTGCTGGCCGAATTGCGAGCCGGCCATGCCATCTTGCTGGTCGAACACGACATGGACGCGGTGTTCCGCATCGCCGACCGCATCACGGTGATGGTCAACGGCGCCGTCATCGCCAGCGATACGCCGCAAGCCGTGCGTGCCAGCCCCGAAGTGCAGCTGGCCTACCTGGGTGGGCACTGAACATGGCGCAGGAACTGATCCTCGACGCAAAAGACCTGCACGCCTGGTACGGCAGCAGCCATGTGCTGCACGGTGTGGACATCGGCATCGCCCGCGGTCAGACGATGGGCTTGCTGGGCCGCAACGGCATGGGCAAGAGCACGCTCATCCGCACACTGCTGGGTCACGTGACACAGCGCGAAGGCAGCATCTTGCTCTTCGGCCAGGACATGTCGCTTGCCAAGCCGCATGAAGTGGCGCGTGCCGGCGTGGCCTACGTGCCCGAAGGGCGAGGTGTGTTCCCCAACCTGAGCGTGCGCGAGAACCTGCTGATGGCTGCGCGCAAGGGTCGCGACGGCCGCAACGACTGGACGCTGGACCGTGTGCTGCAGACATTCCCGCGCCTGCAGGAACGTTTCACCAACCAGGGCGCGCAGCTGTCGGGTGGTGAACAGCAGATGCTGTCCATCGGCCGCGCGCTGATGACCCACCCCGAGCTGATCATCCTGGACGAAGCCACCGAAGGCCTGGCGCCCTTGATCGTGGCCGAGATCTGGCGTGTCGTGGCGCAGATCCGCACCAGCGGCATCGCCACGCTCATCGTCGACCGCGATTACCGCAAGGTGCTGGCGCAGAGCGACCGCGCGCTGGTCTTGCAGAAGGGTCAGGTGGTGCTGCAAGGCGAGTCGGCGGTGCTGCGAGACAGCAGCGAGCTGGCGGCGTACCTGGGCGTCTGAGGCCTGGCCGCATGGACAAAGCCAACACTGATGCAGGAGCCCGACGATGACACCAGCGACCCTGAGCGGAGCCGTGCTCTACGTCAAGGACCTGGTGGGCCTGACGGACTTTTATGCCCACGTGCTGGGCGTGCCAGTGGCCATCCATCAGGCCATCCATCAGGCCAGCCAGCAAGCCGACCACGCCGTGCTGCAGCTCGGCGGCACCGAGTTCACGCTGGTGCAGATGCCGCCCCACATCGCCGCCGGCGTGTCCGTCCAGCAGCCGCCTGAAAGGCGAGAGGACACGCCGTTGAAGCTGTGCTTCCTGGTGCCCGGCCTGGCGCCGGCTCGTGAACGGGTGGCTGCGCTGGGCCGCCAGATGAACCCGCCCGAACGCGATTGGGTCTGGCACGGTCGCACCGTGTGCGACGGCCACGACCCCGAAGGCAACGTCTTCCAGTTGGGCGAAGCCGCAGCCTGACAGCGTTTCGCCGGCCTGCGCTCAGTGCAGGACCAGCAGCGGGATCTTGCTTTCCGACAGCACGGCCTTGGTCTGCGATCCGAACAGGAATTCGCCGAAGGCGCCGCGGCCGTGCGTGACCATCACGATCATGTCGCAACCGCGCGACTCGGCAGCCGCGATGATGGCCTTGTGCACGCGTGGCACCTCGTCGTGCCAGCCTTCGAAGGGCACACCGGCTGCACGCGCGGCTTCTTCGAAGCGCATGAGCACGCTTTGTGCATGGGACTTGCTGTGGGCCGCGTGTGCCAGCATCTCTTCGCGCAGCAGCGTGGCGTTGCGCGGGCTGCTGGGTATGGGGGGCTCCGGCTCGGCGACAAAGCCCACGACGGTGGCGCCCAACTGACGTGCCAGCGCCAAGCTGGCATCGATGGCGCGGTCGCTCAAGTCTCCGCCGTCCAGCGGCACGAGCAGGCGTTTGAACATGGGGCGACTCCTTGGGGCTGGAAGAGACCCGAAGGTAGGCCTTGTGCACGCGGCACACTTTGACCTGGGCCAAAGAGCCTGCGCTCAGGCGGCGTCGCTGGGTGCCCGGCTGAGTTCGTTGTTGGCTTCCACCAGCACGCGCAGCATGCGCATGAACTCGTCACGCTCGGCCTTTGGCAGCGGGAAGAGGATGCGTTGCTGCGCGCGGCGCATGGCCGGTTCCACGTCCGCCAGCAACGTGGCGCCGCTGTCGCCCAGGGTCAGCAGGCGCACCCGTTTGTCCAGGGGCGAGGCACTGCGCTGCAGCAGCGCCCGGGCCTCCAGCCGGTCCAGCACGCCGGCCACGGTGCTGGTGTCCAGGCCGATGCGACCGGCCAGTGTGCGCTGGTCGATACCCGGCTGGTTGGCCACCGTCTGCAGCGCGGCGTACTGCACGGGGGTCAGGCCGTGGGCTTCGGTTTCCTGCAGGAAGATGGCCACCGCAATCTGATGCAGGCGCCGGATGTGGTGGCCGGGCAGGGTCTCCAGTGCAACGGGGCGGGGGGCGGTGGGCATGGGAGGGTTTGTGCGCTTGCGTGCCTGCGAAGACTATCACTATACTTATCGTCAGTATACTGACTAAATGCCTGCTTGATGCCCAAAAAGGAGCGCACCCTGCGCGCAACGTCATCACCCTTGCCCTTCATCGTGGCTGGCGGCGGCATCGGCGGCTTGGCCGCTGCGCTGGCCCTCACGCGCCAGGGCTTTGCGGTGAAGGTGCTTGAGCAGGTGGCGCAGTTGGGTGAAATCGGCGCCGGCATCCAGCTGGGGCCGAATGCTTTTTCCGCGTTCGATGCGCTGGGCGTGGGTGAGCAGTCGCGCAGCCGCGCCGTCTACACCGACGAGATGGTGATGCACGACGCGCTGGATGAAACGCTGGTCGGCCGCATCCCCACCGGCGAGGCCTTTCGCCGCCGCTTCGGCAACCCCTACGCGGTGATCCATCGTGCGGATGTGCACCGTTCGCTGCTGGAAGGCGCGCTGGCTTCGGAGCGCATCGAGGTGCTCACGTCCACCACCGTGAACCGTGTGGAGCAGGACAGCCAAGGTGTCACCGTCTTCGACACCCAGGGCCACGGCCACCGCGGGCTGGCGGTGATTGGTGCCGACGGCGTGAAGTCTGCCGTGCGACGGCAGTATGTGGGTGACCAAGCCCGGGTGTCGGGCCACGTGGTCTACCGCGCGGTGGTGGACCGCCAGGACTTTCCGCAAGACCTGCAGTGGAACGCCGCCAGCATCTGGGTCGGCCCCGACTGCCACCTGGTGCACTACCCCCTGCGCGGCGGCGAACAGTACAACGTGGTCGTCACCTTCCACAGCCGTCAGGCGGAAGAGTGGAGCGTGACCGAAGGCAGCTTTGAGGAGGTGCAGAGTTACTTCGAGGGCATCTGCCCGCGGGCCCGGCAGCTCATCGACCTGCCCAAAAGCTGGAAACGCTGGGCCACCGCCGACCGCGACCCCATCTTGCAGTGGACCCATGGCCGCAGCACGCTGCTGGGCGACGCGGCGCACCCCACGCTGCAATACCTGGCGCAGGGGGCCTGCATGGCGCTGGAAGACGCGGTCACGCTGGGCGAGGCACTGCGCATGAACGGCGGCGACATCGACCAGGCCTTCGATCTGTATCAGCGCTCGCGTGTGGCGCGCACGGCGCGCATCGTGCTGTCGGCGCGTGAGATGGGGCGCATCTTTCACGCCAAGGGCGTGGAGCGCCTGGTGCGCAATGAACTCTGGAAAGGCCGCACGCCACAACGCTTCTACGATGCGATGGCGTGGCTGTACGGCTGGACCCGCGAGTCCTGCCTGAGCCACTGAACCGCCACCAAAGCCGAGGCCGAACATGAACACACCCGATGCAGAACTGGGTCGCCTGGAAGACCTGCCGGCCGACTACGTGCAGGCGCTGCGCAAGCTCAACCTGGTGCCGCTGTGGCCCAGCCTGCGCGGTGTGCTGCCGCCGCACAAGCCGCGCCTGAACACCCGCGCCACGGCCTGGGCCTACCGTGACATCAAGTCCTTGCTGCTGCGGGCCGGCGAGCTGACGCCCATCGAAAAAGCTGAACGGCGTGTGCTGGTGCTGGCCAACCCGGGCCACGGCCTGGACAAGATGCAGGCCAGCGCCGCCATGTACCTGGGCATGCAGTTGCTGCTGCCGGGCGAATGGGCGCCGTCGCACCGCCACACGCCCAATGCAGTGCGCATGGTGGTGGAAGGCGATGGCGCCTGGACCACGGTGGATGGCGAGAAGTGCCCCATGAGCCGCGGCGACCTGATCCTCACGCCCACCGGTCTGTGGCACGAACACGGCCACGACGGTGACCAACCGGTGGTGTGGCTGGATGTGCTGGACCTGCCACTGGTGCACTACATGGAAGCCAGCTACCACATCAACGGCAACCGCCAGCAACAGCTGCCGGGCCGTGGAGACCGCGCCTACAGTCGCGGTGGCCTGTTGCCGACACCGGTGTTCGAGCGTGATGCCGCGCGCCGGGGCAAGGCCTACCCGATGCTGCGCTACCCCTGGTCGGATGCCCGCGCGGCCTTGCTGTCGCTGGCGGAAGATCGGTCCGAGCAACAGGCGATCCAGATCACCTACGCCAACCCGGAAACCGGCGCCCACGCCGAGAACATCCTGGGCTTTTATGCGCTGATGCTGAGGCCTGGGCAGACCTTGTCACTGCCGGTGCGGTCACCGGCGATGGTGTTTCACGTCATCGAAGGTGAGGTGCAGGTGGTGGTGGGGGAGGGCGAGGGCGAGGAAAGCCAGCGCTTTGGGCTGGCTGAGGCCGACACCTGCTGCACACCGGGCTACACGCCGGTGTGCCTGCGCAATGGGTCCGCCAGCGATGCGGCCTTCGTCTTCATCGCCGACGAAACTCCGCTGCACCAGAAGCTGGGCGTTTTCGAAGTGCGCAGCTGAAGCGTCGCGCTCAGCCTGTCAGGCCGCCTGCTTCTGCGCCGCCGCCAGGATGTGGCTCAGCGCCGCGTCCAGCCTGGCCACACTGCGGTCCACGTGGTGCAGCTTGTCCAGGCCGAACAGGCCGATGCGGAAGGTCTTGAAATCGGCTGGCTCGTCGCACTGCAGCGGCACGCCGGCTGCGCTTTGCACACCTTCGCCCAGGAAAGCCTTGCCGGTGTGCAGGCCGGTGTCGTCGGTATAGCTGACCACCACGCCGGGCGCCTGGAAGCCTTCTGCGGCCACGCTCTTGATGCCGTGGCTGGCCATCAATGCACGCACCTTGCGGCCCAGGTCCCACTGTTCGGCACGCACTTTTTCGAATCCGTAGGCGCGTGTTTCCAGCATCACGTCGCGCGTGACCGTCAGCGCGTCGGTGGGCAGTGTGGCGTGGTAGGCGTGGCCGCCGCCTTCGTAGGTCTCCATGATCTGCAGCCACTTTTTCAGGTCGGCGGCAAAGCTGGTGCTGGTGGTGTCGTCGATGGCCGCACGGGCGCGCTCGCTCAGCATCACGAAAGCGCAGCAGGGTGACCCGCTCCAGCCCTTTTGCGGCGCGCTGACCAGCACGTCCACACCCGTGGCCTGCATGTCCACCCAGGCCGCGCCGCTGGCGATGCAGTCCAGCACGAAGAGGCCGCCC
>JBBRCN010000120.1:0-11669 GCA_038204775.1 Burkholderiales bacterium | reverse complement strand
CTCTGGTCCAGCACATAACTGCGGATCTGGTGGCCCCAGCCGACATCGGTCTTGGTGTCTTCCAGCTTCTGCTGTTCTTCCTGGCGCTTGCGCATCTCGAAGTCGTACAGGCGCGAGCGCAGCCGCTGCCAGGCGATGTCGCGGTTGCCGTGCTGGCTGCGACCATCCTGGCACTGCACCACGATGCCGGTGGGGATGTGCGTCAGCCGCACCGCCGAATCGGTCTTGTTGATGTGCTGGCCACCCGCGCCTGATGCGCGAAAAGTGTCGGTGCGCACGTCCGACGGGTTGATCTCGACGACAAAGGTGTCGTCGATCTCGGGGTAGACAAACAGCGACGCAAAGCTGGTGTGGCGGCCGCCGGCGCTGTCGAAGGGGCTCTTGCGCACCAGGCGGTGCACGCCGGTTTCGGTGCGCAGGTGGCCGAAGGCGTACTCACCTTCGATCTTGATGGTGGCGTTTTTGATGCCCGCCACATCGCCCGGTGTTTCGTCTTCGACCGTGGCCTTGAAGCCCTTGCGTTCGGCGTACTTGAGGTACTGGCGCAGCAGCATGCCGGCCCAGTCGCAGGCTTCGGTGCCACCGGCGCCGGCCTGGATGTCGACAAAGCAGTTCAGCGGGTCGGCCTCGTTGCTGAACATGCGGCGGAATTCCAGCTGTTCTACCGCCTCGCGCAGCTTGTGGGCTTCGGCTTCCATGGCCAGGATGCCGGCTTCGTCGCCTTCATCCTTGCTCATCTCGAAGAGTTCGCTGTTGTCGGCCAGGTTGCTGGCCAGGTGGTCGATGGTGCCGACCACTGTTTCCAGCGCCTTCTTTTCGCGGCCCAGTTCCTGGGCGCGTTTGGGTTCGTTCCACACCGCGGGGTTTTCCAGCGCGGCGTTGACTTCGTTCAACCGCAGGCTTTTGCGGTCGTAGTCAAAGATACCCCCGGAGCTGCTGGGTGCGGGTGCTCAGGTCGGCAAGCAGCGAGCCGACGGAGTTGATGTGCAAAGCGTCCATGGTTTTTCTTGAGTGGCCCGGCGACAAAGGCCTGTGGTGCAAGCCCGCGATTCTCTCATGCGGGTGCACGGCGCAAGCTGTTGGCCGCTCAGGCCAGAAAGCGAGCGACGTGCGCCGCCAGCGCCTGCGGCTGGTCGTGGTGCAGCATGTGCCCGCAAGGCGACAGCAGCACGCGTTGCACCTGGGGCACCACCGCCAGGCGGTCGTCGAATTCGCTGCGCAGGTAGCGTGTGCCCCACCACTTGCCGATGTCGGTGCGGTCGCCTTCGGCCCACAGCACGGGCGCGGTGATGAGCCGCCAGGCCTGCAGGATTTCTTCCAGCTGGTACAGCATGGGGTTGACGCGCTTGTGTGCCGGGTCGCCCAGGATATGCCACTGCACATTGCCGTCAGCCGCCGTCTGCGGCTGTGCCCAATGCGGCGCCAGCCAGGCCGCCTTGTCGGGCGTCAGCAGCGGGTTGTTCTTCACCAGCCGCGCAGCCACTTCGCTTTCGCTCGCATAGGTGCGCAGCCGCTGCGGGGTTTTCAGTTCGTCCAGCCACTGCAACAGCCGCCGGGGGGCCTGGCTGGGCTGCGTCTTCGGCATGCCGAAGCCTTCGAGGTTGATCAGCCGACGAATGCGCTGCGGCCGCACACCGGCGTAGCTCATTGCCACATTGCCGCCCATGCTGTGGCCGGCCAGGTGAATGGCGGGGAAGGTGGCCACGGGCAGCAGCGCATCCAGCAGCGCGTCCAGGTCGGCCAGGTAGTCGGGGAACCAGTAGCTGTCGGCCTTTGGGGTGTCGGTCAGGCCAAAGCCGCGCCAGTCGGGCGCGATGACCCAGCGGTCGAAACCTTCGGCCTGGCTCAGTTCATCGACCAGGAACTGGAAGGACGCGGCCACGTCCATCCAGCCGTGCAGCAGAACCAGTGGTGGACGCTCGGCGGTGGCAAGCGAGGCGTCTCCCCACACATGCGCGTGGTAACGCATGCCGCGCAGCGGCAGAAAGATGGACTGCGCCACGCGGCGCGGGGTGTAGATCGGGGTGAAGGCAGGAGACATGGCAAGACTTTAGGGCAGGGCGCTGTCTGGCGCTGACGGGCACTGGCGGGCGCCGACGGGCGCCGACGGGCGCTGACGGGCGCTGACGGGCGCTGACGGGCGCGTGCCGTGGCAAGCCACAATCCTGTCATGAACACACCCCACACCCTGCGCCCAGCCGCCCCCGATGACCTGCAAGCCATCGTCGGCCTCATCACCGAGTTGGCGGTGTTCGAAAAGCTTGAACACCTGGTGGTGGTGACACCCGATTCGCTGCACCCGCACCTGTTCGGCTCGCGCCCGGCGGCTGAAGCGGTGGTGGGTGAGGTGGAGGGTCGCGTGGTCGCCTTTGCCTTGTTCTTCACCAACTTCAGCACTTTCCTGGGTCGGCCGGGCTTGTACCTGGAAGACCTGTACGTGCAGCCCGCGCACCGGGGCACGGGGCTGGGCAAGGCGCTGCTGTCGCACCTGGGCGCACTGGCCGTTGAACGGGACTGTGGCCGCTTTGAATGGAGCGTGCTGGACTGGAACCAGCGGGCCATCGATTTTTACGAAAAGATGGGCGCCACGGTGATGCCCGATTGGCGCATCTGCCGCCTGACGGGCGACAAGCTGCTCGCGTTTTCGCGCTGAAGTCGGCGCGCAGCGGATCGAGCCAATCAGCCGGATCAGCCCGAATAGCCGCCCGAGTAGGCCGAGTAGGCTGATCAGCCCGATCAGCCCGATCAGGCCGCCAGGGCCGCCATCAACCGGTCCAGCGGCAAGCGCGGGCCGACGCTGGCTTCACCCACCACGGCGGCCACGGCATGGGCGCGGTCGCTGGTTTCGCGCCGCACCGGCACCGTCAGCGGTGCGCCACGTGCATTGGTCAGGCAGGCCACCACGGGTGCCGTGATGACCGCACCACGTGCCACCACCACCGCCAGTTCACCGGACACCAGGCGCACGTGGCAGCCCGGTGGGTAGATGCCAAATTCCTTCACCAGCGCCGCTGTCATCGGGTGGCCGGGGTCGTTCATGAACATCTGGCGGCCGGCCATGTCGGCGCTGATGGCGTCGCGTGTCGAACGGGATGCCAGCTTGGAGGTGTAGACATCCGACCGTCGCACCAGTGAAGCCAGATGCGCCACTTCGGTGGTGCCGCTGGGGTAGCCGCTGCCGTCTTCGCACTCGTGGTGCTGCAGCACGGCCTTCAGCCACAGCGCGTCGGCAATGCCTGCCGTTTCAAGCAGGCGCACGCTGCGCATCGGGTGGGTCTGCAGGTCCAGGCGCTGGTCCTTGCTGGGCGGTGAGGCCTGCCGCGCCAGCTGCCCTTGCAGTTCCAGCATGGACAGGTTCATGGTCAGCGCCACCTTGAAGGCCCGCTCGGCTTCTTCGGGTTCCCAGCACAGGCGTTGTGCCACCAGCAGGCTGGTGATGGCCGTCTGCAGCGAGCGCCGGGCACCGTAGTCCAGGTCGGCATTGGCGCCTTGGCGAATGACCTGGAAGATGGCCAGGTCGGGGTCGCGCTCCACCAGCGTCTGCACCGGGGCTGCGGCTTCAAGCAGCGCTTCACGGAAGCTGGGTGCCGTGGCGCTGGCCAGGGTCTGGCCCAGCTGAGACAAGGCGCGGTTCCACATCTGCGGCAGCAGTTCGCGGGGGGCTTTCAGGATCTCGTCGCGCGGGGACTGCAGCTCGGCCATGTCCACCAGCGCGCCGCGGCGCACGATGGCCTCCAGTTGTTCGCGCGACTCCACCAGCTGCCCACGTGCCAGCAGCAGCGTGTGGTCTGCATTGCGCACATTGAAGGGCAGCGGTGCCCCTGGCTGCAGGCGATGCTTGACACTGGACAGTTCGGCAAACGGCATGGTGGCGGGTGTGTCGGTGAGGGTCCGAAGAAATCTCGGTCTGGCTGGTTTTTCGGCCGTAGATGCTTGAACTTGACGGTGGCTGTGTCGTTGGCTGCGTTCGTGACTGTGTTCGTGACTGTGTTCGTGACTGTGTTCGTGGCGACATGGCTGGCCCCAACGCCAGCAGCCTGCGGGAAGGCCCGGGGCGCAGCCCCGCACGGGCCGCTTAAGCTTGGGCCATGAAGAGCCGAAAACCCCCGCTCGATGCCCACGCCGCCCTGCACGGCGGCTTTCACTGGCAGGTGCCACGGCGCTTCAACATCGCCCAGCCCTGCTGCACGCGCTGGGCGCAATCACCGCACACGGCCAGCCGCACGGCCATCGCCTGGGAGCACGAAGACGGGCGCCACGGCGAGCTGAGTTATGCCGACCTGCAGCAGCAGGCCAACCGCCTGAGCCACGCGCTGCAGCGCCTGGGCGTGCGGCGCGGCGACCGTGTGGCCGTGGTCATGCCGCAGCGGCCCGAAACGGCGGTGGCGCACATCGCGATCTACCAGCTGGGTGCCGTGGCCATGCCCTTGTCCATGCTGTTCGGCCCCGAGGCGCTGGCCTACCGGCTGCAGGACAGTGGCGCCGTGGCCGCGCTGGTGGATGAGAGTGCGATCACCAATCTTTTGGCCGTGCGTGCCGACTGCCCGGGCCTGCTCACCGTGGTGGCCGTGGGCGCGGCGGCGGGGCAGGGTGACGTGGACTGGTCCGACGCGCTGGAGCCGGGACACATTGAAGGACGCAAGGCAGGACGCAAGGCCTTCGTGCCTGTCGACACCTTGGCCGACGACGCGGCCGTGCTCATCTACACCAGCGGCACCACCGGCCCGCCCAAGGGGGCCTTGATTCCGCACCGCGCGCTCATCGGCAACCTGAGCGGATTTGTCTGCAGCCAGAACTGGTTCGGCCTGGGCCCGCCGCAAAACAGCGACGAGGTCTTCTGGAGCCCGGCCGACTGGGCCTGGACCGGCGGCCTGATGGACGCGCTGCTGCCCAGCCTTTTTTTCGGCCGCCGCATCGTGGCCTTCCAGGGCCGCTTTGCGCCCGAGCGCGCGTTCGAGATCATGCAGCGCCACCAGGTGACCCACAGCTTCCTGTTCCCCACCGCGCTGAAGGCGATGATGAAAGCGGTGCCCGAGCCGGCGACACGCTATCGCTTGCGGCTGCGCGCCATCATGAGTGCAGGCGAAGCGGTGGGTGACACGGTGTTCCACTGGTGCCAGCAGGCGCTGGGCGTCACCGTCAACGAGATGTTCGGCCAGACCGAAATCAACTACATCGTCGGCAACTGCGGCCGCTACGTGGGGGCAGATGGCGTGGCCTGGCCCGCCTGGCCGGCCCGGCCCGGCAGCATGGGCCGGGCCTACCCGGGCCACCGCGTGGCGGTGATCGACGATGAGGGCCAGGAATGCCCACGCGGCACACCCGGCGACGTGGCCCTGCACCGCTTGGACGTGCACGGCCAGCCCGACCCGGTGTTCTTCCTGGGGTACTGGGGCAAGAACGGGCGCAACGACAAGGCCACGGCCGCCAAGTTCACCGGCGATGTGGTCAACAGCTGGTGCCGCACCGGCGACACCGCGGTGATGGACGCCGACGGCTACCTTTGGTACCAAGGCCGCAGCGACGATGTGTTCAAGGCTGCCGGTTACCGCATCGGCCCCAGCGAAATCGAAAACTGCCTGGTCAAACACCCGGCGGTGGCCAATGCGGCGGTGGTGCCCAAGCCCGATGCAGAGCGCGGCGCGCTCGTCAAGGCCTACGTCGTGCTGGCAGCCGGCCACATCGGCGACGACCGCCTGGTGCAGGCGCTGCAGCAGCATGTGCGCGGCCAGCTGGCACCCTATGAATACCCCAAGGAGATCGAGTTCATCGACGCGCTGCCCATGACCACCACCGGCAAGGTGCAGCGCCGAGTGCTGCGACTGCAAGAAGAAGAACGCGCCAAAGCCGCGCTTGCCAGGGCAACGTCGGCAGGTTGATCCCCCTTGCGGCACACTCTGCCGACATGAAAACCATCAACCTGGGCCACAGCGGCCTGCACGTGACGCCCGTCTGTCTGGGCACCATGACCTTCGGTGAACAGGTGGCCACGGCCGACGCCCACCGCATCATGAGCCACGCCGTCGAGCGGGGCATCAACTTCATCGACACCGCCGAGATGTATTCGGTGCCCACACGAGCCGAAACCTATGGCGCCACCGAGACCATCATCGGACAGTGGTTTGCGGCCAACCCTGGCATGCGGCAGCAAGTGATGCTGGCAAGCAAGTGCGCCGGCCCCGGCCGCAACCTGAGCTGGGTGCACGGTGGCAGCGGCGACCTGAACCCGGCGCAGGTTGTCGCAGCCTGCGATGGCAGCCTGAAGCGGCTGCAGACCGAGGTCATCGACCTGTACCAGATCCACTGGCCCAACCGCAACGCGCCCATCTTCGGCGGCCTGTACTTCGACCCTGCGAAAGACCAGTCACAAACATCCATTCACGAACAGCTGCAGGCCCTGGCCGGCCTGGTCAAGGCCGGCAAGGTGCGCGCCATCGGCCTGAGCAACGAATCGCCCTGGGGTTTGATGGAGTTCCTGCGCATGGCCGACCTGCACGGCCTGCCGCGGGTGCTGAGCGTGCAGAACGCCTATTCACTGGTCAACCGCTCGGTGGACAACGGGCTGGACGAGGCGCTGCACCGCACCGGCGTGGGTCTGCTGGCCTATTCGCCGCTGGCCTTTGGCACGCTGACCGGCAAGTACGACGCGACCGGCCCCGACGAAACGCGCCCAGAACTGGGCCGGCTGGCGAAATTCGCGACCATGCGCCAGGGTCGTTTTGCGCGGCCTGAAGCCCTGGCCGCAGCGCGTGAATACAACGCGCTGGCGCGCCAGCACGGACTGACACCCACGCAGATGGCGCTGGCCTTCTGCTACCGCAACTGGCGGGTGGCCAGCACGATCCTGGGTGTCACGTCAGTCGCCCAACTGGACGAGTGTCTGCACGCCTGGGACACCCAGCTGTCAACCGAGCTGCTGGCGGCCATCGACGCCGTGCGGCTGCGCCTGCGCGACCCCGCGCATTGAACTTGCGCTGAAGGCGACAATCAGCACCTGAACCCCGACTCAATGAGCCCTCACGGCTGAAGCCCCTGCATGTCCAACCTCATCGTCCACGGCGGCACCCCGCTCACCGGCCGCATCGTGCCGTCGGCCAACAAAAACGCGGTGCTGCCCATCCTGTGCGCGACGCTGCTGACG
This sequence comes from Burkholderiales bacterium, assembly GCA_038204775.1. GTDB lineage: Bacteria > Pseudomonadota > Gammaproteobacteria > Burkholderiales > Burkholderiaceae_C > Rubrivivax. The sequence continues at coordinate 4,528 of JBBRCN010000120.1, read as the reverse complement.
CACGAGCCGGTGCGCCTGGTGGGCATCCCCGAAATCACCGACGTGCGCAAGATCCTGGACATCTTTCGCCAGCTGGGCAGCGCGGTGACGGTGGACTACACCACCGGCATCCTGGACCTGCACCACAAGGACACGCAGTTCGACCCCCACACGCACCACCTGCCCGAGGAGATGCGCAGTTCCATCATGCTGGTGCCGCCGCTGCTGGCGCGTTTTGGTGCCGCGCGCATCGAAAACGACGTGCAGGGCTGCACCCTGGGTGTGCGCGAGATCGACCCGCACGTTGAAGTCATGGAACGTTTTGGCGCCAGCGTCGAACGCCGCCGCGAGGCGCTGATCATGCGCGTGGACAGCGGCCTCAAGGCCAACCACCACTGGCTGGACTACGCCAGCGTCACCACCACCGAAAACTTCGTGCTCTGCGCCGCCCTGGCACACGGCACCAGCACCTTGATGAACGCGGCCAGCGAGCCGCACGTGCAGGAGTTCTGCAACTTCATGGTCATGCTGGGCGCGCAGATCGAGGGCATTGGTACCAGCCGCCTCACCGTGCACGGCGTGGCCACGCTGGGCAAGCCCGAAGGCGCCGAATTCACCTTCGCCGAAGACTTCCACGAGGCCGTCACCTTCATGGCGCTGGGCGCCATCACCGGCGGCTGCATCACGGTCAAGAACAGCGCGCCCGAGCAGTTTCCGCTGATCGACCGCACCTTCGCCAAGTTCGGCGTGCAGGTGGTGCACGAGGGCGGCTGGAGCCACACCGTGGTGGACGGCCCGCTGCGCGTGAAGCAGCCCTTCACGCAGAACATCCTGCCCAAGGTGGAAGCCGCGCCCTGGCCTTATCTGCCGGTGGACCTGCTGCCCATCTTCGTGGCCCTGGGCGTCAGGGCCGAAGGCAGCATGATGTACTGGAACAAGGTCTACGAAGGGGCAATGGGCTGGACCAGCGAACTGTCCAAGTTCGGTGGCCATGCTTTCCAGAGCGACCCGCACCGCATCATCACCTTTGGCGGCAAGCCGCTGGCGCCGGCCGAAGTGGAAAGCCCCTACATCATCCGCGTGGCCATTGCACTGCTGATGCTGGCCTGCAGCATTCCGGGCAAGAGCACGATCAAGAACGCCGCACCGGTGCGGCGGGCCCACCCGCACTTTGCAGAAAACATCCGCAGGCTGGGGGCGCAGATCGAATGGGTTGAAGGCGACTAGGTTTTTGCACGTGGCCAAGAAGGAAAAACACGTCAGCGAGACACCGGCTACGCAGATGCTGCGCGCGGCCGGTGTGGCTTTCACCGAGCACCCTTACGACTACGTGGACCACGGCGGCACGGCCGAGAGCGCGCGCCAGTTGGGCGTGGCCGAACATGCGGTGATCAAGACGCTGGTGATGCAGGACGACAGGGCCCAGCCGCTGATCGTGCTGATGCATGGCGACCGCCAGGTCAGCACCAAGAACCTGGCACGCGAGATCGGCGCAAAAAGCGTCGAACCTTGCAGGCCCGAGGTGGCGCAGCGCCACAGCGGCTACCTGGTTGGTGGCACCTCACCCTTCGGCCTGCGCAAGGCCATGCCGGTGTGGGTGGAGGCCACGGTGCTGGACCTGCCGCGCATCTGCATCAACGGCGGGCGGCGCGGGTATTTGCTGGGCATTTCGCCGCAGGTGCTGCTCGATGCGTTGGCCGCACGCCCCGTGCATTGCGCGCTGCCGGCATGAACGGCTGCGCGGCTGCGCAGATCGGTGGAGCGCCCGGCCAGTCAAAGTCGAGGCCGAAAACCAGTCATCAACCGCGTGCTTCGCACAACTGGTACGCGCCATCGGAGGTCTTCGCGTAGACCTCGGCACGTCCTCAGAAGACTTCACCCTCAGTCATCTGTCGGGTGTCGGGCTTCGGACTTCAAACCGCCCCAGCGGTCCGGCCGCCCAGGTCTAATGTGCCACGCGCTTGCGCGCTTTGCAGGCCAGCAACAGCAAGCCACCGATCATCAGCAGGTAGGTGCCAGGCTCCGGCACTGCCACCACGGTTCCCTGCAAGTGCAACTGGATGCCGCCCAGCGTCAGATCGGGTCCGCTGCCGTTGGTGCTGAGGCTGTTGAGCACGATCACCTGGTCGAAGGTGCCCAGCTGGCCACTGCCGAAGTTGACCGTCAGGCCGCTCAGCACGCTGCCGGCTTCCAGGCCGCTGAAGTCGCCAAAGCCCGCAACCGTGAACACACTACCGGACAACACGCCTGAAAGGTCGAAGCTGCCGGCCAGAGCGTCGGCCGGACCACTGGTGACATTGGTCAGCTGCAGGCCCGCCGACAAGCCGCTGTCGCCCTCCACCAGAGTGCCGAAATTCAGCGTGTAGTTGGCCGCGCCGCCGCTGAAGCTGCCGGCGCCGCTGGTCTTGGCCAACCCGCCTGCGGCCAGGTTGTTGACCTGCGCCGTCAGCGCGACTTCGGCGCTGGCTAGCGCCAGGTCCGTCATCTCTGCGTTTTGGCTGGTGAAACTGACCGCGGCGCTGCCGTTGAAGGCACCCGCGCTGGCCGTGTTCAGTGCGACCGTCAAGCTGCTGGCATTGGTGCTGCCGGCGACTACGGCTGCCGCCGTGCCGCTGGCGCTGAACGGCGGCGCCGCACCGCCGATGCTGGCGCGCAGCGTGTCGGTCAGCGCACCGGCAGCAGTGTTGCTCACCGAGACGTTGCGTGCGGTGACCACATCACCCACGCGCACGATGCCGAAGTTCAGCGCCGTGGTGTTGAGTTGCGCCACCGCCGGTGCGTACACGTTGCCGGTAATGTTGACGACTTGCGTGCCAAGACCCAGGGGCGCAAAACCGCTTGTGCCGCTGCCGTCCGAGGCCAGCGTGAGCGTGGCCGTGCCGCTCTTCGCGCCCGAGCTGCTGGTGTCGATGCCAACGAGCAGGGCGCTGCTTGAAGCGCCGGCTGGAAGCAGGCCGATGCTGCCGCTGGCGGTAGCGCCGCCGCCGGCGGCAACGCTGACGTTCAGGCCCTCGCTGAAGCCGTCGTTGGCGGCGCTGTTCGTCAGCGTCAGTGACTGTGCCAACGTGCCGCCCACCCGTTGCGCCGCAAAGGCCACTGGGTTCGGTGCGGCAGCGCTGGCGCTGGCCAGTCGGTAACCGGTGGCGCCGAGCGCGACTGTCTGCAGGTTGGCCGCGATGCTGGCAAAGCTGGGGTCGAAAAGCTGGCCGTTGCTGCTGTACTGGATTGTCAGCGTGCCACTGTTCGCGCCGGCCACGCCCGTGGTGGCCGCGATCCTGACGGCGTCGGCAAGCGTCGCGCCGGGCAGCACGAATCCCGCGTCCAGGTTGTTGACGGCGCTGAAGCTGCCGTTGGCGCTGACCGATGCAATGCCCAATCGTTCGGCACCCGCGCCACTGGTCATGTTTTGCACCGTGAAGCTGGCTTCCACTGCGGGTGACACGCCAACGCGGAAGTTGCCCAAGTTGATCGGGCCTGTCGGAGTGGCCAAGCCCTGCGCAAGCACGGTGCTGAACCCGGCCAGGTTGATGGTCTGCGCCGCGACATTGCCGAAGTTGCCAACCACGCCCAGGGTCTGCCCGCTCAAGGCGCCGCCGGTGTTTCCTGCAGTCAGAGTCACGTTCAGATCGCCGCCGTTGGCGCCGGCCAGGATCGGGCCGAAGTTGGCCGCCACAAGGCCGTTGCCCGACAGACGGGCATCGCCAAGGCTCGTGTTTTGCAACGCCCCGCGAATGTCGGCGCCGCTGCCGTTGTTGGCGATCTGGAACGTGCGCGTGGCAGTCGTACCGCCGCGGACGTTGCCGAAGTCCAACGTAAAGACATTGGCAGCGGCTGCGGTCACGTCGCCCGTCACCGTCTGTGAAGCGGCGTTGCCGGTGATCGAGCCGGTGCCGCTGACGTTGGCGCGGGCGTTGAAGCTGTTGCCGCTGCCGAAGGCGGCGTTGGTGTAGTCCTTGAAGACGGTGATGCTGTTGGAGCCCAAGGTCAGCAGGGTGCCGCTGTGGGCCAGCGTGGCGGCACTGTTGTCGTTACCGTTGAGTTGCAGTGATGCGCCGCCACTGATGATCACCGCCCCGGTGCTGCCGGCCAGGTTGCCTGAAACGGAAAGAAGGCCGCCGCTGGCGGTGACGCTGGCGCCGGTCTGGTTGGCAATGCTGCTGTTGACCAAGCCGAAGCCGCTGACAATGCCAAAGCTGTTGACGCCGGCTGTCGGCTGCAACGTGCCCCCAGCCATCTGCAGCGTGCCGGTGGCCTGGTTGTCGAAGGAACCGGGCGTGGTGAAAGTGCTGGCGTTGCCGATCGTCAGCACGCCGGCGTTGTTGAAGGCACCGGCGCCGGCCGTCAGGTTGCGCCCGTTGCGAATGGTGAATGTGCCGGCCGCCGCGTTGGTGTTGAAGTTGGCCAGGGCGTTGGCTGCACTGCCGCTGTTGAGCAGCTGCGAGCCGACGCCGTCGAGCACGATGGTCGCGGCGTTGGTGACGATGTTGGCGCCGGCAAACTGCAGCGTGCTGTTGCCGATAACGGCGTACACGCCGCCGGTGAGGGTGGT
>JBBRCN010000119.1:0-11863 GCA_038204775.1 Burkholderiales bacterium | reverse complement strand
CTGGCCGCCATCGTGCACTGGACCTTCGGCTCACTCAACGGCCGCACCTGGACGGAAGTGGCCGTGGCCGGGTCTGCCTGGCTGCTGGTGCTGCCGGTGATCTTGACGCAAGCACCGGCGCTGAACGCGCTGGCCGGCGGTGGCGACGAGGTGGCGCGTGCGCTGGGTTTCGCCGTCACGCGCGTGCGCATCTCGGTCACGCTGGCGGCGGTGTTCAGTGCTGCGGCCATCGTCAGCTTCACCGGCGTCATCGGCTTCGTCGGCTTGGTGGCACCGCACATCGCGCGGTTGCTGATTGGCGGCGACCACCGCTGGTTGCTGCCGTTCTCAGCCGTGGCAGGCGCGTTGCTGGTGCTGACGGCCGACTTGATCGGCCGGCTGGCTTTCGCGCCCGTGGTAGTGCCGGTGGGCATCGTCGTGGCCTTCATCGGCGTGCCGCTGTTCCTGCACCTGCTGCTGACGCGTCGGCATGAGATCGGCGCATGAACGCCGCGTGAACACTCCTGCATTGCTGCAAGTGCAAGACCTGTCGTGCCGGCTCGGCGGGCGCATGGTGCTCGAAGGCATCGAGTTGAGGGTGACAGCAGGCGAAGTGCTGGGGCTGATCGGCGCCAATGGCGCTGGCAAGAGCACATTGCTGCGCTGCCTGCTCGGCCTGGAGCGGCGCAGCAGCGGGCAGGTGCTGGTCGACGGCCGGGCCATCGAAGACCACGACGGCCCGGCGCTGGCCCGGCGCATGGCCTGGGTTCCGCAGCCCAAGGGTGCGGCGATGGGCATGACGGTGATCGAAGCCGTCGCGCTGGGGCGCCTGCCGCACCGCGGCACGCCGGGCGCCGCCGACGACGAGCGTGTTGTCGCGGCCAGCCTGCACGCCTTGCAACTTGGCGCGCTCGCGCTTCGTCCGGTGGCCGAGCTGTCTGGCGGTGAACGCCAGCGCGTACTCATTGCACGCGCGTTGGCGCAGCAGGCGCGGCTGTTGCTGTTCGACGAACCGACCAGTGACCTCGACCTGCGTCACCAGCTCGCCACGCTGCAGCGCATCCGTGCACTGGCGCACGACGAGGGTGTCGGCGCGGTCGTCGTGATGCACGACCTGGCCCTGGCCGCGCGATTCTGCGACCGGCTGCTGCTGCTGGCCGGTGGCCGCACGCTGGCGCAGGGCCCCTGGCCCGGGGTGCTGACACCCGAACACCTTCGCCAGGCCTACGGCGTGGAGGCCCTGGTGGCCGAAACCCACGGCCTGCCATTCGTTGCCCCGTTGCGGGCATTGCAGGGAGTCCCCGTTCATGTCTGAACGCATCCGGCCTGTCAGGGCGCTGCTGATCGCGGCGCGCTCGTCGATCACCGCCGCAGCTGACCGAGAACTGGAAACACTGTGCGAGCGGCTGCGAAAGCGCCAGCCTGAAGCCCGTGTGCACTACGCCTACACAGAGCAAGGCGTGCCCGCGCTGCGCACGGTGTTGCACCAGCTGGCCGACGATAGCGTCGCTGAAGTTGTGCTGCTACCGCTGTTGCTGCCGATGGAGCCGGGCCTCGGCATTAGCCTGCAGCGCGTGATCAAACGCTGGCGGCGCGAACGCGGCACCGGCCCTGGCGGCGCCTGGCCGGTAGTGCGCATCGCCCCGGCCCCGGCCGGGGTGTGTGCCATCGACACCCTGCTCGACGAGATGGCGCAGCAAGGCCTGGCCGCCACCCCGGCCGAAGGCACGCGCGTGCCCGACGCCGAGGGCGCCACGGTGCCGGCACAGCGCCACCGCGTGCTGGTGTGTGCCGGCGGCCCCTGCACCGATGCCGGCGCTTCCCTCGTCTGGGGCCATCTGCGCAACGTGCAGAAGGCGCGCAACATGCGCACCGAAGGCCCCGGCGTGATGACCTGCAAAACCACCTGTCTGGGCCCCTGCGGCCTGGCGCCAGTGATGCAGGTCTGGCCTGACGGCACCTGGTACGGCGGCGTCGACGAGGCCGGTGTCGAACGCATCGTCGAGCAGCACCTGCTGGGCGGCAAGCCGGTGGCTGAGCTGAACTACGTCGTCCAGCCCGGCAAGCAATGGCTGCGCAGCTGGCCGGCCGCGCGGCCAGTCGAACCCACCGTGTGAAGGATCACCACACAGGCCAACGCCCGCTTGCCGCCAAGACCGACATGGTGGCGGCTGCCGTTGACCCCAGCTGCGCCAACGAGTGTGTCGTCTGTGGTTTGCGCCTGGATCCTGCGGGCGGCGAGTGCCTTTCGGTGCTGCGCAGACCCACGAAAGTGCGCCCTACTCGGGCGTTGACGTGTCGCCGTCGGCGCCGCCATCGGCCAGCGCCTGGCTCGCCAGCTCCTCTTCGCTGAGCTCGGGTGCGGTCTGCAGCGCGGCCAGCTCTTCCAGCATCTCGGGCGTGGCATCTGCCCTGCCCAGCAGCAGATCCTCGATGCTTGCGTGTGCCACCTTCAGTTCTTCGTGATCCACTGGCGACGGGTGCACTGGCGTCAACGCCGGCAGCTTGGCAGCGGCCAGTTCCAGTTGTTCATCGACCAGCTTGTTGAATTCGCCTTCGGGCGGTGTGTCCTGGCGGGTCATGGGCAGTCTCCTTGGGAAGCGCCATCTTCCGCTTTTCAAGGGCGGCGCGCCACTGAGCGTTTGGCGGTGCAACATGGCGCGATTTGGCGCGATCTTGCGTTAACGCGCCAGTGCGCCCCGGATGCGCGCGATGGTGTCGGCCATCGGCGCCCGGGTGGACACCTCCAGGCCCAGACGGCGCGCGATGTCGTTGACGATGGCCGGGTTCAGCGGCACGCCGCCCTTGTCGATGGCGGCGATGAGGGCCAGCGCCCGTTGCCGGTCATCGGCTTTCGGCCGACGCCGTTTCAGCCAAGCCTTGAACTTCAGCCATGCCTTGAACCACTGCATGCGGCAAGTGTAGGTGCCGCTGCCGACATGTTCACGACACGTTCACTGCGGGCTACCGGCTACTGCCGGTAGGACGGGTCCACCGCGTCCACCAGACGCTGCATGGCGTCGAAGGCGTCCTGCCCGGCGCCGAAGCGCGGGTCGAACTGCAGCGAATCGCGCACGCAGGCCTGCAGCACCGGCGGGCTGATGGGCCGCGCCCTGCCCATCGAATGGGTGGCCAGCTGCACTTCACAGGCGCGCTGCAGCAGCCACATCAGTGCGAATGCTTGAGCCAGGCCATGGCCGATGACCACCGGCCCGTGGTTGCGCAACAGCAGCACCGGGCAGTTGCCGGCACTGGCCAGGATGCGCGCCCCTTCTTCGGCATGCACGGTGATGCCCTCGAAGTCGTGGTAGGCCAACTTGCCGTAAAGCTGCGCCGAGTAGAAGTTGTCGAATGCCAGGCCTTGGTCCAGGCAGCACACTGCCATCGCCGCCGTGGTGTGCACGTGCATCACACAATGTGCGTCGGGCAGCGTCTGGTGGATGGCGCCGTGGAAGGTGAAACCGGCCGGGTTGATGGGCCAGCGGCTGCTGCCCACGGTGCGCCCTAGCGCGTCTACCTTGACCAGGTTGGAAGCGCAAACCTCGCTGTAGTGCAGGCCGAAGGGGTTCAGCAGAAAGTGCCCCGGCTCGCCCGGCACACGCAACGAGATGTGGTTGTAGATCAGCTCGGTCCAGCCCATGCGGTCGAAGATGCGGTAGCAGGCCGCCAGCTGCACGCGAGCGGCCCACTCTTCGGCGCCGATGTGGGGTGGGCGGTGGTCGGGGGCCGTGGTGGAGGTTTGTGCGGTCATGGCGTGCGCCTCAGGCAAAACGGAACGACACCGTGCCCAGCGGTCCGTAGTCGACATGGATGTTGTCGCCGGCCACAGCCGTGGTCGGGCGCGTGAAGGAGCCGGCCAGCACCACGTCGCCGGCCTTCAAACCTTCACCATGAAGCGCAATCTTGTTGGCCAGCCAGGCCACACCGGTGGCCGGCTGGTTGAGTACACCGGCGGCCAGGCCCGTTTCTTCGATGACGCCGTTCTTGAACAGCATCGCGCCCACCCAGCGCAGGTCCACCGCGTCGGGCCGCACCGGGCGGCCGCCCAGCACGACGCCGGCGTTGGCGGCAAAGTCACTGATGGTGTCGAAAACCTTGCGCATGGCGCGGGTGTCGCGGTCGAACTGCTCGATGCGCGCGTCGATGATCTCCAGCGCCGGGCTCACGTAGTCGGTGGCGGCCAACACGTCGAAGAGCGTGATGCCCGGGCCCTGCAGCGGCCGGCCCAGGATGAAGGCCAGCTCCACTTCGACACGCGGTGCGATGAAGCGGCTGACGGGGATGTCGCCGCCTTGTTCGAAGAACATGTCGTCCATCAACGGCGCACAGTCGGGCTCGGTGATCTGACTGGCCTGCTGCATGGCGTGCGACGTGAGGCCGATCTTGCGGCCCTTGATGACGCGGCCGTCGGCTTGTTCCAGCTTCACCCAGGCGCGCTGGATGGCGTAACCGTCGTCGATGGTCATGCTGGGGTGGCGCTGCGAGAAGTGGCGGACCGCGGTGCGGCCTTTTCGTGCGTCGTACAGCTCGCGGGCCAGGGCTTCGATGGTGTCTTGCGCCAGCATGGTGGGACTCAGGCTATGTTGAACAGCGGGTGCAGATTGCCGAACTTGGCGTCGAACACTTCAGGGCCTTCGTCCACCTGCAGCGTCAAGCCCACCTTCTGCGTTGCCAGCAGTGGCGCCAGGTGTTCGCGCGCGCAATCGCTGAGGATCCGGCCCGCCAACTCTTGGGTGGTCTTGCTGCGACCGCGACCCATCCGCAAGTTGAAGTAGCAGAAGCCGAAGTCGCCCGAACTGTCGGCCACCGCAAAGTGCGCAGCGGGGTAGGCCAGCACACGGATGCCGCCGGTGGGAAACACCGCCTGGCCGCTTTCGTCGCGCACGGTCTGCATGGCGGCGGCCAGCTTGCGGCACAGCACGGGCAGGTCGGCCAGCGGCTCGATGTTGGGTGTGTACAGCAGCGTGAGATGCGGCATGGTGTGGACACTTCTATAGGCGCGTTGCCACGTTGGTGTAGCCATCCGCCCTGGAGGCCACGGCCTTCGGGATGGACCGCCCATCTTGCGGCGTGACCGGGAACACGGCGTTGATCTGGCCGGTGCCCGACGCGCCGAAGTAAGGCGTCAGCACCTCGGCCATGCCGTCGTAGGCGCTCCAGCCCAGCGCGCCCAGCAGCATGGCGGTGTCGTGCATGAAACCTTCGCCGTGGCCCTTGGCCGCGTACTCGGGCAGCATGCCGCAGAAGTCGGCCCACCGGCCCTGTTGCCACAGTTGCACGACGCTGCGGTCCAGTTGTTCCAGGAACGGGCTCCAGATCTTGAAGGCAAACTCGGGCGCCAGGCCGTTCTGCGCAAAACGGTGGCTCAGCGAACCACTGGCAAAAAAGGCCACGGTGCCGTCGTAGTGGTCTTCCACGGCCTGGCGCATGGCCCAGCCCAGACGTGCGCTGTCGTTCAGGTGGTGCGCCATGCACAGCGCCGACACCGACACCACCTTGAACTGCTGGTCGGCGTTCATGTAGCGCATGGGCACCAGCGTGCCGTATTCGGGCGCCAGCGTGGTCTTGTCGTGGGCCAGGGTCTCGACCCCCATGTCGTTGCAGGCCTTGGCCAGCAGTTTTCCCAGCGCCGGGTTGCCCGGAAATTCGTAGGCCAGGTTGCTGATGAAGTGCGGCAACTCGTTGCTGGTGTACAGCCCCTTGAAGTGCGGCGCGCAGTTGAGGTGGTAGTTGGCGTTGACCAGCCAGTGGGTGTCGAACACGACCAGCGTGTCCACGCCCGCCTCGCGGCAGCGGCGGCCGATCTCGACGTGGCCGGCTATGGCGTCCTGGCGTGTGCCCTTGCGCGGGCCGTCCAGCTCGCTCAAGTACATCGACGGCACGTGCGTGATCTTGGCGGTCAATGCAAGGCGACCCATGTCAGCACGCCAGGTCAGGATCAAGCTTCCCGCCAGGGAACCGGCTTTGCCGGGCCCTCGGCGGACGGCCCCCTTGGGGGGTAGCGGGCGCGAGCGAGCTTGGGGGCTTCATTTCACCAGTGCGGGATGTGGTGGCTGCCCAGACTCACCGCCACGTTCTTGGGTTCGAGGAAGACCTCGTAGCTCCAGCGGCCCCCTTCGCGCCCGGTACCGCTGGCCTTGGTGCCACCAAAGGGCTGGCGCAAGTCGCGCACGTTCTGGCTGTTGACGAAGCACATGCCGGCTTCCACTGCGGCGGCCACGCGATGCGCGCGGCCGATGTTCTCGGTCCACACGTAACTGCTCAGGCCGTAGGCGATGTCGTTGGCCTGGCGGATGGCGTCGGCTTCGTCGGTGAAGGGGATCAGGCAGGCCACCGGACCGAAGATTTCTTCCTGCGCGATGCGCATGCGGTTGTCGACATCGGCAAACACCGTGGGCCGCACGAAGTTGCCCCGCTGCAGATGGGCCGGCAGCTCGGGCGCTTCCAGGCCGCCACACAGCAGCGTGGCGCCTTCCTTCGGGCCCATCTCGATGTAGCGGCGCACCTTGGCCAGGTGGCCAGGGCTGATCATCGGGCCAATGGTGGTGGTCTCATCCAGCGGGTCGCCCACGGTGATGCGCTGGGCACGTTGGACGAACTTCGCCACGAAGTCTGCGTAGATGTCTTTGTGCACCAGGATGCGGCTGCCCGCCGTGCAACGTTCGCCGTTGTTGCTGAAGATCATGAAGATCGCCGCGTCCAGCGCACGCGCCAGGTCGGCGTCGTCGAACACCACGAAGGGGCTCTTGCCGCCGAGCTCCATGCTGAACTTCTTCAGCCCTGCGGCTTGCACGATGCGGTTGCCGGTGGCCGTGCTGCCGGTGAAGCTGATGGCGCGCACGTCGGGGTGGCGGCACAGCGGTTCGCCGGCTGCCTGGCCCAAGCCGTGCACGATGTTCAACACGCCGGGCGGGATGCCGGCTTCCAGCGCCAGCTGGCCCAGGCGGTCGGCCGTCATCGGCGACAGCTCGCTCATCTTCAGCACCGCCGTGTTGCCGAAGGCCAGCGCCGGTGCCACCTTCCACGTCGCCGTCATGAAGGGCACGTTCCAGGGGCTGATGAGCGCGCACACGCCCACCGGGTGGAAGAGCGTGTAGTTCAGGTGCGTGGGTGTGGGGTAGGTGTGGCCGTCCACGCGAGTGCACATCTCGGCGAAGTAGGTGAAGTTGTCGGCCGCACGCGGGATGAGCTGCTTGCCGGTCTGTGCGATGACCTGGCCCGTGTCCATCGTTTCCGTGCGTGCGATCTCCGGCACGTGGGCCGCGATCAGCTGGCCCAATTTGCGCACCAGGCGTGCACGTTCAGTGGCCGGCAGGCCAGCCCACTTGGGAAATGCTGCTTTGGCGGCGGCCACGGCGGCGTTGACTTCGGCTTCACCGCCAGCAGCCACTTCGGCCAGCACGTCCTGGGTGGCGGGGTTGACTGTTTCGAAGGTTTCGCGGCTGTCCACGGCCTTGCCGTCGATCAGGTGCTGGATGCGCATGGCGGGCTGTTCCTCAGCTGCCGAAGGTGCCGAAGGTGCCGAAGGTGCCGTCACCGACCAGCGTGTTGTGCAGGCTGCCGATGCCGTCGATCTCGCACACCACCTCGTCGCCGACATGGACGTTCACCACGCCGTCGGGCGTGCCGGTCAGGATCACATCGCCAGCTCGAAGGGACATGAATTCGCTCAGGTACTCGATCAGCGCCGGAATGTCGTTGACCATGCTGGACGTGCGGCCCTGCTGTTTGAGCTGGCCGTTGACGAAGGTGCGCAGGCCCAGATCGTGGGGGTCGGGCACGTCGGACGCGGCAACGAACCACGGGCCCAGCACGGTGCCACCGTCGCGGTTCTTGACGCGCAGATTGGGCCTGTACCAGTTTTCCAGATAGTCGCGCACCGCGTAGTCGTTGCATACGGTGTAACCGGCCACGTGCCGCATGGCGTCCGCACGCTTGACGTGGCGCGCGGTGTGGCCGATGACGACGGCCAGCTCACATTCGTAGTGCATGAACTGCGCATCCGCAGGCCTTCGTGTCTGGCCGCGGTGGCCGATCAGTGAGCCGCGGCCCTTGAAGAACACCAGCGGTTCATCCTGGGTGGTGACGGTCAGTTCCTTGGCCAGTTCCTTGACGTGGTCGGCATAGTTCAGGCCCAGCGCGATGACGGTGCCCACTTCAAAGGGCGGCAGCCAGACCACGGCGTCTTCGGTCAGCACACGGCCGTCGGCCAGTTGCAGACCCTGGCCGTGCGGCGTGGCGGTGTGGATGGCACCGGCGTAGGCGACGCGGGCGACTTTCATGCGCCCTGCCCTGCGACCGCGGCCAGGTCTGCAGTCACGGTGTGCTGCAACTGGCCCAGGCCCTCGATGCGCAACAGCACCTGCTGCCCCACAAGCACCAGCGGCGCGCCGTGCGAGCGGCCCAGCGACAGCACATCGCCGGGCTGCAGTGTCATGAACTCGCTGACGTCGGCCAGCAGCTGTGCCACACCCCGCACACGGTCGCCTGTGTTCGTGGCTTGAACCGTCTGACCATCGACATCGATGTGCATCGGCAGTGCGTCGGCTTCAGGCACCTCGGATGCCGGCACGACGTGTGTGCCGACGGGACAAAAGCCATCCCGCGCACGCAGCCGCAGCGCCGGCCGGTAGTGGCTGGCCAGCGGCAGCGTGACTTCACCCAGCACCACGTAGCCGGCGACAAAGTCCATCGCTTGGGCCAGCGGCACGCGGCAGGCGACACGGCCGATGACGATGCCCAGCGCCACGCCCACCTCGAGCCCCGGCACGCCGGCCGGCACGTCCAGCGGTGCGCCATCTGCCGCCAGCATGTGGCGCGGCATGACCGACAACACCGGCGCTTGTGGTGCGGCCTTGTAGGGCAACTGCGTGACGGCATCCCCCAGCGCCGTCAGCTGCGGGCGGTGGTTCAGCAGTGCCCCGTAGACCTGACCGGACAGCTGCCGGGCCGTGGCGAATCGTGTGGCGAATCGTGTGGCGGACAAGCTGGCGGACGGGGTGGCGGACGGGGTGGCGGACACTTGCGCATTTCACTAAGATGTGAGCAATATAGCTGCCACGTCGCAACGATGTCAATCCGCAAGGCCCCGCCCGACTTCAAGCACCGCAACCTGCCGCTGCTGCTGCTGCAGGCTCGCGAAGGTGTGCTGTCGCACTTTCGCCCCGTGCTCAATGCCCATGGCGTGACAGAACAGCAATGGCGCATCGTGCGCGCCTTGCTGGAAAGCGGCCCGCTGGAGCCGCGCCAGATCGGCCAGCTGTGCCGCATCAGCAGCCCCAGCCTGGCGGGGGTGCTGGCGCGCATGGACGAGCTGGGTCTGGTGCAGCGCGCACGCATGGCGGGCGACCAGCGGCGAGTGCGGGTCAGCCTGACAGCATCAAGCCGCCGCCTGGCGGCTTCGATGGCGCCGCAGATCGAGGCCGTCTACGCTGCCATCGAAGCCCGCATCGGCAGCGACTTCATCCAAGGTTTTTATGCCACGCTGGATGAGCTGATCGAACTGCTCGCCGATGCGCAGGCGCTCGACGGCCGCTGATCACCGGCGCATCGACCGATTGGTGCGTCAAGGCACCGACCCGCCGCGCGCTGCGCACCATACTCCGAACATGTCCGACAGCCCCGACCCAGCCGCGCAGGCCAGCCTGCGCACCCACACCCTGACTGCGGTGCTGGTGGCCTCTGCAGTGGGCCTGCTGTGGATCCTGCTGCCACTTTTCGGTGTCATCCTGTGGAGCACCGTGATCGCCTTGGTGTTTGCACCCGTGCACCGCAAGTTGCGCCACCGCCTGCCGGGTCGCCCCAACGCCGCCGCGTTGTGGACTCTGTTGGCCGTGCTGGTGGTGGTGGTGTTGCCATGCCTGATGGTCGCTGCAATGGTGGCTATGGAAGCCACGTCGTTGTACGAAGACCTGCAGTCGGGCGAGCTGAAACCGCTGGCCACGCTGCAGGGCTGGTACGAAGCAATGCCGAGCTGGGCCCGGCGCTGGCTGCGTGGCATGGGGCTGGGTGACTTCGCGGCCATGCAGGCCCGGCTGATGTCCGACCTCAAGAGCGGCACCCAGTTCATCGCTACCCAGGTTTTCAACCTGGGCCAGGGCACTTTTTTCTGGCTGGGCAGCCTGTTTTTGTCGATCTACCTGGCCTTCTACTTTCTGCGCGATGGCAGCTCGCTGGTGCGCTGGCTGCGCCGCCTGGTGCCCATGGAGCCCGAGCACCAGGTGGCACTGGGCCTGCGCTTCGGCGCCGTGGTTCGTGCCACGGTGCGTGGCACGCTGGTGGTGGCCGCCTTGCAGGGCGCATTGGGCGGGTTGGCCTTCTGGGTGCTGGACGTGCGCGGCGCCGTGCTGTGGGGCGTCTTGATGGCTTTCCTGTCACTGGTGCCCGCGGTGGGTTCGGCGCTGGTGTGGGTGCCGGTGGCGGCGATACTCTTTTTCAGCGGCCAGACCTGGCAGGCGGCGGCACTGGTGGCCTGGGGCGTGCTGGTGATCGGCCTCGTCGACAACCTGCTGCGGCCCAGGCTGGTGGGTCGCGAAACGGGCGTGCCAGACAGCCTGGTGCTGCTCAGCACACTGGGCGGACTGACGCTGTTTGGCCTGAACGGCTTCGTCATCGGGCCGGCGGTGGCGGCGCTGTTTCTGGCCGCGGCCGTGCTGCACGCGCAAGTGTCACCCGACGCACCCGACGCAACCGACGCAACCCCCTGATGCGGCACCGGGCTGGGCGGCTCCGTGCGGCCCGGCGATCAGGCCATCTTCACTGCGGTGCCGCTGACCGCCACCATCATCATGCCGTTGGCCTCGCCCAGAACCTCGTAGTCGAAGTCGATGCCGACGATGCCGTCGGCGCCCAGTTCTTTCGCGCCGGCCATCATGTCGTCCAGCGCCGCATCACGCGCGCCCGACAGCGCCCGTTCGTAGCCGCCGGCGCGGCCACCCACCACATCGCGCACTGACGAAAACATGTCACGGAAGATGTTGGCGCCAATGATGGCCTCACCGTTGACGATGCCCAGGTAAACGGCAATGCGCGGGCTGTCGCCGGCCGGCACGATGGTGGCCAGGAAAAAGCCGCTGTCCTTCTTGGAAAACCAGCCCATGTAGGCCTCCTGCTGTTCAGATCGAGGCTGCAGACCGTGTGTCTTGAGCCCAGTTGTGAACGATACCCGGCGCCCACATACCCGGCGCCCAATTCCCCTGAGTGCTAAGCTGCCGACCCCGCGCCACAGAACGCGCCGAATCGGAGACACCATGCCCGGACTGCTGCCCCACGTCGACCCCGATGGCCTGCTCGAATACTCGGTGGTCTACAACGACCGCGCGCTCAACCACATGTCGGGCAAGTTCCAGGGTGTGATGCGCGACATCTCTGCGGTTCTGAAAGAGGTCTACCGCGCACGCTCGGCCATCGTGGTACCGGGCAGCGGCACCTTCGGCATGGAAGCGGTGGCACGGCAGTTTGCCGGCGACAAGAAGACGCTGGTCATCCGCAATGGCTGGTTCAGCTACCGCTGGACGCAGATCATCGAGATGGGCCGCATCACGCCACACCACACGGTGCTGAAAGCGCGCACCACGGGCCCCGGACGCCAACAGCCCTTTGCGCCCGCGCCCATCGCCGAGGTGCAGGCAGCCATTCGCGCCGGCACGCCCGACGTGGTGTTTGCGCCGCACGTGGAAACCGCCGCCGGCATGATCCTGCCCGACGACTACCTGCGGGCCGTGTCCGACGCAGTGCACGAAGTGGGCGGCCTCTTCGTGCTGGACTGCATCGCCAGCGGCGCGGCCTGGGTGGACATGCAGGCCACGGGTGTGGACGTGCTGGTCAGCGCGCCGCAAAAGGGCTGGAGCGGGTCACCCTGCTGCGCTTTCGTGATGCTGAGCGA
>JBBRCN010000118.1:0-11890 GCA_038204775.1 Burkholderiales bacterium | reverse complement strand
TCAGAAGCCGCGGCTGAAGACCTGAATGGCGGCCACCGGGCAAGCCAAGCAGCCTTGCGCTGACCGCCACCTTTGCCGGCGCGCAGGCGGACGAAAAAAAATGCCCAACTGCCGAAGCAGTTGGGCACTCGTAAATGGTGGATCCGGGGGGAATCGAACCCCCGTCCGCAAGCC
This sequence comes from Burkholderiales bacterium, assembly GCA_038204775.1. Classification (GTDB taxonomy): domain Bacteria; phylum Pseudomonadota; class Gammaproteobacteria; order Burkholderiales; family Burkholderiaceae_C; genus Rubrivivax. Next base: position 11,716 of record JBBRCN010000118.1, on the reverse strand, counting down.
ATCGCCGGACGGTTCTACATGCGTAGCTGTCTGATTTGGATTTAGGTGCCTTGGTCGCGCAGCAGCACGCTACCTAGGCCCCGAGTCATTTGGTTTTAGGACCCCAACGAATGACACGCAGAGGCACGATCCTATGTGAATGACCTTGCAGTCATCGGTGTTGCCACCTCAGACCCAGCCCATAGGAGAGCTGTTGCAAGGCTCACCGGTTTCAAGCGGCGAGGGCGTACGTTTGATCGTTCGCAGTTACTTTGTTTCCAGATGGATTTACGAGCTGACTGGTGCTCGGCATGCCCCGCGCCGACTCCGCACCCACGTCGAAGCCAGGTCGGACCCGTGGGACAGAGTTTAGGCCAGATCGAGAAATTGCAAGACCTCGTTCGGGTGCAAGAGCACCCGGTCGGCGCCCCAGGCCTGCACCGGCTCGTGTGGGCCCAGGTAGCCCCAGGCGGCTGCCCAGCCCGCCATACCGGCCGCACGGGCGGCCTGCATGTCGCGCCGGTCATCACCCACGTAGATGCAGCGCGCAGGGTCGTGGCCCAGCCGGCGCGCGGCTTCCAACAAGGGGGCTGGGTGCGGTTTCGCGTGAGGCGTGCTGTCGCCGCCGATCAGCACGCTTGCACCGTGAAGGGGCGGCAGAGCGCGTGTCAGCGGGTGCGCAAACCGCAGCGACTTGTTGGTGACGATGCCCCAAGGCACCGCAAGTCGCTGCAGCGCCGCCAGCATGGCGTGCACGGGCTCGAACAGTTGCGACAGCTGCAGCATGCGCTGTTCGTAGCGGTCGTGGAACTCGTCGCGCAGCGGCTCGTACTCGTCCTGCCCTGGCACCACGCCAAAGGCCGCACCCAACATGCCACGTGCGCCGGACCCTGCATGCGGCCGCAGGTGGCCGTAGGGCACTGGCGCCAGGCCACGATGGGCCAGCATGTCGTTGGCCGTGCCGGCCAGGTCGGGGGCGCTGTCCACCAGCGTGCCGTCCAGGTCGAACAGCAGGACCAGCGGCGGCCGAATGACGCTCAGGCCGGCTTGCGGCACGCCAGCAGGTAGTTGACGCTGGTGTCGCCCGACAGCCAGTAGCGGCGTGTGAGCGGGTTGTATTCCATGCCCCGGCTGCCCTGCAGCGCCAGGCCGGCATCACGCGACCAGCGGGCCAGTTCGCTGGGGCGGATGAAACGCGCGTACTCGTGCGTGCCACGTGGCAGCAGGCGCAGCACGTACTCTGCGCCCAGGATGGCAAACAGAAAGGACTTGGCGTTGCGGTTGAGCGTGCTGAAAAAGACCCACCCGCCTGGCCGCACCAGACGACTGCAGGCCTGGACCACGGCTGCGGGGTCCGGCACGTGTTCGAGCATCTCCATGCAGGTGACCACATCGAAGCTGGCCGGACTTTCGGCGGCCAGGGCTTCGGTGGCGATCTCGCGGTAGTCCACGTTGTCCACACCCGCTTCCAGCGCATGCAGGCGTGCCACACCCAATGGCTTGGCAGCCAGGTCGATGCCGGTCACATGGCTTGCACGCCGCGCCATGGCTTCAGCCAGGATGCCGCCCCCGCAACCCACGTCCAGCACACGTTTGCCAGCCAGCGCTGCCAACTGGTCTATCCACTCCAGGCGCAGCGGGTTGATCTGGTGCAGCGGCCTGAACTCGCTTTCCGGGTCCCACCAGCGGTGGGCCAGGTCGCTGAACTTGGCCAGTTCTTGGGCATCGACGTTTGACATGCGCCGATCGTAACGCCCGGGCAAGAAAAAACCCCGCCGAGGCGGGGTTCTTGTGATGGCGGACCCGGCTTCAACCGGGCGGCGGCATCAGCGGCGGGTGCGCGTTCCGACCACTTCGACTTCCACGCGGCGGTTCTTCGCGCGGCCTTCGGCGGTCTTGTTGTCGGCCACAGGTTGTGCAAAACCCTTGCCTTCGGTGTACACGCGATTGTTCTCGATGCCCTTGCTGGTGAGGAACTTCTTCACCGACTCGGCACGAGCGATCGACAGCTTCTGGTTGTACGCAGCGCCGCCCACCGTGTCGGTGTGGCCCACAGCGATGATGACTTCCAGGTTCACACCCTTGGTCTTTTCCACCAGATCAGCCAGCTTGGCTTGTGCATCGGGCTTGAGCACCGACTTGCCGGTATCGAAGAAAGCGTCAGCCGCAAAGGTGACCTTCTCGCTGACCGGAGCGGGCGGCGGCGGGGGTGCAGGCGGCGCGGCCGGGCGAGCCACAGGCGCTGCCGGTGCAGCCGCAGGCGGGGGCGGCGGCGGCGGGGGAGCCACACGCGGGGCCGGCGGCGGAGCCGGAGGCGGCGGCTTGATGGCGCCGTCGCAGTTTTCAGCGGCAGTAGCCGGGGTCCAACCGGCATCACGCCAGCACAGTTCGTTGGTGCCGTTTTTCCAAACGGTACCGTCGGCTGCGCGCCAGTTGTCGATCGACTTCGCTTGCGCGAATGCCGAGAGTGGTGCAGCAAGGGCAACGGTTGCGAAAAGCACCGCCACCTTGTTCAATTTCTTCATGATTCTCCTCTCGAGGAAAGCCGCAGACTAGCCTGCGTAACGTCCAAAACGACAAGCGGGAAATTTGACACTTCTACAGGGCAAACCCCCGCAGCCGCGGGCACTTACCACCGACGGATCATTGTGCCATAGGGCATCCGCTGCTCGGCATTTTGGGCCCTGCAGTGGTGCCACCCCTTGGGCATGTTGCGCATCCGCGACAGGCCGGACCCCCGTAGAATCCCGCTCGATCCGCCGCTGTACGCATCCCCATGCGGCCCTCTCCTACACCGCCACCGCATGAGCTCCTTCGCCAAGGAAACAATTCCCACCAGTCTTGAAGAGGAGATGCGCCGGTCGTACCTCGACTACGCAATGAGCGTGATCGTAGGCCGCGCACTGCCCGACGCACGTGACGGTTTGAAACCCGTGCATCGCCGTGCACTCTTTGCCATGCACGAGCAGTCCAACCACTGGAACCGGCCGTACAAAAAGAGCGCGCGCATCGTCGGCGACGTGATGGGCAAATACCACCCGCACGGCGACTCGGCGATCTACGAGACCATCGTGCGCATGGCGCAGCCCTTCTCGCTGCGCCACATGCTGGTCGACGGCCAGGGCAACTTCGGCTCGGTGGACGGCGACAACGCTGCGGCGATGCGCTACACCGAGATCCGCTTGTCCAAGATCGCCGGGGCGATGCTCGAGGACATCGACAAGGACACGGTCGACTTCGCGCCCAACTACGACGGTTCCGAGAACGAACCCACGGTGCTGCCCGCGCGGCTGCCGAATTTGCTGGTCAATGGCTCCACCGGCATTGCCGTGGGCATGGCCACCAACATCCCACCGCACAACCTGAACGAGGTGGTGGACGCCTGCCTGCACCTGCTGAAGCATCCGCAAGCCAGCATCGATGAGCTGATGGAAATCGTGCTGGCACCCGACTTCCCGACCGCCGGCATCATCTACGGCCTGAGTGGCGTGCGCGAGGGCTACCGCACCGGCCGCGGCCGCATCGTGATGCGCGCCAAGTGCCACTTCGAGGACATCGGCAAGGGCGAGCGCCAGGCGATCATCGTCGATGAGATCCCCTACCAGGTGAACAAGAAGACGCTGCTCGAGCGCATCGCCGAGCTGGTGCACGAAAAGAAGATCGAAGGCATCAGCCACATCCAGGACGAGAGCGACAAGTCCGGCATGCGTGTGGTCATCGAGCTCAAGCGCGGTGAAGTGCCCGAGGTGGTGCTGAACAACCTGTACAAGCAAACGCAGCTGCAGGACAGCTTCGGCATGAACATGGTGGCCCTGATCGACGGCCAACCCAAGCTGTGCAACCTGAAGCAGCTGATCGACATCTTCCTGGAGCACCGCCGCGAGGTGGTCACCCGGCGCACGGCCTACGAACTGCGCAAGGCGCGCGAGCGTGGCCACGTGCTGGAAGGCCTGGCCGTGGCGCTGGCCAACATCGACGAGTTCATCGAGACCATCAAGACCAGCCCCACGCCACCAGTGGCCAAGGCTGCACTGATGGCCAAGAGCTGGGACAGCAGCATGGTGCGCGAGATGCTGGCGCGCGCCGAAGCAGGCACAGCGGGCGGCCGCGCCGCATACCGCCCCGAAGGCCTGCCCGCCAGCATGGGCTTGCAAGCAGACGGCCTGTACCGCCTGAGCGACGACCAGGCACAGGAAATCCTGCAGATGCGCCTGCAGCGCCTGACCGGGCTGGAGCAGGACAAGATCATCGGCGAGTACCGCGAGGTGATGGCCCAGATTGCCGACCTGCTGGACATCCTGGCCAAGCCCGAGCGCGTGACGTCCATCATCAGCGGCGAGCTGGCCGACCTGCGCCAGGAATTCGGCCAGACCAAGCTGGGCGCGAGGCGCAGCGTCATCGAACGCAATGCGCTGGAGCTGGGCACCGAAGACCTGATCACGCCCACCGACATGGTGGTCACGCTCAGCCACACGGGCTACATCAAGAGCCAGCCGCTGACGGAATACCGTGCGCAAAAACGCGGCGGCCGCGGCAAGCAGGCCACGCAGACCAAGGAAGACGACTGGGTCGACCAGCTCTTCATCGCCAACACGCACGACTGGATCCTGTGCTTCAGCGACCGCGGACGTGTGTACTGGATCAAGGTCTGGGAAGTGCCGCAGGGCAGCCGCGCCAGTCGCGGCCGGCCCATCGTCAACATGTTCCCGCTTCAGGACGGCGAGAAGATCACTGTCGTGCTGCCGCTGACGGGTGAGTTCCGCAGCTTCCCGGCCGATCACTACGTGTTCATGTGCACGGCGCTGGGCGTGGTGAAAAAGACGCCGCTGGACGACTTCAGCAACCCGCGCAAGGCCGGCATCATCGCCGTCACGCTGGACGAGGGCGACGTGCTCATCGGCGCGGCACTGACCGATGGCCACCACGACGTGATGCTGTTCAGCGACGGCGGCAAGGCAGTGCGCTTCGACGAAGGCGACGTCACCGCCCACGGCCGCCAGGCCCGCGGCGTGAAAGGCATGACGCTGGACGACGGCCAGAACGTGATTGCCATGCTGGTGGCCGAGGACGAAACACAAAGTGTGCTCACCGCCACCGAAAACGGCTACGGCAAGCGCACCAGCATCGGCGAGTACACCCGCCATGGCCGCGGCACCAAGGGCATGATCGCCATCCAGCAGACCGAGCGCAACGGCCGCGTCGTGGCCGCCACGCTGGTGCGGCCGGCCGACGAGATCATGCTCATCACCGACAAGGGTGTGCTGGTGCGCACCCGTGTCAGCGAGATCCGGGAGCTGGGGCGCGCCACACAAGGTGTGACCCTGATCGCGCTGGACAATGGCGCCAAGCTTTCTGGCCTGCAGCGCATCGTCGAAAACGACGCCCCCACCGATACCGAAGACAACGCTGGCACCGAGCCCGGCCTGGAAGGAAACTGATGTTGAAGTTCGCGCTGTGCACCGCCGCCCTGGCGGCTGCCACCCTGGCCAGCAGCCCCGCTTGGGCACAAGCCGCCGGGGGCAAGAAGGAACTTGTCGCACGGGTGCTGCAACTTCAGCAACCCGGCATTGAAGCCATGGCGCGCGGCATGGCCGAACAGCCCGCCGTGCAGCTGATGCAGGCCGCCGGCCCGGCGCTGCAGCGCCTGCCGGCCGAACGCCGCGAAGCCGTGGCGCGCGACGTTGAAGCCGATCTGCGAAAGTACTCCGAAGAAGCCGTGCCCATCGTGCGTGACCGTGCGGTCAAGCTGGCACCCTCCACCATCGGTGCACTGCTCGAAGAGCGATTCACCGAAGACGAACTGCGCCAGATCATCTCGATTCTGGAGTCGCCCGTTAACCGCAAGTTCCAGGGCATGGCCGGTGACATGCAGCGCAGCATCGCCGAGAAGCTGGTGGCCGAAACCAAGAGCGACATCGAACCCAAGGTCCGGGCCTTGCAGCAGAGTGTGGCCAAACGCCTGGGCGCCACGCCCAACACGGGCGGTGCGGCCTCAGGCCCGAAGAAGTGAGCCTGGGCAGACCCTGCGCATGACCGCACCGGCAGCCGTCAACCCGCAACTGCTGGCCCTGCGTGACCGTATCGATGCGGTCGACAGGGAGTTGCTGGCCTTGCTGAACCGCCGCGCGCAACTGGCGCTGGACGTGGGAGATCTGAAGAAGCACGAAGGCTCGCCGGTGTTCAGGCCCGAGCGCGAAGCGCAGGTCATCGACGGGCTGAAGGCCGTCAATGCGGGGCCTCTGCCCAACGCGTGTGTCGCGCCCATCTGGCGCGAGATCATGTCGGCCAGCCGGGCGCTGGAAACACCCACCCGCGTGGCCTACCTCGGGCCTGCGGGCACCTTCAGCGAAGAAGCGGCACTGGGTTACTTTGGCTCATCCATCGTGCGTGTGCCCTGTGCCAACTTCGACGAGGTCTTCCACACCACGTCGACCGGCGCGGCCGACTTTGGCGTGGTGCCGGTCGAGAACTCCAGCGAGGGCGTGGTCACACGATCGCTGGACCTGTTCCTGCACACGCCGCTGTTCATCATCGGCGAGACCAGCCTCTTCGTGCGCCACAACCTGCTGCGTCGCAGTGACAGCCTGGACGGCATCACCGCCGTGCTGGCGCACCCGCAGGCGCTGGCGCAGTGCAACGCCTGGCTGTCGGCGCACCTGGCGCAGGCCGAGCGCCGGCCGGTGTCCAGCAATGCCGAAGGTGCGCGCCTGGCGGCATTCGACGGCACCCTGGCGGCCATCGCGAGCACCCGGGCATCGGGCGAGTTCGGTCTGCATGTCGTCGCCCCAGCGATCCAGGACGACGCGCACAACCGAACCCGGTTTGCCGTGGTCACGCATCCCCAGCGGCACCCGGCGCCCAAGGCTTCGGGGCACGACTGCACGAGCCTGGTGGTCTCGGTCAACAACCGCCCCGGCGCGGTGCACGACATGCTGGTGCCGCTGAAGGCCCACGGCGTGTCGATGAGCCGCTTTGAATCGCGCCCGGCGCGCTCGGGCCAGTGGGAGTACTACTTCTATATCGACATCGAAGGACATCCCGACGAGGCAAAAGTCGACTCCGCTTTGAAGGAACTGCGCGGCGTGTGCGCTTTCTTCAAGATCCTCGGCACTTACCCCATCGACGTGCACTGATGTTCACCCAACTCGGCGTCATCGGATGTGGTTTGATGGGCGGCAGCTTTGCGTTGGCGCTCAAGCGGGCCGGCCTGGTCAAGCGCGTCGTGGGCTACAGCAAGTCGCCGTCCACCACCGAGCGCGCCAAGAAGCTGGGCATCATCGACATGGCGGCCGAATCGGCGCTGCAGGCGGTGTCGGGTTCTGACATCGTTGTCATCGCCGTGCCGGTGGCGGCCACCGAAACCACTTTCAAGGCCATCCGCCACCTGGTGGAGCCGGGTGTGCTGTTCATGGACGTGGGCAGCACCAAACGCGATGTGGTGGACGCCGCCCGGCGTGTGCTTCGCGAACGCATCGCTTCGTTCGTGCCTTCGCACCCCATCACGGGCAAGGAAGTGTCGGGCATCCAGCATGCCGACGCCGCGCTGTACAGCGGCCGCCAGGTCATCATCACGCCACTGCCGCAGACCGCGCCCGATCTGGTGCAGAAGGCCACCGACGTCTGGTCGGCCATCGGCGCGCAGGTGCTGAAGATGACACCCGAGAACCACGATGCGGCCTTTGCTGCGGTCAGCCACCTGCCGCATCTGCTGGCCTTTGCCTACTTCAGTTCGGTCGTCAACCAGCCGGCGGGCAAGGACTTCCTGTCGCTGGCGGGTCCGGGCTTCCGCGACTTCACGCGCATCGCGGCCAGCAGCCCCGAGATGTGGCGCGACGTGCTGGTGGCCAATCGCGAAGAGGTGCTCAAGCAGTCGCAGCGCTTCCGCCGCGCACTGGACGCGCTGGAACATGTCATGCGCGAAGGCAATGTCGACGCGCTGGAGGGCCTGATCCGCAGCCCCGCCGAAGGCCGCGCCAGCTGGCAGATGGGCGGCCCGCGCAACCCGGGCGGCCAGGGGACTGGCGGATCGGGTTCGTCCGGCTCATCGGGGTCTGGCGGCAACACCAAGTCCTGACGCCGTTTCGCTGAGACCTGATCATTCGCTCGCGGCGCCCAGCCCGCCACGGCCTTGCATGCACGACCCATGTACGACATTCCCCATCTCGACCTGCCGCCGCTGAACGGCGCCTCCGGCACCGTGCACTTGCCGGGGTCCAAGAGCATCTCCAACCGGGTGCTGCTGCTGGCCGGGCTGGCCCAGGGCAGTACCGCCGTTCACGACTTGCTGGACAGCGACGACACCCGCGTCATGCTGGATGCGCTTGCGGCCCTGGGTTGCACGCTGCGCCGAGACGGCCCGGTGCTGCACGTCACCGGTCTGGGCGGCCGCCTGGTGCAGCACGAGGCCGATCTTTTTCTGGGCAATGCCGGCACCGCCATGCGCCCGCTGGCCGCCGCGCTGGCGGTGCTGGTCACCTTGCAGGGCGGCCGCTACACCTTGCGTGGGGTGCCGCGCATGCACGAAAGGCCCATCGGTGACCTGGTTGACGCGCTGCGACCGCTGGGCTGCACGATCGACGATCTGGGCCAGCCCGGTTTCCCGCCCCTGCGCATCAGTGGCACCGCCGGCGGGCAACTGAAGGCGGCACAGCCCATCCGCGTGCGCGGCGACGTGTCCAGCCAATTCCTGACCGCCTTGCTGATGGCCTTGCCGCTGGCCGCCGAGCACGGCGACCTGGTCATCGAAGTGGACGGCGAGCTGATCTCCAAGCCCTACATCGAGATCACGCTGAATCTGCTGGCCCGTTTTGGCATCCAGGTGCAACGCCAGGGCTGGCAACGTTTCACCATCACAAAAGGCAGCACCTACCGCACGCCGGGCAGCATCCGCGTCGAGGGCGATGCGTCGTCGGCTTCTTACTTCATCGCCATGGGCGCCATCGCCGCGCACGGCGGCGCGCCGCTGCGCATCGAAGGCGTCGGCAGCGACTCCATCCAGGGTGACATTCGCTTCGTCGAAGCGGCTGTTGCCATGGGCGCGCAGGTCAAGAGCGGCCCGGGCTGGCTGGAAGTGCACCGGGGTCGCTGGCCGCTGGCCGGTGTCACGCTGGACTGCAACCACATCCCCGACGCGGCCATGACGCTGGCCGTGATGGCCTTGTACGCCGACAGCCCCACCCGCCTGACCGGCATCGCCAGCTGGCGGGTCAAGGAAACCGACCGCATCGCGGCCATGGCCGCCGAACTGCGCCAACTGGGCGCGACGGTGGAAGAAGGTGCCGACTCCATCCACATCACCCCCATCCTGCCGCCACAGCGCTGGCAAGCGGCGGCGCTGCGTACCTACGACGACCACCGCATGGCCATGTGCCTGTCGCTGGCGGCCTTCAACCCGCTGGCCGGGGGCCACGCGTCGGTGCGCATCCTGGACCCGCGGTGCGTAGCCAAGACCTTCCCCGACTACTTCGAGACGATGTTCGGTGTGGTCACGGCCGACCCGGCCAGCGTGCCGGTGATTGCCATCGACGGCCCCACGGCGTCGGGCAAGGGCACGCTGGCTTCTGCGGTGGCCGTCGCGCTGGGCTACGAACTGCTGGACAGCGGTGCGCTGTACCGCGCCACCGGCCTGGCAGCCGTGCAGGCCGGTGTCAGCCCGGACGACGAAGCCGCGGTGGCGCCACTGGCGGCGCGCCTGGACCTGCGCTTCGGCCGCGGGCCGGACGCCGGACGGACCTGGCTGAGCGGCCGCGAGGTCACCGACGAGCTGCGCCTGGAAAGCACCGGCCTGCTGGCCTCGCGCGTGTCCGCGCTGCCAGCCGTGCGCCAGGCGCTGCACGGGCTGCAACTGGCCTTCCGCCGGGCGCCTGGGCTGGTTGCCGACGGGCGCGACATGGGCACCGTGGTGTTCCCGGATGCATCCTTGAAGGTCTTCCTCACCGCCAGCGCCGAACACCGTGCCGAGCGACGCCATAAGCAATTGATTTCAAAGGGAATTCCGGCTAACATCGCCGACCTGCGCGCTGACCTTGAAGCGCGGGACGCACGCGACTTGAACCGCGCCGTCTCGCCTCTGAAGCCGGCGTGGGACGCGAAGCTGCTGGACAACTCGGACTTGGGCATCGAAGACTCGGTGCATCAAGTCCTGGATGCCTGGCAACATCGCGGGCCGTTCGGCAGCCGGTAGTTGGCGGCCCAGCGGCTGCAGCGCTTGTCATCCGTCAGCAGCTTTACCCAGGTCCTTCCCACCCCCTTCAGTGGCCGTCAGGTCCGTTGCCCATCACACGGTGCGACAAGGTGGGCAGGTGTTCAACCCCAACCGCGGCATTCCGCCGCAAGCACGCCCGGCTCTGCCTTCAACTCCTCCGGGTCAAGTCAGGAAACTCATGTCCGTCACTACTACCGTCACCTCATCGGGTGGCAATGGTTCTTTTGCCGCTCTGTTCGAGGAATCGCTCAAGAGCAACGACATGCGCGTCGGCGAGGTCATCTCCGCCGAAGTGGTGCGCATCGACTTCAACCACGTGGTCGTCAATGCCGGCCTGAAGAGCGAAAGCTACGTGGCCATCGAAGAATTCAAGAACGACCAGGGTGAACTGGAAGTTCAGGTCGGCGACTTCGTGTCGGTGGCCATCGACGCGGTCGAAAACGGCTACGGCGACACCATCCTGAGCCGCGACAAGGCCAAGCGCCTGGCGTCCTGGATGAGCCTTGAGAACGCGCTGGAGAGCGGTGAGTTCGTCACCGGCACGGTCAGCGGCAAGGTCAAGGGCGGCCTCACGGTGCTGGTCAACGGCATCCGCGCCTTCCTGCCCGGCAGCCTGCTCGATACGCGACCAGTGAAGGACATGACGCCCTACGAGGGCAAGACCATGGAGTTCAAGGTCATCAAGCTCGACCGCAAGCGCAACAACGTCGTGTTGTCGCGCCGCGCAGTCGTCGAAGCTTCGATGGGCGAAGAACGCGCCAAGCTGCTGGAAACGCTGTCCGAGGGCGCCATCGTCAACGGCGTGGTCAAGAACATCACCGAGTACGGTGCGTTTGTGGACCTGGGCGGCATCGACGGCCTGCTGCACATCACCGACATGGCCTGGCGCCGTGTGCGTCACCCCAGCGAAGTGGTGACGGTCGGCCAGGAACTGACGGCCAAGGTGCTGAAGTTCGACGCCGAGAAAAACCGCGTCAGCCTGGGCCTGAAGCAACTGGGCGACGACCCGTGGCATGGCGTGAGCCGCCGCTACCCCAACAGCACGCGCCTGTTCGGCAAGATCACCAACATCGCCGACTACGGTGCATTTGTGGAAATCGAGCCCGGCATCGAGGGCCTGGTGCACGTGTCCGAGATGGACTGGACCAACAAGAACGTCGCGCCCGCCAAGGTCGTCACCCTGGGTGAAGAAGTCGAAGTCATGGTCCTGGAAATCGACGAGGACAAGCGCCGCATCAGTCTGGGCATGAAGCAGTGCAAGGCCAACCCGTGGGAAGAGTTCTCTTCCAACGTCAAGCGCGGCGACAAGGTGCACGGCCCGATCAAGTCGATCACCGACTTCGGCGTCTTCGTCGGCCTGGCCGCCGGCATCGACGGCCTGGTGCATCTGTCTGATCTGTCCTGGCACGAGCCGGGCGAGACCGCAGTGCGCAACTACAAGAAGGGCCAGGAAGTCGACGCCATCGTGCTGGCCGTGGACGTCGAGAAACCATTTTTCTTGACTATGGGGGAATGACAGTAAAAGCACTTTTT
>JBBRCN010000117.1:0-11983 GCA_038204775.1 Burkholderiales bacterium | reverse complement strand
CCGGCATTGGGCCTTGCCCGTCGTGTTCGGCGCGGTGATCGGAACGCTGGTCACGCTGACGTCGGTCGGCGCCGGCGCCATTGGCGTGATCGTGCTGATGCTGCTTTACCCCGCACTGCCCCTGCCGCGAATCGTCGCAGCCGACATTGCCCATGCCGTGCCGCTTACACTTGTCGCAGGCTTGGGCCACGCTTCCATCGGTTCGGTTGACTGGCTTTTGCTCGCCAAGCTGCTGGCCGGGTCGCTGCCCGGCATCTGGCTGGGCTCGCAGCTGATGCGCAGAACGCCGGACCGCGTGATTCGTTCGCTACTCTCGGTGCTGCTGGCCTATGCCGGTGTGAAACTCATTTCCATCTAATTCTGACGACTTTCATTTGAGCCTCGATATCCATGTATCAATACACCGAATTTGACCGCCAGTTCGTGAAAGCCCGCGCCAGCCAGTACCGGGACCAGCTCAACCGCTGGCAAGCCGGAACGCTGGGCGAGGATGAATTCAAGCCGCTGCGGCTGCAAAACGGCTGGTACGTGCAGCGCTATGCGCCGATGCTGCGCGTTGCCGTTCCCTACGGTGAGGTTTCCAGCGCCCAGCTGCGCGTGCTGGCAAAAATCGCCCGCGACTACGACCAGCCGAGCGACGCGCTGCTGCAGGACGCGCAGGCCACGCAGGACAAGCTGGGCCCGGTTCCGCTCAGGGGCGGCCATTCGGTGCACAGCAAGCTGGGCAAGGGCTACGGCCACTTCACAACGCGGCAGAACGTGCAGTTCAACTGGATTCCGCTCGACAAGTCGGCCGACGTGATGGACCTGCTCGCCAGCGTCGACATGCACGGCATCCAGACCAGCGGCAACTGCATCCGCAACATCACCAGCGACGAGCGCGCCGGCATCGCCACCGACGAGATCGCCGACCCGCGTCCCTTCTGCGAAATCCTGCGCCAGTGGAGCACGCTGCACCCGGAATTCGCCTTCCTGCCGCGCAAGTTCAAGATCGCCGTCTCGGGGGCGCGGGAAGACCGCGCCGCCACCTTCTGGCACGACGTGGGGCTGCACCTGGTGAAGAACGAGGCCGGCGAACTGGGCTTCCGTTTCCTGGTCGGCGGCGGCATGGGCCGCACGCCGGTGATCGCCAGCGTGATCCGCGAATTCCTGCCCTGGGACCAGGTGCTGAACTACCTGGAAGCTGTGGTGCGGGTCTACAACCGCTGGGGCCGCCGCGACAACATGTACAAGGCCCGGATCAAGATCCTGGTGAAGGCCGAAGGCCAGCACTACATCGACGAGGTGGAAGAAGAGTACCGCGGCATCGTCGGGATCGACGGCGCGCCGCACACCATCACCCAGGGCGAGCTGGATCGCGTGTCCGCCTCGTTCCTGCCGCCGGCGCTGCACCGGCCGTTGCAGGGCGCGGCGGCCAAGGTGCACGAGTTCGTGCGCGCCGGCGCCGAGGCCGACCCGGAATACGACCGCTGGCTGCAGCAGAACGTGACGGCGCACAAGAATCCGGAGCTGCGCGCCGTGACGCTGTCGTTCAAGCGCCTGGGCCAGGCCCCCGGCGACGCGACCGGCGACCAGCTGGACACGGCCGCCAGCCTGGCGGACCGCTTCTCCGCTGGCGAGGCCCGCGTCACGCACGACCAGAACCTGCTGCTGCCCTGGGTCCACCAGGACGATCTGCCCGAGCTGTGGCATGCGGCCAAGGTGGCGGGCCTGGCCAAGGCCAACATCCGGCTGCTGACCGACATGATCGCTTGCCCCGGCGGCGACTTCTGCGCGCTGGCCAACGCCCGCTCGCTGCCGATCGCCGAGGCCATCACACAGCGTTACCAGGACCTGGACGAGTTGCACGACATCGGCGAGATCGACCTGCACATCAGCGGTTGCATCAACTCGTGCGGGCACCACCACAGCGGCCACATCGGCATCCTGGGCGTCGACAAGGACGGCAAGGAGTGGTACCAGGTCAGCGTGGCCGGCGCCGACGGCAGCACGCTCAGTGGCGCCGCGCTGGCGGGCAAGGTCATCGGGCCGTCCTTTGCGGCCGACGAAGTGCCCGATGTGATCGAGGCCGTGATCGCCACCTACCTGCTGCAACGCCAGGCCGGCGAGCACTTCATCCATACCGCGCGCCGACTGGGCCCCCTGCCCTTTCGCCATGCTGCCGACGCCGTGCGCCGCAGCACAGCGGCGCAGGCCTGAAAGCCACCATGCGATTCATTGCCACCACCAGCCCCGCGGGCGAAGGCGCCCTGCTGCTGGACAACACCGCCGACGTGCTGCAACGCGCCGAAGAAATCCACCGCCAAGCCGCCGTGTTGCTGCAGTTCCCCAAGTGGACCGACGGCCGGGCGTATTCGCAGGCCGTGCTGCTGCGCGGCCGCCTGCGCTACGTGGGCGAGATCCGCGCCAGCGGCGAAGTGCTGGCCGACATGCTGCCGCTGCTGCGCCGCTGCGGCTTTGACGCGGTGCAACTGCGTGCCGACCAGAAGCTGGAGTCCGCGCAGCGGGCGCTGGGCTTCTTCAGCACCCAATACCAGACCGTGCCGCCCGAACGTCACGACAGCCAGAGCCCGAAATGAGCCGCGCCATTCAACTGCATGCCCGCCTCTTGCCGGGCTACGAACAGCGCGTCGCGCAGACCGTCTTGCGCCTGCAGCATGCCGCTGCCGCACACCCGGGCCGCATCGTGCTGACCACCAGCCTGGGCGCCGAAGACATGGTGCTCACCGACTTGATCGCGCGCCATCGGCTGCCCATCGCCCTGGCCACGCTGGACACCGGCAAGCTGCACACGCAGACGCTGGCGCTGATCCCGGCCATCGAAACCCGCTACGACCTGACAGTGGAACGCTGGCAGCCGGCCGCAGAGCAGACGCTGCACTTCGTCAAGACCCACGGCGAACTGGCCATGCGCCAGAGCGTGGGTCTGCGCAAGGCCTGCTGCGGCCTGCGCAAGCTCGAACCGCTGTCGCGCCTGCTCGCCGGCCGCACGGCCTGGGTGACCGGCCTGCGCCGCGAACAAAGTGGCGCGCGCGCCGAGGTGCCTTTCGAGGACACCGACCTCACCGCCAACAACGGCCGCGCCAAGTTCAACCCTCTGGCCGACTGGAGCTGGGCCGACGTCTGGCACCACATCGGCACGAACGACGTGCCCTACAACGCGCTGCACGACGCGTTTTTTCCCAGCATCGGTTGCGAACCCTGCACCCGTGCCGTGGCGCTGGGCGAAGACTTCCGCGCCGGTCGCTGGTGGTGGGAAGAGCCCAACGCCAAGGAGTGCGGCCTGCACGTGGAATCCGGCTTCGCACAAATGCAGGAGATTCGCGCATGAACGCCCCGACGACCATCGAACACCTGCTGCCCGGCCTGGACCACCAGCACCTGGACGCGCTGGAGGAAGAGGCCATCTTCATCCTGCGTGAGGTGGCGGCCGCCTTCGAACGCCCTGCGCTTCTGTTCAGCGGCGGCAAGGACTCTTGCGTGGTGCTGCGCCTGGCCGAAAGGGCCTTCAAGAACCTCGTGGCAGGCAATCACTTTAGTGGCAAGCTGCCCTTCCCGCTGCTGCACGTGGACACCGGGCACAACTTCCCGGAAGTGATGGCCTTCCGCGACCAGCGTGTGGCCGAGATGGGCGAACGCCTGCTGGTGGGCCGTGTCGAAGAATCCATCCGCCGCGGCACTGTGCGCCTGGCCGACCCGCTGGAATCGCGCAACGGTCACCAGACCGTGGCGCTGCTGGAAGCGATCGAAGAACACCGCTTCGACTGCCTGATCGGTGGCGCGCGGCGCGACGAAGAAAAGGCCCGCGCGAAGGAACGCATCTTCAGCCACCGAGACAGTTTCGGCCAATGGCAGCCCAAGGAACAACGGCCCGAACTGTGGACGCTGTTCAACACGAGAATCGGCCCCGGCGAGCACTTCCGTGCCTTCCCCATCAGCAACTGGACCGAGTTGGACGTTTGGCTGTACCTGGCGCGCGAACGCATCCCTTTGCCCAGTCTGTACTACAGCCACGAACGTCAGGTGGTGCGCAAGAAGGGGCTGCTGGTGCCGGTGACGGGCGTCACGCCACCCTTGGCAGGGGACGTGGTGGAAACGCTGCACGTGCGCTTTCGCACCGTAGGCGACATGACCTGCACCTGCCCCGTTGAAAGCGACGCGGCGAATGCCGTGGACATCGTGGCCGAGACACTGACCGTCACCGTCAGCGAACGTGGCGCCACCCGCATGGACGACCGCACGTCCGACTCCTCGATGGAGCGGCGCAAGAAGGAAGGTTATTTCTAGCCCCCACGCTCCCTCCCGGTCGCTGCCCCAATGGGGGCGATTGCAGCGGACCGGCAAAGCCGGCTCCGCGCAAGAACCTTGATCGAGAACCGAACATCATGACCGCCACTCACAAAGTACTGCGCTTCCTGACCGCCGGCAGCGTGGACGACGGCAAGAGCACGCTCATCGGCCGCCTGCTGTACGACAGCCGCGCCATCCTGGCCGACCAGTTGGACCACTTGCACGCGCGCGCCGCCGGTGAACGCATCGATCTGAGCCTGCTCACCGACGGCCTGGAGGCCGAACGCGAACAGGGCATCACCATCGACGTGGCCTACCGCTACTTCGCCACGCCCAGCCGCAAGTTCATCATCGCCGACGCGCCGGGCCACGAGCAGTACACCCGCAACATGGTCACGGCCGCGGCCGGAAGCGACGCAGCCGTGGTGCTGGTGGACATCACCAAGCTTGATCTGAAGCGGGCGGCTGACTCGACGTTGCCGCCCGCAGATCGATGCATCGATCTGCTTCCTCAAACGCGCCGCCACGCGCTGCTGGCGCAACTGCTGCGCTTGCCCAGCATCGTGTTTGCCGTGAACAAAGTCGACGCCGTGCCCGACCCGGCACGAGCCTTCGCGGCCGTGTCGCGCGCGCTGCAGGCCTTTGCCGACGAAGCGGGCATCGTGCATGCGGGCATCGTTCCGGTGTCGGCGCTGCGCGGCGACAACGTCACCACGCCGCTGGACGCGCCCTGGTACCAGGGCCCCACGTTGCTGCAGTTGCTGGAAGACCTGCCCACGATGGAAGAAGCAGCCGACGGCAATTTTGTGCTGCCCGTGCAGTACGTGGCACGTACCGTCAACGAACAAGGCCCGGGCGCCGGCGAACAGCCGCGTGTGCTGTGGGGACGCATCGCGCAAGGCCAGGTGCGCGTGGGCGACGAGCTGCAGATCTTCCCCGGCGGGCAGATGGCCAAGGTGGCGGCGCTCAGACGTGCCGGCAGCACGGTGGAACATGCTGGCGCTGGCCAATCGGCCGGCGTGGTGCTGGACCGCCCGATCGACGTATCGCGCGGCGACTGGCTGGCCGCACCCGGTCAATTGCAGACCGTGCGGCGTTTTGTCGCCACTCTGGCCTGGCTGGACGTGGAAGCCGCCACTGCCGGCCGCAAATACTGGCTGCGCCATGGCAACCGCTGGGTGCAGGCCCGGCTGGCTCAGGTGCGCCACCGGCTGGACATCCACACGCTGCAGCCTCTGGCGGCCGACAGCCTGCAGGTCAACGACATCGGTCAGGTCTTGATCGAACTGCAGCAGCCCTTGCCGCTGTGCACCTTCGCAGCCAATCGCGTGGGCGGTGCGTTGATCGTGGTCGACCCGACCAGCCACCGCACCAGCGGCGCACTGTTGGTCACCGACACCCAGGTGGCGTCATGAGCGGGCGCGTGATCTTCATCGGCGCCGGCCCGGGTGCGGCCGACCTCATCACCGTGCGTGGTGCGCAGCGTCTGGCGCAGGCCGACGTGGTGCTGTTCGACGCACTGACCGACCCCGCGCTGCGAGCTTACGCGCCCCGCGCCCGCTGGCTGGACGTGGGCAAACGCGGCTTTTGCACATCCACCGGCCAGACCGCCATCGACGCACTGCTGGTCCGCATGGCACGCCAGCATGCAGTGGTGGTGCGCCTGAAGGGCGGCGACCCCAGCATCTTCGGCCGCCTGGAAGAAGAGCTGCAGGCGCTGGCCGCCGCCGGCATCCCCAGCGAAGTGGTGCCGGGCGTGACGGCCGCCATTGCCGCTGCAGCGGCCACCCAAAGGCCCCTGACCCGCCGCGGCGCGGGCCGCAGCGTGAGCCTGACAACGGCCATGACGCAGCAAGGCCAGCTGCAGGCCGGCCGACACGCCGACACCGAGGTCTTCTACATGGCAGGCCGCCAACTGGGACCGTTGGGCCGCGCGCTGCGCAGCGCCGGCTGGCCTGAAGACACGACGGTCAGCGTGGTGTCACGCGCCGGCTGGCCCGACTGCGTGGCCAGCGAACACAAGCTGCAAGACCTGGGCGCGGCGACCGTCCTGCACGCCAGCCGCCCCACCGTGGTAACGGTGGGTGCAGGCGCCACCGCTGTGGCAACGGGGCCAAAGACCTTCAACCCTGATCTCGCACAAGCCGGAAAGCCCGCCATCGCAACGTAAAATGTGGGGTTGATCCGGGTTCCGGCGAGCGCCGAAGCCCTGTCCATCCAACCGAGCCCCCGTCCATGACCCACGTTGTTCTCGAATCGTGCATTCGCTGCAAGTACACCGATTGTGTCGATGTCTGCCCTGTGGATTGTTTCCGCGAGGGGCCCAACATGCTGAGCATTGACCCCGATGAATGCATCGATTGCGCGGTGTGCATCCCCGAATGCCCGGTGAATGCCATCCTGCCCGAAGAAGACGTGCCCACCGAGCAACTGGCCATGATCAAGCTCAACGCCGACCTGTCGCGCAAGTGGCCCAGCATCACCAAGCGCAAGGCGCCGCTGCCCGACGCCGATGATTGGAAAGACAGAACCGGCAAACTCGATCAGCTGGTTCGCTGAGCAGCCGCCAGCATCCCCTCTGTCCACCGTCATGAATTCGCAAGACAACCCAGCCGTGGCTGACACGGCGCGCAGCCACGATGGCCCCTCTTTCGGTCCGATTCAGACCGATGCCGTCATCGTCGGTGCCGGCCCCGTGGGCCTGTTTCAGGTGTTTGAACTCGGCCTGCTCGAGATCAAGTGCCACATCATCGACAGCCTGCCCTACCCCGGTGGCCAGTGTATCGAGCTGTACCCCGACAAGCCCATCTACGACATTCCGGCCGTGCCTGTGTGCACAGGCAAGGAACTCACAGACAGCCTGCTCAAGCAGATCGAGCCCTTTGGCGCCACCTTCCACCTGGGCCAGGAAGTGATGGTCGTTCAGAAGCAGGAAGCAGCCGATGGCAGCAGCCGCTTCTTCGTCGAGACGTCCAAGGGCACGCAGTTCCTGACCAAGACCATCTTCATTGCCGGCGGTGTTGGCAGCTTCCAGCCGCGCACGCTGAAGGTGGACGGGCTGGAGAAGTTCGACGAGACGCAGCTGTTCTACCGCGTGCGCAGCCCGGCGCAGTTTGCAGGCAAGAATCTGGTCATCGTGGGCGGTGGAGATTCGGCACTGGACTGGGCGCTGAACTTTGTTGCCGATGGTCCGCACAAAGCCGAAAGTGTGATCCTGGTGCACCGCCGCGACGGCTTCCGCGCGGCGCCAGCCAACGTGGCCAAGATGAGGGAGCTGTGCGACGCCTACGAAATGCAGTTCGTCGTGGGCCAGGTCACCGGATTCGAGGAAAACGATGGCCGTCTGACGAGCCTGAAACTCACCGGATCTGATGGGGTGACACGCGTGATGCCCTTGGACGTGTTGTTGGTGTTTTTCGGCCTCAGCCCCAAGCTGGGCCCCATCGCCGACTGGGGCCTGGGCATCGAGCGCAAGCAGCTGACGGTGGACACCGAAAAGTTTCAGACCAACGTTCCCGGCATCTTTGCGGTGGGCGACATCAACACCTACCCCGGCAAGAAGAAACTCATCCTGTCGGGCTTTCATGAAGCCGCACTGGCCGCCTTTGGCGCCGCGCCCATCGTGTTTCCCGACAAGCGCATCCTGCTGCAGTACACCACCACAAGCCCCAAGCTGCACAAGGTGCTGGGTGTGGAGTCACCGGTGTTCGACTGAAGGGCCTCGCGCCTGCGATCGAGGTTTGCGCTCAAGGTTTGCGCTCAAGAACAGCCCGCCGCGTGCGGGCTGTTTAAGTTTTTGGGCAGCGCAGGGCCGGCTGCTCATCGTTGATAATCCGTGCCGTGTCAGCGACCAGTCGCTGGCCATTCGCTAGGGGTGTTGGTGCAGCCGCAAGGCCGCACCGACTGAGATAGTCCCTTTGAACCTGATTGAGGTAATCCTCGCGCAGGGAAGCTGTCTCCAGTTGGGGGCCCGCCAGGGGCCCGTGCCTGTATTGACTTGCCGACCTGCCATCTTCTGAAAGCTCAGGATGGCATCCGCTTCAACTTCCAGTTCCACCTTCCGCTTCGCGGGCATCGCCTTGGCAGCCGCCATGGCTTGTTGCCCACCCGTGTCCGCACAGGACACCATCACCATCACTGGTCGCAGCACCGGCACCGCCGGCTTGGCTGGCTTTGGCGACACCCCACTGGCCAAGGCGCCCTTGCAGGCCAGCGTCATCGGCCAGGGCCTGCTTGCAGACCAGGGCATATCGCAGATCAGCGGGCTCACACGCCTGGACGCCAGCGTGAGCGACGCCTACAACGCCGAGGGCTACTGGAGCATCTTGTCGGTGCGCGGCTACACGCTGGACAACCGCTTCAATGTGCGCCGCGACGGGCTGCCCATCAACGCAGAAACCGCCATCGCGCTGGACAACAAGGATCGGCTCGAAGTGCTGAAAGGCACCAGCGGCGTGCAGGCCGGCACCAGTGCGCCCGGCGGCCTGCTGAACCTGGTGGTCAAGCGGCCCAATGGCAACTTGCGCCAGGCGCGGCTGGAATGGCGCGAACGGGGTTCTGTGCTGGGCGCGGTCGACCTGGGTCAGCGCTTCGGCGTAGACGGCGCCGTCGGTGTGCGCCTGAATGCGGCCTACGAAAAGCTGGACCCCCAGGTGCGCAACACACGGGGCCAGCGCTCGCTGCTGGCCTTGGCCGTGGACTTGCAGCTGTCACCCGACAGCCTTCTGCAGGCCGAACTGGAAAGCAGCCGCCAGCATCAACCCAGTGTGGCCGGTTACAGCATGCTGGGCAACAGCGTGCCATCGCCCACATCCATCGACCCGCGCCGCAACCTGAACGACCAGTCCTGGCGACAAGACGTGGTGCTGGATGGCGACACCGCGTCGCTGCGCTGGCAGCAGCGCCTGGGCCAGGGCTGGCGCTTCACCGCACACGCCATGCAGCAACGCCTGCAAAGCGACGACCGCACCGCCTTCCCTTACGGCGTCTACGACGCCAGCTACAACTGCCCCGACTGGTGCGACCGCTATGCACCCGACGGCAGCTTCACCTACTGGGAATACATCAGCGACAAAGAGCGCCGCACCAGCAGTGCACTGCAGCTGTCGGTGGCCGGCAAATTCGCCACCGGGCCGGTGCAACACGACATCGAAGCCGGCGTGCTGAAGGCCCGCTACCGCGGCCAGTTCCAGGACCAGGTGTTCGATATCGCCGGCACAGGCCACATCGACGGCAGCCTGCTCACGTCACCGTCCCTCGGCTTCCTGGACGCCAACACCAACCGCGACGAAATATCCGTCGAATGGTTTGTGCGCGACGCTGCACAGCTGGCGCCACGCTGGCAACTGTGGGCCGGCCTGCGACACACACAGATGGACCGCAGCAGCGTGCGCACCAGCGCGGACGGCGACGGTAGCCTGCGTGCCACCGACTACGACCGCAGCGCCACCACCCCCTGGCTGGCGTTGGCCTGGCAAGTGACACCAAGAACGCTGATGTACGGCAGCTGGGGCCGCGGCCTGGAGACCGATGTGGCACCCAACCGCGCGCGCTACGACAACGCGGGTGAGTCCATCGCGCTGCAAAGCCGCCAGTTCGAGCTGGGCATCAAACACGGCGACGAAGAGGTCGAAGCGTCAGTGACCTTGTTCGACATCGACCGGGGCCAGACGGCCGACGTGGGCGACTGCAGCGCACCGGCCACCTGCCGCCGTGTGCTGGACGGCAGTGCCAGACACCACGGCATCGAAGGCTCGATCGCCCAGCAGTGGCAGGCCTGGACCGTGCAAGCCAGCACCCAGCTGCTGGACGCCAAGAGACGCGGTTCGCAGCAAGCAGCAGTCAACGGCAAACGCCCGGTGAACGTGCCCGCAGCCACGATGCGCATCAACGCCGAGTACCGCGTGCCGGCCGTGGCAGGTCTGGCGCTGCAGGCCGGCCTGTCGGCAGAGAGCAACCGCGTCGTGCTGCCGAACGACGAAAGTGTGCGCATCGCCGGCTGGTCCCGCGTCGACCTGGGTGCGCGCTGGAAGCAGCAGTGGTCTGGCACCCAACTGACTTGGCGCGTGGGCGTGGACAACGCCACCAACCACCAGGCCTGGAAGGAGTCGCCATACCAGTTCGGGCATGTCTACTTGTACCCGCTGCCGCCCCGCACCTGGCGTGCGTCAGTGCAAGCCAGCTTCTGAGGTGCCATCGTTTCGGGCTACAATCTTGGGCTGCATTCCTCGATAGCTCAGTCGGTAGAGCGCCGGACTGTTAATCCGTAGGTCCCTGGTTCGAGCCCAGGTCGAGGAGCCATAAAAATCAAGGGGTTAGCGATGCAAGTCGCTAACCTCTTCGACTTTCCGGAACCGGCTTGCGTCCGAAATCGCACGGCGCTGAACCGAGTTTGGCGGCGATTCATCTAGTGGCAAAGCGCGGTCGATGCGCCCCTTCACCTATGGAGTTGCCTCTCTTCTGAAGCTCGATAGCCATCGAGATCGAGGCGTGAGGCCAGACCGAATTCGCGTCAGTCCGTAGGTCTTAGGCCAATGTTGAAGTCGTTGACCCGTGCCATCGCGGCCTCTGCACTCGAACTGCGCGCGCCGCGATTCGAAAACCTGCGCCATCGATCCCAGGCGCCCGATCGCCCAGACTGCCGACAGAGGCCAGCCAGAATCTCCGACTTGGCTGACAGCTCAGTACCAGTACCTGCCACCCCAGGGTGGCTACACTCTCGACCATGCATCCGCTGATCGAAACCCACCGTGCTGAACTGCTGGCTTTGGCTCGCAGGCGCGGCGTCACGGGTGTTCGAATCTTTGGCTCGATGAGCCGTGGCGATGGCAGTGATGAAAGCGATATCGATCTGCTGGTGACGCTGGCTCCAGGCACCAGCGCGCTTGCCTTGGGCGGCCTTTTGCTCGATGCGCAGGAGTTGCTGGGCCGCCGCGTTGATGTCGTCACCGAAGCGAGCCTGCACCCTGCCCTGCGCGAGCGCGTGATGGCAGGCGCCGTACCGCTGTGAAGCCGGGGCCCGACGCGGACTAGGTGCTGCTGGTGCACATGCGCGACTGCCTGTCCCGCATCCTCGAGTACACAAACGCCGAGCGCTCTCGCTTCGACACCTCGCGCCTCGTGCAAGACGCCGTGATCCGCAATCTACAGACCCTGGCCGAATCCAGCCAGCGTTTGTCGAGCGAGATCAAAGGCACCGAGCCGCAGACTCCTTGGCGTGAACTCGCCGGGTTTCGCAACGTGATTGTCCATGGCTACCTTGGCGTCGATCTCGAAGCCGTCTGGCTGGTCGTC
This sequence comes from Burkholderiales bacterium, assembly GCA_038204775.1. GTDB lineage: Bacteria > Pseudomonadota > Gammaproteobacteria > Burkholderiales > Burkholderiaceae_C > Rubrivivax. The sequence continues at coordinate 400 of JBBRCN010000117.1, read as the reverse complement.
GAACAGGATTTGCCAGCGCTGACAGCGGCTTTGAACCGCATGGCGGCGCATCTTGGTCCCCAAGCCTGAGCTGAGCGGCTGTTTGGCCACTGAATGACCGGCCCTCACTGGCTCGGGTCGGGTTTCCCAGGGAGTCGCTGCAAGCTGCGCTGGGTCTGAAGGGCCATCACGTCGAAAGGCAGCTTCTTGGCCCCGCCTCCTACTCACACTTGCGGCCAGTTGCTGACGCTGACGACCGGCTCCTTTGCGCGATCCAAGGTCGCAAGCCACGGCACCCCGAGAAGGACGACCGCCGCTGCGCGGCAAGCCACTACGGGTTTCGCCATACGGGCTCAACCCTCCGCGGCTTGCCGCGCACTGAAGGACTCACACCACGTTGTGGGACCCCAGCCGCAAACAC
>JBBRCN010000116.1:0-12270 GCA_038204775.1 Burkholderiales bacterium | reverse complement strand
AGCGACACACGACGCAATTTCTCCAGGTTCTCGTCGTAGCGCCGGGCCTCGAAGTCTTCGTTGTTGAAATACTTCACCGTCTCGTAGTTCAGCAGCGTGTCGATGGCGCGCGAATGCGCCGTCGAATCGGCCTCGTTCATCTGCTTGCGGAACTTGGTGCGCCACTCGGTCAGGCTGATGGTGAAGCTGATGTACAGCACCAGCGCGGCAATCGTGATCCAGGCGAACCAGGCGTCGAACTTCACCGCCAGCAAGGTCAGCACCAGCGTCACCTCAATCAAGGTGGGGAAGATGCTGTACAGCGAGTACGAGATCAGCGAGTGCACGGCGCGCGTGCCACGCTCGATGTCGCGTGTCATGCCGCCGGTCTGGCGCTCCAGATGAAAGCGCAGGCTCAAGGCGTGCAGGTGGCGAAACACCTGCAGGCTGATGCTGCGCGCCGTGCCTTCGGTGGCCTTGGCAAAGATCAGCTCGCGCAGTTCGGTGAACAGCGAGGTGCTCAGCCGCAGCAGGCCGTAGCCCACCAGCAGACCCACGGGCACCACCAGCACCGCCGCCGGGTCACCCGGTTTGATGGACAAAGAATCGATCAGGTACTTCAGCAGCACCGGCACCGACACGTTGGCCGCCTTGGCCGCCAGCAAAAAACTCAGCGCAATGCCCACCCGCCAGCGGTAGCGCCACAGGTAGGGCAGCAGCTTGCCCAGCGTGGCCCAATCGGACCGGGATGCGGAGGCCTGGGCCCGTGCTTGAGCAGATTCGGGTTCGGGGGCGGATACAGTGGCGGATGACGACATCCTCAGATTGTCACCCCCCATGCCCAACACCGCTTCCAGCCCCAACCCGCCAACCCCGCCGTCCGCCGCTCTGGGTCTGACCATGGCGCCCCTGGCGCTGAGCGACGGCTCGCAACTGGTGCTGCGGGTCATTCCGCTGCCGGCCGACGTCAACGCCAACGGCGACATCTTCGGCGGCTGGATCATGGCCCAGGTTGACATGGCGGGCGCCGTGCTGCCCAGCCGCATTGCCAAGGGCCGCATCGCCACCGTGGCCGTGAACCAGTTTGTCTTCAAGCAGCCGGTGAGCCTGGGCGACCTGCTGAGCTTCTACGCCAAGGTCACACGCATCGGCACCACCAGCGTGAGCGTGCACGTGGAGGTGTATGCCGAACGAAACCCGGCCAAGCTGCAGGTGGTGAAGGTGACCGAAGCCGACCTGACCTATGTGGCCATCGACGGCAAGGGGCAGCCGCGGCCTTTGCCGGTGTAGATCGCGCAGCCGGCGCCGCCGGCCACGAAGTTCAGCGGCTTCAGTCGACGAAGAAGTCCGGGATGAAGTTCTTGGTGCCCGACGCCACCGCGTAGGGGTCGAGGTCGGTCACGCCGTGTCGGGCCAGCAGTTCGTCGTCGATGAAGAAGTTGCCGGTGGTGGTCTTGGCGTCGCTGGTCAGGATGAAGTACGCGGCGTCGGCCAGGATTTCCGGCTTGCGGCACAAGTTCAGGTCCACGCCCGGAATCATCTGCAGCGCAGCCGTGGCGATGGCCGTGCGCGGCCACAAGCTGTTGACGGCGATGCCGTGCGGGCGGAATTCACCCGCGTGGCCCAGCGTGCATTCGCTCATGCCGTACTTGGCCATGGTGTAGGCCACGTGGCCCTTGAACCAGTGTTCTTTCATGGACAGCGGCGGGCTCATGTTCAGCACGTGCGGGTTGCGGCCAGCCTTGGCGCTTTTGATCAGCTCGGCCAGGCACGCCTGTGTGCACGCATACGTGCCACGCACGTTGACGCCGAACATCAGGTCGAACTTCTTCATCGGCGTCATCGGCGTGGGCGTCAGGCTGATGGCGCTGGCATTGTTGACGAGGATGTCGATGCCGCCAAAGCGGGCCACGGCAGCGGCCACCGCTGCGGCGACGGCCACTTCGTCGCGGATGTCGGTCTGCACCGCCAGTGCCTGCCCGCCAGCCGCCTCCACTTCAGCCGCCGCGCTGGCCAGCGTGCCGGGCAGCTTGGGGTTGGGCTCGACCGTCTTGGCCAGCAGCACGAGGTTGGCGCCGTCGGCCGCCGCGCGCTTGGCAATGGCCAGGCCGATGCCGCGGCTGGCGCCGGTGATGAGGATGGTCTTGCCTTGCAGGGTGATGCCCATGGTGTCAGCCCAGGTGAAGTTGAGGCCACACGTGGGTGGCGATGTGCTGCGCGATGGCGTTGGCGCAGTAGCGGTAGACCGGCTCGCCGGGGTGGAAACCGTCGCTGGCCATGACGCCGCGGTTCAGCGGCATTTCCATGTCCACGCAGCTCACATCCTGGCGCGTGGCGGTCCATGCACAAAGCGCCCGGTTGTGGCGCCGAGCGTCGGCGCCGGCCACCCACCGCAGCGGTTGCGGCAGGCCCGGAAAGTGGTGCACGGGCGGCAGCGGCACAAACACCACGTGCTGCACGCCGTGGCCGTTGCGCAGCCAGTTGGCCAGCGCCTCGCGCGCGGCAATGGCGCGGTGCGAGGGCACCTGGTCGACCACGTCGTTGACACCGGTCACCACCACCACCAGGTCAGCGGGTGCATGGCCTTCATCGCGCAGCAGGGCCAAGGTCTGCGCCGTGGTCAAGCCCGACCGTGCACGCAACTGCCAGGCCACACGCGCACCCGCCGCCTCTGCCAAGGCTTTGGCCAGACGCTGCGCCAGCGCGTCGCGCTGCTGTTGCACGCCCACGCCTGCGGCCGACGAGTCGCCCGTGATGAGCAGCCGCAAGGCTGTGCCATGGCCGGCCACACCACGGCGCTGGCCGTTGGGTTCGGGCAAGCGCGGCAGGCGCTTGCGCGTGGCGATGGCCTGCGCCACCAGCACGGGGCTGAGCATGAGCTTGGCGGTCAGCGACATGGCGGCAGCTTCGGCGCGGGCCGCTCAGAACTTGCTGAAGTCCGGCTTGCGCTTCTGGAAAAAGGCCTGGAAGGCTTCCATGGCCTCTGGGCTCTTCAGCCGCTTGGCAAAAAGGGCACCTTCGGTGGCGATGGTCTTCAGCAGCAACTCTTGCTGCGGGCCTCGCATCAGTTGCTTGGCTTCACGCACCGCGCCCGGCGGCAGCGCGTTGAAACGCTCGGCCATGCGGCGTGCGTGGTTCACCACTTCGCCGGCCGGCAGCACGGCGTTGGCGATGCCACATTCCACCGCTTGTTCGGGGGTGAAGGGGTCGCCCATCAACAGCTTCTCGGCGGCACGGCGGTGGCCCATCAGCTGCGGCACGAGCAGGCTCGACGCAAATTCAGGCACCAGGCCCAGGGCCACGAAGGGCATGGCCAGGCGCGCCTCGTCGGACACGTAGACAAAGTCGCAGTGCAGCAGCATCGTGGTGCCAATGCCGATGGCCGCACCGGTCACGGCGGCGATCACCGGCTTGTCGCATTCCAGCAGCGCACGCATGAACAGGAACACCGGCGAATTCATCGCCTCGCTGCCCTGCCCTCCGGTCCCGGTTCCGCGGGTCATGAAGTCTTCGATGTCGTTGCCGCTGGTGAACACACCCGGCTGGCCGGTGATCAACACCGCACGCACCGCGTTGTCGGCCTTGGCCGCTTGCAGCGCGTCGGTCATGGCCTGGTACATGGCCACGGTGAGTGCGTTTTTCTTTTCCGGCCGCGCGATTTCGATCGTGCAGACGCCGTTGATGGTGGCGGTCTTGATGCTCATGCTGTGGTTCCTCCAATCAGACGCGTTCGATGATGCCGGCGGCGCCCTGGCCCATGCCCACGCACATCGTCACCATGCCGTACTTCAGCTGTTGGCGGTGCAGCGCGTGCACCACGGTCGCGGCACGGATCGCACCGGTGGCGCCCAGGGGGTGACCGAGCGCAATCGCTCCGCCCATGGGGTTCACACGGTCCGGGTTCAGGCCCACGGTGCGGATCACGGCCAGGGCCTGCGCGGCGAAGGCCTCGTTCAGCTCGATCCAGCCCATGTCGTCCAGGCTCAGGCCGGCGTACTTCAGCGCGGCCGGTATGGCCTCGATGGGGCCAATGCCCATGATCTCGGGCGCCACGCCACGTGCGGCGTAGCTGACAAAACGCGCCAGCGGCTTCAGGTCGTAGCGCTTGATGGCCGCTTCGCTGGCCAGGATCAAGGCACCGGCGCCGTCGCTGGTCTGGCTGCTGTTGCCGGCTGTGACGCTGCCCTTGGCGGCAAACACGGGTCGCAGCTTGGCCAGGCCTTCGAGCGAGGTGTCGGGCCGCGCGCCTTCGTCCAGCCTGACGGTGCGTGTTTTCAGGCTGGTGCCGCCGGTGGCCAGGTCGGCGTAGCGGTCCACCACGTCGATGGGTGTCATCTCGGCATCGAAATGGCCGGCCGCCATGGCCGCCAGCGCCCTCTGGTGCGAGGCCAGCGCAAAGGCGTCCTGGTCTTCGCGGCTCACTTTCCACTGCGTGGCCACCTTCTCGGCGGTCAGCCCCATGCCGTAGGCGATGCCGACGTTTTCGTCGTGCGCAAACACCTCGGGGTTGAAGGACGGCTTGTTGCCGCCCATGGGCACCATGCTCATGCTCTCGGCGCCGCCGGCAATCATTACATCGGCCTCGCCCACGCGGATGCGGTCGGCGGCCATCTGCAAAGCGGTCAGGCCGCTGGCGCAGAAGCGGTTGACGGTGACACCGCCCACGCTGTGCGGCAGCCCGGCCAGCACCATGGCGACCCGCGCCATGTTCATGCCTTGCTCAGCTTCGGGAAAGCTGCAGCCGATGATGGCATCTTCGATGGCCTTGGGGTCCAGGCTGGGCACCTGCGCCAGCGCACTGCGCACGGCCGCCACCAGCAGGTCGTCGGGCCGCGTGTTGCGGAACATGCCGCGACCGCTCTTGCCGATGGGCGTGCGCGTGGCCGCAACGATGTAGGCGTCTTGAACTTGTTTGCTGCTCATGTCGATGGCTCCGATGTCCTGATCAAGTGGCCGCCGCGAAACCGGCTCTGCCGGGCCGCTGGCGGCGCCCCCTTGAGGGTGAGCGGCGTCAGCCGCGGCGGGGGTGGGTCAATTCCTCACAGGCTTGCCGGTGGACAGCATGCCCATGATGCGTTCTTGCGACTTGGGGTGGTCCAGCAGAGCACAGAAACGGTCGCGCTCCATCGTCATCAAGTACTCCTCGTTGACCAGGCTGCCGGCGTCGACATCACCGCCACACACCACTTCGGCAATCAGCGTGCTGATGTGGAAGTCGTGTGCGCTGATGAATCCCCCGTCGCGCATATTGGCCAGTTGGCCCTTGATGGTGGCGATGGCCGCGCGGCCGGCCACCGGGATGACGGCCCGCGCGGGCGGACGGTAGCCGCTGTCGAACAGGGCCTTGGCCTGGGTCAGCGCCACGAACAGCAGTTCGTCCTTGTGCGGCACGATGATGTCGCCGCCCTGCAAGTAACCGAGCTTCCGCGACTCGATGGCGCTGGTGCCCACCCTGGCCATGGCGGCGCTGGTGAAGCCGTCGGTGGCGAACTTCATGATGTCGGCGTTGGCCCAGTTGGTCACGCTGGCGGCACCCGCAGCTTCAGCCGCGCGGCGCGCCACATGGGCCAGGCCACCGCCGGCCGGGATCAGGCCCACACCCACTTCCACCAGGCCGATATAGGTTTCCATGGCTGCCACGCGGCGTGCGCAGTGCAGCGCGATCTCGCAGCCGCCACCCAGCGCAATGCCGCGCATCGCAGCCACCACCGGAACCTGCGCATAGCGCATGCGCAGCATGGTGTCCTGCAGCTGCTTGACCACCGGCTTGATGCCCTTGGAGCCCTGCTTCATGAACACCGGCATCAGGCTTTCGAGGTTGGCGCCGGCGCTGAACACATCGTCGGGCGACCAGATGACCACGCCCTTGAATGAAGCCTCGGCCAGTTCAACCGCCTTGGCCAGGCCTTCGACCACGCCTGTGCCGATGAGGTGCAGCTTGCTGGTGATGCTGGCGATCAGCACCTCGCCGTCCAGCGTCCACAAGCGCATCTCGTCGTTCTTGAAGAGTTCGGTGCCGCTGTTCAGCGGCTGCGCAGCGCCTGAACCCAGCACCGCTTCGGGGAAGTGCTGGCGTTGGTACACGGGCAGGGTGCTGGAGGCCACGAAGCGCACATGTGCCGCGCTCCACGAGCCTTCGGGGCGGTGCACGCCGCCAAACGCAGCCACCGGGCCTTCGAAGACCCAGGCCGGCAGCGGCGCTGAGCTCAGCGCCTTGCCGGCGTCGATGTCTTCTTTCACCCAGTTGGCCACCTGCAGCCAGCCGGCGTCTTGCCACAGCTCGAAGGGACCCTGCTTCATGCCGAAGCCCCAGCGCATCGCAAAGTCCACGTCGCGCGCCGATTCGGCGATGTCCTGCAAGTGCACGGCCGCGTAGTGGAAGGCATCGCGCAGGATGGCCCACAAAAACTGCGCCTGCGGGTTGCTGCTTTCGCGCAGCAGCTTCAGGCGTTCGGCGGCCGGCTTCTTCAGGATGCGGTCGACGATGGCGTCGGCCTTGCCGCCGGCCGGCACGTAGTCTTCTTTGGCCGGGTCCAGGCGCAGGATGTCCTTGCCCACCTTCTTGTAGAAACCCGCGCCGGTCTTCTGGCCCAGTGCGCCCTTGTCGATCAGCGCCTTCAGCACCGGCGGCGTGGCGTAGCTGGCGAAGAAGGGGTCGTTACCCTGTTCGGGCCCCAGGTTGTCCTGCAGCGTCTTGATGACGTGCGCCATGGTGTCCAGGCCCACCACGTCGGCGGTGCGGAAGGTGCCGCTGCTGGCGCGGCCCAACTTCTTGCCCGTGAGGTCGTCCACCACGTCCACGCTCAGGCCAAAAGCCTGTGCTTCGTGGATGGTGGCCAGCATGCCGGCAATTCCCACCCGGTTGGCAATGAAGTTGGGCGTGTCCTTGGCCCGCACCACGCTCTTGCCCAGCGCGCTGGTGACAAAAGCCTCCAATTGGTCCAACACCTCGGGCTGCGTGGCCGGAGTGTTGATCAACTCCACCAGGCTCATGTAACGCGGCGGGTTGAAGAAATGGATGCCGCAAAAGCGTGGCTTGATCGATTCCGGCAGCGCTTCACTGAGCTTGGTGATGGACAGCCCGCTGGTGTTGCTGGCCACGATGGCGTGGGCGGCCAGCGCCGGCGCAATCTGTGTGTACAGCGCCAGCTTCCAGTCCATGCGCTCGGCGATGGCCTCGATGACCAGGTCGCATTCGCCCAGCAGCGCCAGGTGCTCTTCGTAGTTGGCCTGCTGGATGAGCGCCGCGTCTTCGGGCACGCCCAGCGGCGCGGGCTTGAGCTTCTTCAGGCCTTCGACCGCCCGTGTGACGATGCCGTTCTTGGGGCCTGGGTTCGATCCGGCTTTGCCCGGCGAGCCCACCCCCTCGGGGGGCGACGATACCGAAGGCATCGTCTGGGGGCCCGTATTTGCGGGCAGATCAAACAGGACAACGGGCACCTTGCAGTTGACCAGATGGGCGGCAATCTGCGCGCCCATCACGCCGGCGCCGAGTACGGCCACCTTGCGCACGGGGAATCGGGTCATGGGGTTTCCTTATTCAACACGGATCCAGGTCTGTGTGCGGCCCAGCATGGGCATGCCCACAAAACCACGCACTTCGAGTTTTTTGCCGCCGTCGGCTGTCTGCATGCGCACTTTGTAGACCTTGCCTTCGGCAGCGTCCAGGATGGTGCCGCCGTCCCAGGTGTTGTCGGCGTCGGCGCGCTTGACGCCGCGGATGATTTCCAGGCCGACCATGGGCTTGTCCTTGCGGTCGTCGCTGCACTGGTCGCACACGGCGTCCTGTTTGGCGTCGGCGGCCAGCAGCTTTTCGATCTTGCCGCTGTACACACCACCGGCCTCGGTGATGCGGATCTGCGCCCGTTCGGTCTTGGTCTTGTCGTCGATGGTCTTCCACACACCGACGGGCGTGCCCTGCGCCGACACGCTGCCGACGGCGGCCACCAGGGCCAGTGCAATCCAGGTCTTCATGTCTTGTCTCCGGTTTGTGTGTGATGGGCATGGCGCCAAAAAAAGCGCCGCTGACTCTAGAACATCGTTGCATCCATGGCCATCAGCGGCGCCACGCCAGACCGTGCGGTGCGGATGAGGCCAGCCGTTTCAGGCAGCAGCTTGGCAAAGTAGAAACGCGCGGTGTGCAGCTTGGCGGCATAGAACGGGTCACCGCCGTCCTGCTTGGCCAAGGCCACCTTGGCCATGCGGGCCCAGAAGTAGGCAAACACCAGGTGACCGGCCACACGCAGGTAGTCCACCGCCGCGCCGCCCACCTCGTCGGCATTGCCAAAGGCCTTCATGCCCAGTTCGGTGGTCAGCTTGGTGACTTTGTCGCCCAGTTCGGCCAGCGGGTTGACGAACTCCTGCATGGCCTCAAGGGTGCCTTCTTCTTCCACGAATTCGGCGATCAGCTTGCCGAACTTCTTGAGCTTGGCGCCGTTGTCGCCCAGCACCTTGCGGCCCAGCAGGTCCAGGCTCTGGATGGTGTTGGTGCCTTCGTAGATCATGTTGATGCGGGCATCGCGCACGTACTGCTCCATGCCCCATTCCTTGATATAGCCGTGGCCGCCGAAGACCTGCAGGCAGTGGCTGGTGGCCAGCCAGGCGTTGTCGGTCAGGAAGGCCTTGACGATGGGCGTGAGCAGGGCCACCTGGTCGGCGGCTTCCTTGCGTTCGTCTTCGTCGTCGCTGCTCAGTTCCTTGTCGATCTGCAGCGCGATGTAGACGCCCAGGGCGCGGCCGCCTTCGGCATAGGCACGCGCGGTGAGCAGCATCTTGCGCACGTCCGGATGCACGATGATGGTGTCGGCCGATTGCTCGGGCATCTTGGGGCCCGACAGGCTGCGCATCTGGGTGCGGTCCTTGGCGTACACCGCCGCATTCTGGTAGGCCACTTCGGTCAGGCCCACGGACTGGTTGCCCACGCCCAGGCGGGCGGCGTTCATCATCACGAACATGGCTGCCAGGCCCTTGTTCGGCTGGCCCACCAAGGTGCCGGTGGCGCCGTCCAGCATCATCTGGCAGGTGGCGCTGCCGTTGATGCCCATCTTGTGTTCGATCGCATTGCAGAAGATGGCGTTGCGCTCGCCCAGGGTGCCGTCGGCGTTGGCTTGAAACTTGGACACCGCAAACAAACTGATGCCCTTGCTGCCTTCGGGCGCGTCGGGCAATCGGGCCAGCACCAGGTGCAGGATGTTGGCCGCCAAGTCGTGTTCACCGGCGCTGATGAAGATCTTCTGGCCCGTCAGCTTGTAGGTGCCGTCGGCTTCACCGCCAGGCACGGGTTCGGCCTTGGTGCTCAGCAGGCCCAGGTCGGTGCCGCACTGCGGTTCGGTCAGGCACATGGTGCCGGTCCATTCACCGCTGGTCAGCTTGGGCAGGAAGGTGGTCTTCTGCTGCTCGGTGCCGTGCGCACGGATGCATTCGTAGGCCGCGTGCGACAAGCCGGGGTACATGGTCCAGGCCTGGTTGGCGCTGTTCAGCATCTCGTACAGGCAGTGGTTGACCACGATGGGCAGGCCCTGGCCGCCGTAGGCCGGGTCGGCCGCCATGCGCGGCCAGCCGCCTTCGACGTACTGCGCATAGGCTCCCTTGAAGCCCTTGGGCGAGCGCACGGCGTGCGTGGCCTTGTCGTGGGTGCAACCTTCCTGGTCACCGCTCAGGTTGATCGGGAACAGCACCTCGGACGCAAACTTGCCGCCCTCTTCCAGCACCGCGTTGATGGTGTCGGTGTCCACGTCGGCGTGGCGCGGCATCCGCTTGAGCTCTTCGCCGACGTTCAGCAACTCGTGCAGCACAAAGTGCATGTCACGCAGCGGGGGGGTGTAGGTGGGCATGAAGGACTCCTGAAAACGGGAAAAACGAAGAAGGGTTCAGCGGCGCAGATTCAGAGGCGCGCGTGTCAGAGGCGCGCGTGCTGCGTCGGCGAAGCGACCGCGGCAGGCGCCACGCTGTAGTGCGACAAGGTGCGTTCGAAGCCGACACGTGCACGGTCCAGCGCACCCGGGATGCGCAGGAAGCGTGCGTCGTGGTGCAGCGCCAGGATCAGGCCGTGCAGTTCAAAAAGCATCTGCGTGGGGTCGGTGTCCAGGCGCAGGTGGCCATCGTCAATGGCGATGCGGATGGCACGGTCCAGCGCCGCGTGCCAGGCTTTCACCATCGAAGCCAGCGCGTCGCGCACGGGGCCAGGGCGGTCGTCGAATTCCACCGCACCGCTGATGTAGATGCAGCCCGAGTCCACTTCCACCGACACGCGGCGGATCCAGCGTTCGAACAGCGCACGCAAGCGCGGCAGGCCACGCGGTTCTCGCACGGCCGGGAAGAACACCTCTTCTTCGAACCGGGTGTGGTACTCGCGGATGACGGAAATCTGCAATTCTTCGCGCGAGCCGAAGTGCGCGAAGACTCCCGACTTGCTCATCTGCGTGACCTCGGCCAAGGCACCAATCGACAGGCCCTCCAGCCCCATGTGCGAAGCCAGGCCCAAAGCGGCGTCCAGAATGGCGGCACGTGTCTGCTGGCCCTTGAGCAAGGACTTGGTGGCGGGCGCTGCGGTGTCGGTGGGTGTGCTCACGGCTTCGTCGCGGATGGAAGAATCTGCGAAATCGAACGGTCGTTCTATTTTGCATTTTTCGTCTTGCGACGCATCACAAAGGCCCTGATTTTTTCTAGGGTGGCATTCCTAGATCGCCTTCGTTCGATCAGTGGATAGCGGGTTAACCCGCAGCCACCGACCCTCGGGTCCGCGCAACAAGTTGTCACCGGCGATCGGGTACGCTCGCGGTATGGACGTGTTGCAGCTCGACATCTCGGGCCGCCCACAAGCGTGGATTACCCCGCGCGAGGCGGCCGTACTCTATGCCAGCGACGCAGTGGCCTGGACCTTGGGCGACACCTTCCACGTGATGCGCGGCGGTATGCAACGCACCACGGGCCTGCAAAGCCGCATCGAGGTGCATCCCATCGTGGCCGTTCGCGGCGCCATTCCCAGCCGCGCCTGGCGCCAGGCCCCAGCGCTGAGCAACCCCAAACTGTTCGTGCGTGACCGCCAGGTCTGCGCTTACTGCGGCGGCCGCTTCCACCTGGACGGCCTGACGCGCGAACACATCATTCCCGTGTCACGCGGCGGGCTCGACACGTGGATGAACTGCATCACCGCCTGCCGCGCCTGCAACGGCCACAAGGGCAACCGCCTGCCCGAAGAAGCGCGCATGGCGCTGCTTTACCTGCCCTACGTGCCCAGCCTGCACGAGGACATGATCCTGCGCGGACGGCGCATCGTGGTGGATCAGATGGACTTCTTGCTGGCGTCTGTGCCGCGGAGTTCAAGGTTGCACGGCTGACGAATCGACTGCGGTGTTGTCTCTTGGCTTGGCTTCGGTGTAGGCGTAAGCCACCAGCGCCAGTACCAGCGGCAGCAGGTAGTACACCGCGCGGTAGGCCACAAGGGCCGCCAGCAGTTGGGCGTTGCTGATGTCGCCACCGCCCAGGCTGACGATGAACACCGCCTCGATGACGCCCAAACCAGCCGGCACATGGGTCACCACCCCGGCCACGGCGGCCAGCAACAGCACGCCCAGCACCATTGCGTAGTCGACCTTGCTCTGAAGCAGGATCCAGACGATCAGGCCCATGGCGGCCCAATTGACAGCCGACACCGCCGCCTGCCACAGCACCACCCGCCCGCCGGGCAACGGTATGTCGTGGCCTCTGACTTGCCAATGGCTGCGTCCGGCGTGCCACCTCCAGCCCACGTGGGCCAGCGCTGTCAGCAACATGGTTGCGCCCAGCCAGCGCAGCGCCGTTTCAGAGACGGGCCAATCGGGCGACAGCGTGGGGGGTGCCAGCGCCATCACCGCCCCGCCGACGATGAAGTAGCCCAGCCAGTTGGTCATCACCGCGAGCAAGATGATGCGCCCCGCGGTTTCTGCCGACAGGCCGGCGCGACCGTACAACCTCAACTTGGTGGCGATGGCGCCCACCAGTGAGCCGAAGTTCAGGTTGAAGGCATAGCAGACACCGGCGATTCGCAGCGTGCGATGAATCGGTACGTTGTGGCGGGTTTCGTAGCGTCCGATCAGGTCGTAGCTGGCGACCAGGGCGTGGCTCAACAGGCTCAGCACCAGTGCGGCGGCCAGGCCGGGCAGGGGCTGGTCTTGCAGAGCCTGCCAGGCCGCAGCCCAGTCCATATCGCTGGCCTGTCGCGCCACCAGCGTGAGCACCAGCGCTGCCAACAGCCAGGGCGCCACCTTCTTGGTCCACCCCCACGTGCGCGGCCACCGTTGCCGCCAGCCC
>JBBRCN010000115.1:0-12297 GCA_038204775.1 Burkholderiales bacterium | reverse complement strand
AACTGTTCATAACTGGGACCTGTGCATAACGGCCATCTGCTGCCGCTCGCGGCGGGCAGCTTTGGTGTAATTCACTTAGCCTAAGTCTGGTCTCTCCTGACCCTTCAACCTATTAAGGTTCCGACATCCACTGCGGAGTGCCGCGCTTGCCGTCCGTCAAGCTCCTTACTTCGATGTGATCGCTCCGCTCGATGTCGAAGTCGATCTGCGGGTAGCGCGTTATCGGCCAGGATCTCAGGTCGGGCAGGCTCAGCTCGTGCGCGTAGCGCGTTTATCGAGTGGTCCGGTGGCGGCCAATGTGCGGGTAGGCATCCGCGAATGCCTTGATGAATCCAAGAGCAGCACGCTTGGACCCTGCGAAAAGGTAGTGGTAGCTGGTCACTTTGAAATCGCGGGCGGCTTCCTCCGGCGGGATCACTGGCATGGGATCGGTCGGCGCGTCGCTCCGGCGCGTGGACCGGCAGGTAGGCGTCAAAGGCAGCCTCAGCCGGCTCGAATAAGTTGACGGCGTGCTGCTGCACTAGGCGGTACTGCGTGGTCTGCTCAAGTCGATGACGTTCGAAGTGGACCGGGTCGCGTTCCGGATACGGCTGAGGCTGCCGGCCGATAGCTTGCACACAATGCCCTCGAGGTTGTGACCTCAGACGGTCTCAAGCCGCGCGGCGTAGTAGCGCGCCAGCTCAGCGCTCAGTATGCCGTCCCGCTGCTGGCCGTTACGCCGCGCTAGGTCGACCATCGGCGAGATGTTGCCTTTGGACGAGGGTGCAATGCAAAAGCGTGCGCGCAGCCGCGCCAGGCCCAGCGCAGTGTCGGGTCAGGCTTTCAGCCGAGGCCAGGCCGAGTTCAGATGCGCGCGGATCGCCTCGTCGCCATGGTGCAGAGGCAGGCTGGCCAGCACTTCATCCAGCTTGCAGAGATGTAAGGCATCCAGCTTGCTAAACGACAGCACCCTGCTGCGCACTGCTCGCATCGCCGGTTAGTGCTGCGCATGCCAGACTGCGGCGAAGGTGCCCGGGTCAGCCACGCAGTCGTGCCGGATGCTGCGAACCTCGCGCGGAACGGACGTTCTCGACTTGACCAGGGTACCGAAGACGTCGCAGAGGAGGGCGCAGACCGGTGTGATGCGTTATTCCGGGCATGAAGCGTGGGTTGAAGCGGATGGTGAAGGATCGCATCAAGATCTGCGCGTTGTGAGCGTTTCCGATCATGCTGTCGGCGGCGGCGCCGGCTTCGGTCACTTCAGGACCGCACTCTGCGGCGGTGCATCCCGGCACCCAGCGCACACAGGCCGGCGAGCATCAGCGCCACCGACGCGGGTTCCGGCACGACCGAGGTCAGCGTACCGGTGAAGCTGCCGCTGCCGCTAAACGTCAGCCCGGCAATGAAAGCGCCGGGGTCGGCGGTGAGGGCGGCGTCCAGCCCTTCCAGCCTGGCGCTGGTCTCGATGCCACTGATTCGGAACAGCGACACTCCGCCGTCTGCGAAGTCGAAGCGTTCACCGGCCAGCAGCTGGCGCGAGAAAACCCAATCGCTGCCGTTCCAAAGCGACAGGTCGTATTCACTGTCACCCTGGGCCGGCAGAAGCACCGACGCAAAGCTGGGGTTGCCAGCACTGCTACGGAAGTCGTAGCCGATGGCCAGGTCGGGCGCGATATACGTCGTCTGTGTCGACGACACGCCGCCGATGTTGAAACTCGAAACCGTCGGCGCCGCACCGCCTCCAGTGACCGTGGGGAGAAAGACCGGGCCGGGCAGGGTCTGGTTGAGCAGCGAGAAATTGAAGAACGCACGCGAGCGAGTCAGCAGGTTGGTCTGCGCTAGGTTGGTGCTGCCGTCACGAGTCTGGATAAGGCTGACTTCGACGGCGTAGCGAACGCCGTTGACCAGACCGAACGACGCTGGGACCGTGAACGACGAAGCCGTACCTGACGCCAGGTTGACGGTGCGAAAGTTGGTGGCCAGGCCGTTGATACGGTTGTCCAGGTTGTAGAAGTTCAGCCGCACGCCGTCGGCCTGCTGCCCGATGGCGGGCAGCCAGTTGATCGTGGGTGTAGCCGAGCCGCTGAGCGATACGCTGCTGGCAAGACTCATTGGCAAGGCTCCGACAATGCCAAGCGTGGTTACCACCGTCTGGTCGGGGCCGTTGCTGAAACGCAACGTCCACGGCGACCTGGGCGCACTGGCGGCTGGCAGCGTGCGCGCGAATTCGTTGGAATTGAGGATCTGCGCCTGGTAGAACAGGCTGACGGCCGCACCGCCTAGATAGTCCGGGTTGGTCGCCACGCCCGTGGTACCGCCCAGGCCGTTGGGCACCACGTCCAACGCGCCGAACACCGTCAACGCACCCGAACTGAGGCCGGTGTTGGACGGGCCCCGGAAGTCCAGGTAGTGATAGACATCGGTCGCGCTAATGGGGGCGGCCAGAACAGGCTGCGGCGCGAGGGCGGTCAACGTCGCGGTTGCTAGCGCTCCGACTGCCGCTGCCAGGGTGCGCTTCTTCTTCTGCATTTGTGCTCCTTCTCCGACGCCGACATAAACTGCAATATATCGTTCTTGACGCGGCGCAGCAGCCCCAAACATTAGAGCTGACAGCACCCGATCTAGGGGGGTAGCGCTAACCGGACCCGGTGGGCCATTGCATCCGCCTTAACTAACCAAACCCACCTGGTCCGCTCAGCCATGCGCGTTCGGCCCTGATCTTCGAGGAGCACCTTCTCTCGGGTGAGCAGCTTCATCATCCGGGTGATGGTCCTGTGCAACACAGTCTGCAGTACCTCGCCGGTCGGCGCGGGCATTTCCATCAAGATTGACAGATGCTCAAACGCAGCTTTCTTGTTTTTTGGGTGGCACGATTCAGGTGTTGGTCCACATGGTTCGTTTCCCCATTGCGTGGATCGCTAGAGCGCCGGTGGTGGCCGCATTGCCAACGCTAAAGGCTAGGTACGGGACAGCGCGGCTAAGCCCGACTCTGCATAGCCGCATCGCCTTTGACGCTGCCCCCAAGCCCTAGCCTTTGGGGACGGGCCGTAGGTCACAGGCGGCGGCCGGGCCAGCACCCGGACCGGCTTGCCGGTAGGCAGTGCATCTTGGACAGAGGAGCCCCGCGAACGGCTGAGCAAGGAACGGTGCGGTCTCGACAAACTCGCCGCCGCTCGTGCCTCGACATAGTTTTCAGTTGTGCCCGGGCCCGAGTTGCACGCGGCAGTCGGCGGTGACGTTCGTAGGTGGGCAATCCGGCTTAACGAGCGTTCGAAGCTCCCCGTCGCGTCCAGTGCGAAAGCAGCAGCATTTCTGCGGGCTGCAGCCTGGTCAACCCGGACAAACACCCTGACGACGACGAAGTTCAGCGATACGCGCCTTTGTCGTTCGTTCCCAGGAGAACGTCTGCCGAACAAGACGCGAGACCGAAAACTATGCAAAGAAATTGCAACAACCTGGCGTCGTTCTTCATAGGAGAAAAATGGTTCGTCCAGCCGACCACTGCCCATAATTGCGACATGTGCATAGGGGTCGGCAGCGCCCATTGGGCTAATCGAACTGCTGACCTACCGCCTGCATCAGATGCCGATTGGCGCAGGCAAACTATGAGTGACTGCTTTGGAGAAAGGGCGCGTTCTATCGGCCGTCGCGCTATGACCGCTGTACTTTGATACCGGTCCTTGACATGCCGATTTCCTGATCGATCCTAAGACTGCAACTGGCCGTTATGCACAGGTCTCAGTTATGAACAGTTCGGCTATGACGCGGACTGGAGGGCCTTGGTAGCTGGGGGTTGCTGAAGTTGGCGATTGCTCAACGCTGGACATAAGCTGGACATAAGCTGGGCAATAGCGCAGGGATGTTGGTCTCACAACTGGAGATCAACATGGACCCGATCCGAACGCTGCACCCCTTATCACGAGCCTGGTTGCTCGATGGCCCGCTGTCTGCGGACCTTGACGCCTACTTGGCGCTGCTGGAGCGAGGCCGGTACGCCGAAGGCAGCATCGAGAAGCACCTGCGTGCGCTGGCGCACTTCTCCCATTGGATGACGCGCTGTCGCCTGGCTGCCGAGCAACTCGACGAGGACTTCGTCGATCAATTCCTCAACCACCACCTGCCACGCTGCGACTGCCACGCTACGGCGCTGCGCACGCGCGGCGACCTCAGTGCAGGGCTTGGACATTTGTTGGCCGTCTTACGGCTGCAACGCGTCATCGCGGAACGGCCATCGCCTACCGGCCCCATTGCCGAGGAGCTGTGCCGCTATGACGCGCACATGCGCGACGCACGGGGCCTTGCGGCCGGTACGCGCGAGGGGCGCCTGAGCATCGTGGGCCAACTCCTGCTGTGGAAGTTCTCCGGCCAGGCGTTCACCGTCGGAGAACTGCAGGCCGAGGACCTGCGCAACTTCATCGCGCAGGAACTCACCAGGGTCAACACCGTATCCCACGCCACCGCGTTGGCCAGCGCGCTACGGGCGTACTTCCGCTACCGATCCACCTGTGGCGACGTCGTGCATACCCTGCTCGGCGTGATCGCCTCACCCGCCCGCTGGGCCCTCGCAACGCTGCCGCGCGCCCTTACGCCGCAGGAGGTACAGCGGCTGATGACGCATTGCGAGCAGACCCGCTCGTCGCCTTGCCGTCTACTGGCAATGGTGCGGCTGGCGTTGGACCTGGGGCTGCGCGGTGGCGAGATCGCCAGGCTGGAGCTGTGCGACATCGACTGGCGCGCCGGTACGTTGACGCTCAAGCGCACGAAGTCTGCCAGGCAAGACGTGCTGCCGCTGCCGGCTGCTACCGGCGAAGCACTGGTTGAGTACCTGCGCCACGAGCGTCCGAACTCCACCATCACGACGGTATTCGTGCGCCGTCATGCGCCACATGACCAGCCCGTCGGGGTTGACGCAGTGCGTGGCGCCATCGGCAATGCGCTGCGAAGCGCCGGCATCCCGCATGGCCGCAGCCACTC
Source organism: Burkholderiales bacterium (assembly GCA_038204775.1). Taxonomy (GTDB): domain Bacteria; phylum Pseudomonadota; class Gammaproteobacteria; order Burkholderiales; family Burkholderiaceae_C; genus Rubrivivax. The sequence goes on along the minus strand of JBBRCN010000115.1, from coordinate 7,344 downwards.
ACTGCGCCACACGCTGGCGTGCCGGCTGGTCAACAGCGGCGGATCGCTCAAGGAGGTAGCCGATGTGCTGCGACACCGGTCGCTGAACACCTCGCTGATCTACGCCAAGCTCGATCAACAGCACCTGGCCGAGGTGGCCTTGCCCTGGTTCGGGAGCGCTGCATGATCGCGCCGGTGGATCTGCAGGCGCGGGTGCAGCAGTACCTGACCGAGAGGCGGCGCCTGGGCTTCCATCTCCGCTCGCACGGTCATGCCCTGCCGAACTTCGCCCGCTTCGTCGCGGCATCGAAGCACACCGGGGCGCTGACCCTGGAGCTGATGGCGCAGTGGGCACGACAGGCGCAAGGCGGCAAGGCCAGCGCCGAGACGGCAGCGCGGCGGCTGGCTTGGCTGCGGCCCTTCCTGCGCTGGCTGCAGCAATTCGAACCCCGGACCGAAGTGCCTGACGACTCGACCTTCGGGCCTATCCCGGGACGAGTGGCACCACACATCTACCAGCCCCAGGAGATCGAGGCACTGCTGCAGGCGGCCCGCCAACTGGGGCCTTGCGATGGTCTTCGGGCGGCCACGTACGAGACGCTGTTCGGGCTGATCGCATCGGCGGGGTTGCGAATCTCGGAAGCCATTGCGTTGGCCGACATCGACGTAGACCTGGAAGCCGGCGTGTTGACGGTGCGACAGACCAAGTTCGGCAAGTCCCGACTGGTGCCAGTGCACCCGAGTGTGATCGCGCCTCTGGCGGCCTACCGCGCACTGCGCAGGCTGCAGGTCCGCACGACGCCCCTGACGCCGTTCTTCGTCGGCTCGCGCGGGCTGCGCCGGGGCGGGCCGCTTGGCGACCGGCAGGTGCACCGGATGTTCGGACAACTGCGACAGCAGCTCGGCTGGGTTGATCGTGGCGGTCATGGCCAGCCGCGGGTGCACGACCTTCGTCACAGCTTCGCCGTCAGGCGGCTGATCTTGTGGCACGAGCAGGGAGTGGACCTCGATCAGCGGATGTTGGCGCTGTCCACCTACATGGGCCACGTCAAGATCTCCAACACGTACTGGTATCTCACCGGCGTGCCCGAGTTGATGGCCTTGGCCGGTGCCCGGTTCGAGCACTTCGCCGACGCCGAGCATGCCGGGGAGTCAGACCATGCGTAACCCCGCCGCCCCACCCAGCTTCGCGGCGTTGGTGCAGTCGTTCTTCACCGAACACCTGACCCAGCATCGCGCGCTGAGCGCACGCACCGTGGCGGCCTACCGCGATGCGTTCATGCTGTTCCTGGAGTTCGCCCAGACGCGTCTGCACAAGCCGCCCACGGCGATGCTGCTCACTGACATCACACCAGCGCTGATCCTGGGCTTCCTCGACCACCTGGAGAGTGAACGTCACAACGCAGTGCGCAGCCGCAATGCCCGGCTGGCAGTGATCGGCCAGCCCGGCCTGGGCTGGGTCGGCCAGCGTGATTGCCTGCTGCTGGCCCTCATGTACGACACCTGCGCCCGAGTCTCGGAAGTCATCGGCGTGAAGGTCAGCGACGTGGTGCTGAACGCTGCGGCCTGCGTTCACTTACACGGCAAGGGACGCAAGGAGCGCTCGGTGCCGCTAAGGCGCTCAACGGTCAAAGCGATCCGGGCGTGGTTGCGGCTCAACGCCGATCTCGGGCCAACGTCGGCCTTGTTGCCCAACAGGGGTGGGGACGCAATGAAGCGCTCCAACGTCACGCAACGCCTGGCCTTGGCAAGTGGACATCAGCGTGATCGCCTTGTGGTTGGGTCACGAGAGTCCGACGACAGCGCATCAATACGTCGAAGCGGACCTGGCGATGAAGGAGCAGGCCTTGGCCCGGTTGCAGGACCCCGAGACGCCGGTCCGCCGCTTCAGGGCGACGGACTCGCTGTTGGAGTTCCTTAAGACGCTGTAACTATGTGCAGAACCCCGTCGCCAAGTTCAGCCACGTCACGAGGAAGCCCCGTCGCACAACCGGCCTAAGCTATTCATAACTGAGACCTGTGCATAACGGCCATGAGCAGTCGGCCGTCTGCAACCCAGGAAGCGGTCATTGGTTGTGCCCATCTGGCAACCCCGTAGCCGCACCAAGCCAAGATATCCTTGATATCGTACGCGCCGATGTCAACAGAGCAGCAGCAACTCGAGCACGCGATTGCGGCCTTTGAAGCCCAGCGCTTATCGCTCGGTAATGAAATGCTCAATATGGCTGTGGCCCCGCTAAAGGCCCGGCTCGCTGTTTTGCTGGGGACGGCAGCAGCCCCCGCAGGCAAACCCACGCAAGTCCTCAAGCAAGTCAGCATCCTGTTCCTGGACGTGGTGGGTTCCACCACACTGAGCCAGCACCTCGACCCCGAGGCTATCGGCGAGGTCATGGACGGCGCCCTGTTGCGCGGCACGGCCATCGTGGCCGCGCACTCAGGCAAGGTCCTTCAATACGCCGGCGACAACATCCTGGCCGTCTTCGGTGCCGACGTAGTCCGCGAAGACGACGCCGAACGCGCTGTGCGCTGCGGCCTCGAGCTGCTTTCGCTTGGCAAAACGCTCGGCGCCGAAGTGTTGGCCGCCCATGGCCACACTGGCTTTGATGTGCGCATCGGAATCCACACTGGTGGCGTGCTGCTCGGCGGCAGCTTCGATGAAGACAGCAGCATCCGCGGCCTGGCCGTCAACATCGCTGCCCGCATGGAGCAGACCGCCCCGGCCGGCGCCCTGCGCATCAGCCAGGACACCTACACCCAGGTGCGCGGCGTCTTCGACGTCGAGGCCCAGGCACCGCTCGCTGTGAAGGGTGTGACCACCCCCGTCACCAGCTACCTCGTCCAGCGCCCCAAGCCCCGCGCCTTCCGCGTCGCCAACCGCGGCATCGAAGGCGTGGCCACCCGGATGATCGGCCGTGACGCTGAGCTCGAAGCGCTGCAGGCCGCCTTCAAGCGCCTGGTTCAGCCCGGCGCCGGGCTCGACCGCGTCACCGTCATCGCCGAAGCCGGCGTGGGCAAGAGCCGCCTGCTCGACGAATTCCGCCACTGGGCCGAAGACCGGCCCGAGAGCTATGTCGTCTTCCAGGCCCGCGCTGTACCGCAGACCCAGGTCCAGGCCTACGGTCTCCTGCGCGACATGCTGGCCTGGCGCTTCGAGATTGGCGACAGCGACAGCATGGACGTCGCCCGGCGCAAGCTGGAAGCCGGCCTCTTGCCGCTGTTCGTGTGCGACGAAGGCGAGACCGAAGCTCAGGCCCACGCCCACCTGCTGGGCCAGTTGATCGGGCTGGACTACACCCAGAGCCCGCATGTTCGCGGCATCAAGGACGACGGCCGGCAGATCCGCAACCGTGGCTTCAACGCCGCCGCGCAAGCACTGCGGCGCATCGCCGCCCAGGGCGGCTCGCCACTCATCGTCTACCTCGAAGACCTGCATTGGGCCGACGACCCCACGCTCGACTTCATCGACTACCTGGCCCAGGTGAACCGCGATGTGCCGATGCTGCTGGTCGTGCTGACACGGCACACGTTGTTCGAGCGCAGGCCGCAGGCCGACAACAAGGCCCAGCGCATCGAACTCCACGCTCTCAACAAAGGTCACAGCCGCGACCTCGCCAACGAGCTATTGAAGAAGCTGCCCGACGTTCCCGCGGTGCTGCGCGATCTCATCACCGGCGGCGCCGACGGCAACCCCTTCTACATGGAAGAGCTGGTCAAGATGTTGATCGACCAGGGCGCCATCGACACCCGGGCAGCGCACTGGGCGGTCGACGCGAACAAGCTGGTTTCACTGCAGGTGCCACCCACCCTGACTGGCGTGCTGCAGGCCCGGCTCGATGGCCTGCCAAAGAACGAGCGGCACGCACTGCAGCTTGCCAGCGTGATCGGGCAGAACTTCTGGGACGCCGCCCTGGCCCACGTCGAAGTCAAGGCAAAAACAGAATTGCGCGGTCTGTCGCGACGTGAGCTCGTCCACCTCAAGGAAGCAGACCAGCGCGACGACCCGGTCCGCGAATACGCCTTCCGCCACCAGATCCTGCACCAAGTCACTTACGACACTGTGCTCAAACGCATCAAGCGCGAAGCGCACGCGAAGACGGCCCAGTGGCTGGCCGAGCACAGCGGCACGCGGGCCAAAGCGCTGCTGGCGACCGCCGCAGAACATTACGAGCGGGCCGGTGACGACTCAAATGCGGCCGAGCTCTACACGCGGGCCGCAGAGCATGCCGCCAATACCTTCGCCACCGAGGCGGTTCTCGACTGTGCGGCACGGGCGCTGAGCCTGGCTGATCCGCACGCCTACGCCTTGAGATGGCGGGTGCACCAAGTGCGCGAGAGGTTCTTCGATCTTCTGGGCCGGCGAGATGTTCAGCGCGCGGACCTCGAGGCGCTCTCCACACTGGCCGATGCACTGGACGACGACCGACTGCGCGCCGAGGCGACGTTGCGGCGTGCGACGTACGCCATTCACACCAGTGATTATGAAAAGTGCGAGACCGAAGGACGGCTTGCCGAAGCCCTCGCAACGAAGGCCGGCGACGAAGAACGGGCGCTACTGGCCGTTCAGACGCACGCAATTGGAATGGCCTACCGTGGCAATGCGGGCGCTGCAAGAGCGTTGGCCGAGGCGGCGCTGGCACGTGCCCAGGCTATCGGTTTCCTGCTGGCCCAGATAAAGCTGGCAAACGCGGCGTCGATTTGTGCCCAACTGCAAGGCGACGAAGTTACCTTCTTGCGCTTTAGCGAAATCGCAGTGACATCTTGTCGGAGCCTAGGTGACAGGCGCGGTTATGCCGCGTTGTTGGGGAATGTGGGCCTCAGTTACTCCGCCCTGGGAGATTTGAAAACCGCCTGCGTACATCTAGAGGAAGCTCTGCGACTCAACCGGTCACTGGGTAGCCGGCCGGATGAAGGCTTCATCTTGACTCTCCTGTCCCATATCGCACTGCGGCAGGGCGACCATGCGCTGGCATTGACCCAGGCCGAAACAGCGGTCGCAATTTTGGGCGAGACGCACACGAGGGCGCAGCTTTGCGATGCACTCTGCACCTTGGGCAATGCTGAACTGGCAATGGGCCGCCACGCTGCCAGCGCCGCCGCCTTCGAGCGTGGCGAAGCGCTGGCGCGCGAGATCGGGAGGAGGTGGGCGATATTCGACGCGCTTGAAGCGCAAGCCCGGCTCGCGCTGGCGTGTGGCGACCGGCCGCATGCAATGGCGACCGTGGCGCAGCTGCTGGCCGAGGCCGGTGTCGACGCGACTGGTGAGCTGCGCGCGCCCGCTGCGGGCGAGGTCGATCCGCTGAAGGGCTTGCTGAACCCAGGCATCCATCTGACCATGCACCACGTCTGGTCACAGACCGGTGACCCGCGTGCCGCTGGTGCGCTGGCCGAAGCGCACCGCAGTCTGATGATCGCTGCCGACGCGATCACCGACGCGGCGCTGCGGAACAGCTTTTTGAACAACATTGCCGAACACCGAGAAATCGTGGCGCTGTGGGCGGCACAGGGGGCGCGGTAATCGAAGCGGGGCTTGGCGAACGGCGGCTTTGGCGCAGGGTGATCGGCTGTTTTGGGCCGATTGCCGTCAGACGCTTTCGCGATCAGATTGCCAGTTAGCCGAGATTGAAATCAAGCTACCGGGCTGCAGTCGCTCAACTACGGCAACGCGCCGGAGGAGCAAGCGAGCGCGCAATCGATCTGCCACGCATAAGCTCAGGGCGAAAAAGATGGGCCCGCTGCAAGCAGCAACGAGCCCAGGTTAAAGGTCTGACTAATCGCAACGGCGAAGCCATGTCGATTCAGGGCTGTGAGATCGGTTCGCTGTTTGAGGAAGAACCTTCGCGCCCTCCCCGGGCAACACTTCGCACAGCTCTGCTAGGTTGACATGAAGCGCCTGTGCGAGACGCCAAGCAGCAAAAAGTGGAGCTTGTGTTGCACCAGTTTCGTACTTGTAAATACGCTGCGAAACCGCTGCGGTATCTTGCTCCGGCTCGCACAGATTTGCTAGCTGACGTCGACTGAGGCCAGCTTCTATTCGTGCTAGTCGCAGCCGGCGCGCGAAATTTTGATGAAATTGGGTCGTGGTCGGAATGTGCCCTTGTGTGTCGGTCATGTGTACTGCAGAAGATTTACTGCGTATCGCAGCAGTACGTATAGGCAGACTAAGACGTGGGGTTTGCGATAAGTATTTAGAGTCCCAGCCGCAATTTGGCCAGTTCAGCTGACTGTCAATCGCGCAGAACGGCATCGACCGCGTCCTCGCGCTCATGCACAGTGCCTTGATGACAACTATCAAGCGCGCTGCCAAAAGGGGCCCAGGCAAACTTGCGGGGGAGAATCGATCGAAGCTGTCAGTGGTGCGCTACGGTGAGCTGTCGCGGGTGCTGAACGAAGCTCGCGACGACGAACGTGCCGAGATTCGCGATCGGTTGCTCCCAGGCCACGACTCAGACGGTTTTGGGCCATGTACCACCTCATTCGAACTTTGGCGCTGCCGAAGCCGGCTGCGAATTCGCTTCCACGGCAATGTCGAGCCCGTCTCAGTCGATTTGCCGCACGAGCTGGGCGAGGAGCTGTGGCACGCGCTAATGTGTGCGACTACTTCGCTCGTTCGAGCGCGCAGTGAGCTTGAAAAAGTAGAGAAGTAGAAGGCCACCGTGACGACTCAGCATGTCGGCGCTGTATGCGACACAACATTGCGCCAAGTCGTCGCGCTACAGCCGTAGCGCAACGGTATATCGCGATGGTGAAAGCGGCAGCCTCCACTGATAGGTCGATGCCCACTTCGATCTTCTGTCGTTAGCAGCTCACACGGCCGACCTGCGCTGCCCAAAGCGCGCGTAAATCACCTGAGCGGTTTCTTGGGCCGGCGCAGGCCCTGAAACTGGCGTTGCCACCGATGCCGATGCCGATGCCGATACCGATACCGGGCACCGGGGTCGTTAACTGGCTTGGCTACTGAAACCGGCGCGGCGCAGGAACCAGGCACTTCTCGGGCCACCTGAGCCACCTGAGGCACCTGAGGCAATGGTGGGCCGGGCTGGTTGCTGGCGTCAATTGGCCCAAACGTGGAGCCGACGGCGCGGAGAGTCGATTAACGGCGAGTGTCGGTTCGAGGCGGCGCTCCATCCGTGCTGGGGGAGCGCCGAAACCCTGTACCGCTGCCTACGTAGCGCCTACGTGGACCCCAGAAACAACAAAGCCCAACCTTGTGGGCCGGGCTAAGTTGTTGATTCTTATGGTGGCCTGGGGCTCACTCGAAAGATGGCTGGAAGCAATCTAGAACACTCAGATCCGCCGAGCCGGTATGGCGCAGTTACTGCCTGAGTTACTCCACCTTGAAGAGCCTCCCGGCCTGCGTCCCTGGCG
>JBBRCN010000114.1:0-12304 GCA_038204775.1 Burkholderiales bacterium | reverse complement strand
CCATCTGGTCGACATCGGCCGCAAGATCGTCGAAGAGCGTGTCGAGCGCCCGTTGTCTGAAAAACTGATGCGCACGGCGCTGAAAGAAGGCCTGACCTCGCCGCTCTTCGGCCCGGCGATGAAGCTCGGCCAACTGGTGCGCCCGCTGCTGCCCGCCGGGCTGAAGAACAAGGTGCCGGCACCGGCCGGCCCGCGCGCCAAGATGTGGCCCACCCGCGAGCACCCGCGCAAGGTGCTGATGCTGATGGGCTGCGTGCAGCCGGCCATGATGCCCAACATCAACAGTGCCACCGCGCGCGTGCTCGACGCTGCGGGCATCCAGACCCTGATGGCCGACGGCGCGGGCTGCTGCGGCGCCATCCGCACGCACCTGGGCGACTCCGAAGGCGGCCTGGCCGACATGCGCCGCAACATCGACGCCTGGTGGCCGCTGGTCGAAGGCCTGACCTCGCAGGGCAAGGTCGAAGCGATCGTGATGAACGCCTCGGGCTGCGGCGTCACCGTCAAGGACTACGGCCACGCGCTGGCGCACGACCCCGACTACGCCGAAAAGGCGGCGCGCATCGGCGCCCTGACGCGTGACCTCAGCGAGCTGCTGCCCGATCTGGTGCCGGCGCTGCAGAAGCGCCTGGCACTCCCCCGCCCGGCGGGGGAGCGGGGAGGGGGTGCGGCATCCTCGTCCGCAGGGCGGATGCAACGTCTAGCGTTCCATCCGCCGTGCACGCTGCAGCACGGCCAGCAGTTGCGCGGTGGCGTCGAGACGCACTTGAACGCGCTCGGCTTCGACGTCGAAGTGGCGGCCAGCGAAAGCCACCTGTGCTGCGGTTCGGCCGGCACCTACAGCGTGCTGCAGCCCAAGCTGGCCTACCAGTTGCGCGACCGCAAGCTGGCCAACCTGGCGCCACTGCAGCCGCAGACCATCGTCAGCGCCAACATCGGTTGCATCCAGCATTTGCAGACCGGCACCACCACGCCGGTCAGGCACTGGGTGGAGGTGCTGGACGACGCGCTGGCCTGATGTCTTGTTTGCCGACGCCACACAGCGGCCGTGCGCGTCTCCATGCCGAGGCGCGCAGCGACGCCTGCGCATGATCGCGAAGCCTCGCGAAGCCTCGCGAACAAGCGCGGTGTTTCGTTATGCCGGAGGTGTCTGCCTGGGCGAACAGAGCGGCACATGTCCACGGTGGTCGGTAAGGCCGGATCGACGCCCGCAGCGGGGCGAGTGGCTGCGCGAGGAACGGGCATTTGACGCGTCGGAGGGCTGCTTTCGATCCGAAGCCGCCGATCATGCCGGCGAAGTCATGCCCGGGAAGCCGCAGATCAGTTTTGTGCTTGCAGAACCCACGACTCACTGGCTCGTACCGCACTGGTGCGAACGGTGCTTCCGATTGCGTCGAGCCACCAAAATGGCATTCACATCCGGCCTGGCCTTCGACGGTTTGCGGGTCAAGCGTTCCGTCGAAGCATCGGGCCGCTGTGACCGCATGGCTGCTTGGGATTCGGTAGAGCAGTCACGAGATCAGGCTCAATGCGGGGAGTGCATAGAGCCCTGGCACGCATCGGGTCGAAGTCGGCGCCACTACACTCGGAGCATCATGCGCCGTCTTCCCGTTCTCCTGGTCATGCTGATCGCCATGCTCTGGCAATCGGTGGCCATGGCGCGTATCGGCTCGACCGTGAATGCCCGGGCCGACCTGGAACATGCCGTGCTGCACTGGCAGGGCAAGAATCACCACCATCACGGGGATGGGTCTTACCACCTGGACGACTCGAAGGAGTCGGTGCTGCATGTGGTCACTGACCATCTGAGTGCATCGCTGACCGCAGTGGCGCCGTCACTCCACGACCTTCCGCCCCCTCGGTCGGCCGCGCCCGCCGGCCTGCTCGCGACACTCGTGCCCAACCCCACGATCGACGGCCTGCTCAGGCCACCTCGGCCCCGCTCCTGACCCGCCTTCGCGGCGGACGTCCACCCGTGGACGTCCGGCCTCCCGCTGACCGGCAAACTGCGCAAGTTCCTCTCCGCCCCTGGCGTGACGAGACCACGCTTGCAGCCGGCCCCGGCCGTTGAATCGTCAGGAGCATCGTGAAACCTCTCCCTTGGCTGGCTGTCTGCGTGCTCGCGGGCAGCCTGGCCGGCGCGCCCGCGCGGGCGCAGCCTGCCGCATCGCCGGATGGCCCCCGCGCCGCCAGTGCGTCCGCATCCGCATCCGCATCCGCGCCCGGTTCCACCGCTGGCAGCGTCACCCTTCGCGCGGCCTTGGATGCAGCGTGGCAACGCGCAGTCGCCGCACGCGAAAGCGCGGGCCAGCGTCGCCGCGCCGAAGCAGATCGCGCCGCTGCGGGCAGCTTCTGGGCGGCTCCGCCGTCGTTGGAGCTGAGCCACCGCAGCGACCGCCTCCACAGCAACGCCGGCGGTCGCGAAAGCGAGATCGGCGTGGCCGTGCCCCTGTGGCTGCCCGGCCAGCGCGCTGCCCGTGCAGGCACCGCTGAAGCTGCGGCGGCGCAGGCAATCGCCGCCGAGCAGGTCGCCCGGCTGGGTCTGGCCGGTGAGCTGCGCGTAGCGGTTTGGCAGATCGCCGCCCTGCAGGCCGAAGCGACCGAAGCCAACACCCAGGGCCAGGCGCTGAAGCAACTCGCTGACGATGTCGATCGGCGTGTGCGCGCGGGCGACCTGGCGCGCTCCGACGCGCTGGCCGCCCAGGCCGAGCTGCTGGCGGCATCTGCACTGCAGTCCGACCTGCGCCAGCGGCTGCAGGCGGCACGCGCGCGCTGGACCCTGCTCACCGGGTTGACGGCAGCGCCCGATCTGACGGCGGCGGCCATCGATGGCGCACTCGCAATGACACCCACGACCGCAGAGTCGCATCCTGAACTTCAATTCGCCAGCCGGTCCACCGACCTGGCACGACAGCGCGTGGAGCTGATGCGCCAATCGCGCCGCGACGCGCCTGAACTGACCGTGGGCCTGCGCCAGGATGTCCCCGGTCGGGCCGAAGCCTCGCAAGGCAGTCTGGCGATCGGGCTGCGCCTGCCCTTCGGCACCGACGACCGCAACCGGCCGTTGGAAGCCGCGGCACTCGTTGAGCTGGACGTGGCCGAGACCCACGAACTCCGGCTGCGTGAGCGCCTGGACAGCGACATCGCCGCTGCGCGGGACGCGCAGCGCTCAACCGAGGCGCAACTCGAATCCGAGACCATCCGCGCCCGCCTGCTGCACGAGCGAGCAGCGCTCATCGACAAGTCATTCCGTGCCGGCGAGACGCCTCTGCCCGACCTGCTGCGTGCACGCGCCGCTGCTGCGCAGGCAGACAGCGCCGCCGCCCGCCAACTCGCCGCGCTGGGCCTGTCCCGCGCCAGACTGCAACAAGCCCTCGGAGTCCTGCCATGAACTTCTGCCTCATCCGCCGCTCTGTGCGGCAACGACTGGCCGGCGCCCTCGCCGCGCTGCTGCTGGCCATGACCGCGGCGGCGATCGCCGGCCCTGGCGCCCATGGCCCGAATGGCGAGCATCTGGACAGCCCGACCACGATGCGCGCTGCATCGGCCCTGCCGCGTGTCGAATCGAAGTCGGAAGCCTTCGAACTGGTCGCCGAACTGCGCGCCAGCGAGCTGGCCATCGTCGTCGACCGCTACGAATCGAACGAGCCCGTGCTGGGCGCCAAGCTCGAGGTCGAGAGCGGCGCGCTCAAGGCCGTGGCTGCGTTCCGCGCCGAGCAAGGTGATTACGTGGTCACCGACGCGGCCCTGCTCAAGGCGCTGGCCGCGCCTGGCGAGCACGGGCTGGTCTTCACGCTCGTTGCGGGCAACGACAGCGACCTGCTGGACGGCAACCTGATCAACGCTGCGGTTGGCACGGCCGCTGGCTCGAAGAATGCCCACGGACACAACCAGGCACATGACCACGTCGATGGCGATGGGCACGGCCACGCACTGGAACGCGCTGCGTGGATCGGCGCCGGTGTGGCAGCCCTGGGTCTGATCGGCGGTGTCGCCTGGTGGCGTCAGCGCCGTGGCCACGCAGGCAAACTGCAAGGAGGCGTGTGATGGCGCTGCACCGACACCACCCAAGGGAACACCGGGCCATGGTCGCCGCGATGACATTGGCCGCAAGCCTGTTCTGGCTGTCGCCGGCGTACGCCGGTCCGGGCGCCCACGGCCCCAATGGCGAGCACCTCGACGCGCCCGGCGCAGCAGTCAACGCCTCCGCTCTGGCCCGCCTGCCGGACGGCAGCGTCAACGTGCCCAAGATGGCGCAGCGGCGCATGGCCATCCGCACGGTGCTGGCGCCCCTGTCCGAAGCCGCTGCCACGGTGGAAGTGTCGGGGCGGGTGGTCATGGACCCGAACGCCAGCGGCCGCGTGCAGGCCATGTACGGCGGGCGCATCGAGCCCGGCCCCCGTGGTTTGCCGGTGGCCGGCCAGTCGGTCAAACGTGGTGAGGTGCTGGCCTATGTGCGCAACCAGGCCGAGCCCTTCGCCATGGGCGCGCAGCAAGCCCAGTTGGCCGAGCTGCGCGCGCAGCGGCAACTGGCCGAACAGCGTGTGCAGCGCCTGGAAGGTCTGGATGGCACGGTGCCGCGCAAGGACATCGACGCGGCCCGCAGCGAGGCCCAAAGCCTGACTGAGCGAGAGCGCAGCATCGGCGCCAGCCTGGTGGCCCGTGAGGCCCTGACCGCGCCGGTCGGCGGCGTGATCGCCCGCGCCGATCTCGTCGTCGGCCAGGTCGTCGAGCCGCGGGATGTGCTGTTCGAGGTGGTGGACCCGGCGCGCATGCTGGTCGAGGCGACGACGGCCGACGCGACGCTGGGCGCGCGTGTGGCCGGTGCGGCGCTGCAGGGTGTGCCCGGAGTCAGGCTGCGCCTGCTGGGCGCCGCGCGCACGATGCGTGACGGTGTGTTGCCCCTGACCTTCGCCGTGGCGCCTGTCAAGCCCGGTGCGGCCTCGGCGTCCCGTCCGTCCCTTCCGCTGGCCATCGGCCAGCCGGTCACCGTGGTGGCGCAGTTGCGGGAACGCATCCAGGGCGTGGTGCTGCCGGCACAGTCCGTGGTGCGCAACCCGTCCAACGAGCCCATCGTCTGGATCAAGTCGGGCGTCGAGCGCTTCGTCCCGCAGCCGGTGCAGTTCCGGCAGCTGGACGCTAGCACCGTGGTGGTGACGCAAGGCCTGGGCGCTGACAACCGCGTGGTGGTGCAAGGCGCGCCGCTGATCGCGCAGATCCGCTGAAGCAGGGGCAGACCAGATGTTCAACTGGATTGTTCGCACCAGCCTGCATAACCGCCTGTTCGTGCTGGCGGTGGCAGCGCTGTTGATGGTCTATGGCGCCATGACGGCCTGGCGCACGCCGATCGACGTCTTCCCCGACCTCAACAAGCCGCTCATCACCGTGATGACCGAGGCCGGCGGCATGGCGCCGGAAGAGGTAGAGCAACTCGTCACCTTCCCGCTGGAAACCGCGCTCAATGGCATGCCGGGCGTGACCCGTGTGCGCTCGACTTCGGGCGTCGGCCTGTCGATCGTCTACGCCGAGTTCGACTGGGGCACCGATATCTACCGCAACCGCCAGCTCGTGGCCGAGCGGCTGGCGCTGGTGCGCGCGCAGATGCCGGGCGACATCACACCCGTGATGGGGCCGGTGTCTTCGATCATGGGTGAGGTCATGCTGGTGGCACTGCCGCTGGTACCCGGCGACGGCAAGTCGCCTGCGGCCACACCCATGCAGGCGCGCGAGTACGCCGACTTCGTGCTGAGGCCCCGGCTGTTGTCGATTCCCGGCGTCGCGCAGGTCATCCCCATCGGCGGCGAGGTGCGCACGCTGCGTGTGGCACCCGACACCGCTCGGCTGGCGCAGTTCGGCGTCTCGTTGACCCAGGTGGAGCAGGCGCTGAAGGGCTACGCAGGCAATGCGGGCGGCGGCTTCATCGACCTGAACAGCCGCGAATACCTGATTCGCCACCTGGGCCGCAGCAACCGCGTCGAAGACCTGGCGGGCGTTGCCGTGGCCTGGAAGGACGGGCGGCCGGTCCTGCTGGAGCAGGTGGCCACAGTCTCGTTCGCGGCAGGGCTCAAGCGCGGCGACGCCGGCTACAACGGCTTGCCGGCCGTGGTGCTGAGCGTGCAGAAGCAGCCTGATGCCGACACGGTGAAGCTGAGCGCGCAGATCGAAAGCGCGCTGGCGGAACTCAAGCAGGGCCTGCCGCCGGGCCTGGCCGAACCGCGCGTGCTGTTCCGCCAGGCCGACTTCATCCAGGCCTCCGTCGGTAACGTGGCCGAGGCGCTGCGCGACGGCGCCATCATGGTGGCCATCGTGCTGTTCGCCTTCCTGCTCTCCGTGCGCACGACGGTGATCTCGCTGGTGGCGATCCCCTTGTCGCTGGCCGTCACGGCACTGGTCTTCCAGTGGCTGGGGCAGTCGATCAACGTAATGACGCTGGGCGGCCTGGCGATCGCCATCGGTGAGCTGGTCGACGACGCGGTGGTGGATGTCGAGAACATCCTGCGGCGGCTGAAGCAGAACAAGGCGGCCGGCTACCCGGTGCCGCTGCTCGAGGTGGTGCGCCGCGCCAGTGTCGAGGTGCGCTCGGGCATCGTCTACGCCACGGTCATCGTCGTGCTGGTGTTCGTGCCGCTGTTTGCGCTGCCGGGCATCGAGGGCCGGCTGTTCACGCCGCTGGGCATCGCCTACATCGTCTCCATCAGTGCGTCGATGCTGGTGTCGATGACGGTCACGCCGGTGATGTGCTACTACCTGCTGCCGACGATGAAGCGCCTGGACCACGGCGACAGCCCGCTGGTCGCCTGGCTGAAGCGGCAGGACACGAAGCTGCTGACCTGGTCCTTCGGCCGCGCCAAGCTGCTCATCGCACTGGCCGCGCTGGCAGTGGCGGGCGCAGCGGCCAGCGTGCCCTGGTTTCCGCGAGCCTTCCTGCCGGCTTTCAACGAAGGCTCGCTGGTGCTGGGACTGATGATGCAGCCCGGCACCGCGCTGGCCGAGGCCAACCGCGTCGGCGCGGTCGCCGAAACGCTCATCCGCCAGGTGCCCGAGGTCACGCAGGTGGGCCGCCGCACCGGCCGTGCCGAACTCGACGAACACGCAGAAGGCGTGCACTCGGCCGAGATCGACGTCGATCTGAAGAGAAGCGAGCGCGACCGCGAAACCGTCATGGCCGACATCCGCGAACGCCTGTCGACGTTGCCGGCCCAGGTGGCCATCGGCCAGCCCATCAGCCACCGGCTGGACCACCTGCTGTCGGGCGTGCGCGCGCAAATCGCCGTCAAGATCTTCGGCGACGACACCGACACGTTGCGCGGCCTGGCCGAGCAACTGCGCGGGCAATTGGCCACCGTGCCCGGCCTGGTGGACCTGACGGTCGAACAGCAGGTGCTGATCCCGCAGATCACCGTGCGGCTGGACCACCGCAAGGCAGCACAGATGGGCCTGGCGCCGGGCGAAGCCATCCGCGTGCTGCAGGCACTGACCGATGGCGCGCACAGCGCCCAGATCGTCGACGGCCCGCGCCGCTACGACCTGGTGCTGCGCCTGCCCGACCAGCAACGCAGCCCGCAGGACCTGGCGCGCATGCTGATCGACACGCCGGCCGGGCGCGTTCCTGTCTCGGCCATCGCCACGGTGGAGGAGACCGATGGCCCCAACCAGATCGGCCGCGAGAACGGCCGCCGGCGCATCGTCGTCTACGCCAACACCGATGGCGGCGACATGGGCCGCGTCATCGGCGACATCCGGGCCATCGTCGCCAAGACGGCGCTGCCGGTGGGCAACTTCATCAGCCTGGAGGGCCAGTTCCAGGCCCAGGAGCAGGCAACAAAGCTGATCGCCGGCCTGTCGGTGGTGTCGCTGGCCATGATCTTCCTGGTGCTGTATTCACGCTACCAGTCGGTGGTATTGGCCGGCATCATCATGGCCAACATCCCGCTGGCGCTGATCGGCTCGGTGGCAGCGATGTGGATCGCGGGTGTGCAGCTTTCGGTGGCATCGATGGTCGGCTTCATCACGCTGGCGGGCATTTCCACGCGCAACGGCATCCTGAAGATCAGCCACTACATCAACCTGTGCAAGTTCGAGAACGAAAGCTTCGGCCAGGCGATGATCGTGCGCGGCTCGCTGGAGCGGCTGACGCCCGTGTTGATGACGGCGCTGGTGGCAGCGTTTGCACTGACGCCGCTGCTCCTGGCCGCCGACGCCCCGGGCAAGGAGATCCTGCACCCGGTGGCGGTGGTGATCTTCGGTGGGCTGGTCAGCTCGACATTGCTCGACACCTTGCTCACGCCAGTGTTGTATCGGCTGTTTGGCGAACGCGCCACGCACCGACTGACCGCGCCAGAGCCGGCGACAACGACAACGCCAGCGGCCACCACGGCGCAGGAAGCGTTTTGACCTGAAATCAGGCTTGGCGGCGCCGCCTGCACCAGTGCGCCGCACCTTCGAAGGAGTGCTGAAAGAATGATGAAGCAACTGTTGCCCATGATCGCGCTGTCCCTGGCCGCGTTGTCGTTCAACGCCGCATGGGCCCACGGCGGCGCCAAAGCCAAACACGGCGGCGTGGTTGCCACGGCCAGCGACCTCGGGTTCGAGCTCGTGGCCACACCCACCGGCGCTGCGATCTACGTCGAAGACCACGGCAAGCCGATGGCCCCAACGGGCATGATGGGCAAGCTCACGGTTCTCAACGGCACCGAGAAGGCAGAAGCCGCGCTGGCCGTGACCGGCGACAAGCTCGAGGCCCAGGGCGTCAAGCTGGGCCCCGGCGCCAAGGTGGTGGCCGCCCTGACGACCGCGCAGAAGAAGTCCATCACGGTTCGCTTCACGGTCAAGTAGTGGCGCAGCGGACACCCTGCCTCCTGGCCGAGCACATGACCCGTCGTTCCACCGACAAAGAGCTCAGCCGCGCCGCGCCTTCGAACGCACCCGCCATGTTCGGCGCGCCGCCAGCGCCGCCAGCACGGCGCCGGCGATCACCAGCATCCAGGCTGCCACCGAGGCCGCGCGCAGCAGGATGCCGTTGAAGCCCTCGCCGCTCTCGTAGTCCATGATGTGCAGGCGCCAGAAGAAGTCGTACCAGACCCAGGCTTCGTTGCGCGAGGTGACAAATTCGCCGGTGCGGCCATCCAGGTAGATGCGCGTGGCCAGCGCATCGTCGAAGCGCAGCCGCCAGAGGTCGCCACGGCCGCCGGTTTCGGCCACGATGCCCAAGCGCTGCGGCACGCTGACCAGGCGCTCCACCGCCAGCACGCCGGCCGGCCCCTGGTACAGCGACGCCCCGAAGCGCCGTACCGCAGCGGCGTCGGGCGCGACCCAGGCACTGCCATCCAGCGGCACGACGGCAGGCGCAATGCCGCTGCGGTAACTCAGTCGCAGCGCCGGGCCATGCGGTGTGGCCACCGCCGCAACGGCGGTCACGTCGGCGCGTGCTGCCGCCACCTGCAGTTGAGGTGCCGCATGCTCGGCCCAACCGGCAGGCAGCACGATGGCGGGCGGCCTGACCCTGTCGCCGCCCTTGACCCAGGCCTGGAAAGGCACCAGCGAGAAGACCACGCCGCCGCTGACCCACACCAGCACCTGCACGCCGATGAGCCAGCCCAGCCAGCGGTGAATGCGAAAGGTGATGGCGGACAGGCGCATGGCAGTGGGCTTGAACGTTGGAAGCGTAGTGCAGAGTCTGCGCCGACTGCGCGCGCCGATGATGAGAGCTGGACAGAACATGCAGCAGATGCGATGCCCGGACGTGCGCCTCCTGCGCCGTCCAGGCTTCGAGACAACCATCAGCGCTGCAAGCTGGCTTTCAGGACCACAGGCTCCGCAGACTTGTTGCTCCACATCCAGCAGTAATCCTGCTCGACCTTGACTCGCAAAGTGTCCTGTCCACGAGCGACCTGCGCCATCTTTGCCGGGAACACCACCTCTTTGCCCACGTGGTAGTGGATGTTGAAGTCGGTCGGGCCGCTGGCTTCAAACGACCACGCCACATTCACGCCGGCCGGCAGTTTGCCGCAGACCTCGACGAACTTTCCAGGGGCAATGCGCTTGCTTTGCGTGAAAGCGCCGCCGCCGCTCCAAACGATCTCGACGATCTCTGCGTGAGCCATGGGCGCCGCCGAGGCCAGCAGGATGCTGGCGATGATCAACATGCGTTTGGTCACGAAAACTCCCACGGTGAATGCAGGTCTGTTGGCCTCGTGCGGCCCGTCCGGCGATCGAGTCATCAGCGCTTACGGCGCCTTGGCAGTCGCGATCTCGGTCACCGTGAACTTGCCGGCGTCGTTGATCGCCTTGAACTTGATCTTGTCGCCAGCCTTCAGCGTGTCGAGCATGGCCTTGTCCTTGACGACGAAGACCATCGTCATGCCCGGCATGTCCAGGTTCTTGATCTCGCCGTGTTTCAGCGTGAGCTTGCCTGCTTCCTTGTCGACCTTGCGCACCTCACCGTCGCTCATGTCGCCGCTGGCGGCCTGCGCAGTCGGCTTGCCGTGATCGCCATGCGTACTGTGGCCACCTTGATGGCTCGCAGCCCAAGCCGGCGACATGGCCGCGGCCGAAAGCACGAGAGCCAGGCCCGTGGCGCGGATGAAAAGTCGTTGTGGGTTCATGAGCGTTCCTTTTGCTTGAAGTAACTGTTGAAAACTTGGGTGCTGCCGTCGCGGGCGATGAGCAGCACGTCGTAGGGGTCCTGCCGGTTGTCGTAGGCAGGGCCGTCCATGCCCGGAGAGCCGAGTGGCATGCCTGGAACGGCCAGGCCAATCGCATCGGGGCGCTCCTTCAGCAGCCGCCGGATGTCGGCCGCCGGCACATGTCCCTCGATCGCGTAGCGACCCACCCATGCCGTGTGGCACGAGCCCAGCTTCACGGGCACCTTCAGCCGTGCGCGGGCCGCGGTGTTGCCCACATCGTTGACCTTGACGCGGAAGCCGTTGGCTTGCAGGTGGGTGATCCAGTCCGTGCAGCAGCCGCAGGTCGGGCTCTTCCAGACCTCGACCAGCACCGCCTGACCCTGCGCCTGGCCCTGCGCCCGAAGCACCGCGGGGGCCGACAGCGCTGCGGCTGCGCCGAGCAGCGTCGCCAATGCGTGCCGCCGTCTCATGCCTTGCCCGCCCCGACCGTGATCGTGCCCACCATGCCGCCCTGGTAGTGACCGGCGATCAGGCAGGCGAACTCGAACTCACCGGCGCGGTTGAAGGTCCAGACGATCTCGCCGGTCTTGCCGGGTGCCACATGCGCCATGTACGGCTCGTCGTGCTCCATGTTCGGGAACTTCACCATCATCTCGGCGTGCTTGGCGTTCTCGGCCTTCGTGCCGATGACGAACTCGTGCATCACCCGGCCGGTGTTGCGGACCACGAACTTCAGTGTCTCGCCCTGCCGCACCTCGATGCGCTCAGGCGTGAAACGCATGTTGTCGGCCATGCCGACCGCGATGCTGCGCTTTGCACTCCTGGCATCGCCGGCAATGCCCCAGTCCTTCTGTTCCTTGCGCACCGGGCCCGCCTTGGGCGCGTGCGGCTTGTCGGTGTGGGCCCCTGCATTGGTGGCCATCAAAGGCATCGTCGCGGCAGCGGCGGCTGCCGCCATGCGCGTGATGGCGGCACGGCGGCCGATCGGGTGTGTGGGTGTGTTCATGTGACTCTCCTTGGGTGGTGGCGATCAGCAGTACCGATCGTGTGACGTGTGTTCCGGGTTCTGCAGGCCGTCAGTGACCCGAGTGGCCGCCCGCAGGCTTGCGCACCTTGACTTCGATCTCCTGGGCAGGCTTGCCCATCGACGGCATGGAGCCAGGGCCAGGGCTGGCGTCGGCCTTGAAGCGAGCCGGGTCCGGCAAGGCGCCTGTGAACTCGTAGGCCACCGTGCCCGGCGGGTGCTGGTACCAGCCCGGGTCGCTGTAGTCGCCGCGCTTCTGGTCCTTGCGCACCTTCACCACGCTGAACATGCCGCCCATGCCGACGGCGCCGAACGGGCCCTGCCCGGCCATCATGGCGGCCGTGTTGTCGGGCAACGGCATCTCCATCTCGGTCATGTCCTTCATGCCGCGCTCGCCCATCACCATGTAGTCGGGGATGAGCTTCGTGATCTGCCGCGCCACGTCGCGGTGGTCGACGCCGATCATGGTCGGCACGTCGTGCCCCATCGCGTTCATCGTGTGGTGGCTCTTGTGGCAGTGGAAGGCCCAGTCGCCCTCTTCGTCGGCCAGGAAGTCGATCTGCCGCATCTGGCCCACCGCCACGTCGGTGGTCACCTCGTACTGGCGCGCGCTTTTGGGTGTCGGCCCGCCGTCGGTGCCGGTGATCAGGAACTC